>CAZOES010000165.1:0-9768 GCA_964578865.1 uncultured Gemmatimonadaceae bacterium | reverse complement strand
GGGGCATCCTGGGGGCGCTGGTGATGCGCGGCGTCATGGTCGCGGTGGGGGCGCAACTGATCCACCAGTATGCCTGGGTGCCGACGGTCTTCGGCGCGATCCTGGTGCTCACCGCGGTGAAGATGGCGTTCATGGGGAGCGCCCCGGTGGATCCGGCCACGCATCCGGTGCTGCGGCTGATCCGCCGGATTGTGCCGGTGACCCCCGACTACAAGGGACCGCGGTTCCTGTCCCGGGTGGGTGTACGGCGGGCGGTGACCCCGCTCTTCCTGGCTCTGGTGCTGGTGGAGATCACCGACCTGGTGTTCGCGCTCGACTCGATCCCGGCGATTTTCGCGATCACGGCGGACCCGTTCCTGGTGCTGACCTCGAACGTCTTCGCGATCCTCGGCCTCCGGGCGCTGTACTTCTGCCTGGCCGGGTCGATGGACCGGTTCCGGTACCTCAAGCCGGCGCTGATCGCGATCCTGGCATTCGTGGGAATCAAGATGCTGCTGATTCAGACGCCTCTCAAAGTCGATCCGACGATCTCACTCCTGGTGATTGCCGGGATCCTGACGATTGCGATCGCCGCCTCCGCCGTGGTGTCCCGGCGGGGCGGGAGGGCGGCGACGGCGTGACGATCCGTCCGCCGGCGCCGCGATGGGACCACCAACCTAGCCTGGCTCATTCACCCCGGCCCGCTCTGTGGAGCGGGCTTTTCTTCGACCGAGGCACCCGATGACCGCTTCTTCCGAGACCGTCAACACCCGCCGCGAGATGCTGCGGCGCGTCAGCCTGACCACGGCCGCCCTGGCCCTCTCCCCAACCCTCCTCAGCGCGGGCCAGCTCCTGCCCCCGTCGCTCCGATATCGGGACGGCGACGAGCCGGCCACCCCCGAGGCGGCGCTGGAGGCGCTACGCGAAGGCAACCGCCGCTTCGTCGCGGGCAAGGGCAGCGGCCCGCACCGCGACCTCGCCCGGGTCAGGGCGGTGGCCGCGAAGCAGACGCCCTTCGCGGCGGTACTCACCTGCGCCGACAGCCGGCTGCCGGTCGAGATCCTCTTCGACCAGGGCTTCGGGGACGTCTTCGTCTGCCGGAACGCCGGCAATGTGGTCACCTCGGAGGAGATCGCGAGTCTCGAGTTCGGCACCCTGGTACTGGGCGCGAAGGTGCTCCTGGTCCTGGGCCATTCCGCCTGCGGCGCAGTGATGGCCTCGCTGGCCGGTGAACCGGTACCGGGCCAGATCAGCGCCCTCTACCAGCACATCCGGCCGGCCATCACCGGGGCGGGGACGGATGTGGAGCAGGCGGTCGCCGCCAACGTGCACTATCAGACCAAGCTGCTGGAGAGTTCCCCGGTGCTCACCCAGCTGGTCAAGGAGAGGAAGCTGCTGATCGCGGGCGCCGTCTACGACCTCGCCACCGGCGCGGTGCGCGAGCTGTAAACCCCACAACCCGAGGTGGAGAGGAGCGCCATGACACCCGAACGGATGGACCTGGTCACGATCATCGCGGAGCACGTGCTGCGCGACCTCCTGATTGCCGATTTGCGACGGCTGGGGGCGCGGGGCTACACCCTGGGCGAAGTGGAAGGGGAAGGCACCCGCGGCACCCACGCCGCCGACTGGCAGGGAAAGCACGTCCGCATCGAGGTGATCACCACGGCCGAAGTGTCCGACCGCATCCTCTCCCACCTGGCGGAGACCTACTTCGCCAACCATTCGCTGATCACCTGGCGGAGCGAGGTGCAGGTATTGCGGGGGGCCAAGTTCCGGGGCGGGGAGGGAACGCGATGAATGTCCTCGCGCAGAACCTGCTCTCGCCCATCGCGCTGGCCTTCGCACTCGGCGTGGTGGCCAAGCTGGTCCGGAGCGAGTTCAGCCTTCCCAAGGACATCTACGCCGGGCTCGGCGCGTACCTGCTCTTCGCCCTCGGCATCAAGGGCGGCGTGGAACTGGGGCACGCGAGCTTCGCGACGATCATCGCCCCGGTGGGTGTGACCCTGCTGCTCGGGTGTGTCACCCCGGTCACCGCCTACCTCACGGCCCGCCACCTGGCGCGGCTGGGCGCGGCCGACGCGGCGGCGCTGGCGGCGCACTACGGCTCGGTCTCGGCGGTGACGTTCATCGCAGCCCAGAACTTCGTCACCCAGATGGGCGCGGCTCCCGAGGGCTTCATGCCCACGCTGCTGACCCTGCTCGAGAGTCCAGGCATTCACATCGCGCTGGCGATCGGCGCACTCCAGACAGCGGGACAACACCAGTCGACGAAGGAGGTGCTGCACGAGGTGCTCACCGGCCGGACCATGATCCTCCTGGTCGGCGGTCTTCTGATCGGCGTGGCGATGGGCGAGGCGAACTGGAAGTCGGTGGAAGGGTTCTTCGACACCAAGGGACCGATCTTCCGGGGCGCGCTGTGCCTGTTCCTTCTGGAGATGGGGATTGTGGCGGGGAGCCGGATCGGCGACCTGAAGACCGTGGGTGCCAAGCTGCTGGCCTTCGGCATCCTCGTGCCGATCGGGCATGGCCTCCTCGGTGTGGGGCTGGGACACCTCGCGGGACTGTCGGCGGGAGGCGCGGCGGTGCTGGGAGCGATGGCGGCAAGCGCCTCGTATATCGCGGCACCACCGGCGGTACGGGTGACCCTGCCGAGCGCCAATCCGACCTATTACCTGACCTGTGCGTTGGCCATCACGTTCCCGTTCAACATCCTGGCAGGAATCCCGATTTACTACGAAGCCGCCCGCTGGCTCGCCGCCCGTGGCTGAACCGGCTCAGGCAGCATCGGAGAACGATCCGCCGCCGGGGGCAGGCGCCGGAAGCTCCTTGCGGGGTTGAGCCAGCAGACGGGCCACCTCGGCCGGAGGCAGCGGGGGAGCGAAGAAGTACCCCTGCCCCATGCTGCAGCCGAGCAGGCGGAGGGCGGAGCACTGCTCCGGAGTCTCGACGCCTTCGGCCACGGTGCGGAGCCGCAGTGTGTCTCCCAGACCGATGATGGCGCGGGCCAGAGCCGATTTGTCGACTCCGGCGGTGACGTCTTCCACGAAGGGCCGGGCGATCTTGATCAGATCGATGGGGAATCGCTGCAGGTAGCTGAGTGACGAGTAACCGGTGCCGAAGTCGTCGATGGCAAGCTGGACCCCCAACGCCTTGAGCGACTTGAGCTGTTCGAGCACCGAGCCGGTCTGCTGCATCAGGACACCCTCGGTGATCTCGAGAACCACCGCTTCAGGCGTTACACCGGTCTCGGCCAGAGCCATGCGGGTCTCGGCGACCAGATCCAGCTCGGTGAGCTGACGGCCGGAGATGTTGACCGATACGGTGAGCGGCGTCTCGGGGAACGCGCTGCGCCAGACCTGAGCCTGCCGGCAGGCCTCCCGCAGCACCCAGCGGCCCATGCGAACGATGAGGCCGGTCTCCTCGGCCAGCGGCACGAAGTGCTGCGGCAGGAGGTGACCGAACTGGGGGTGCTCCCAGCGTACCAGGGCCTCGATTCCTTCCAGCTTACCGCTCTGGAGCGAGAAAATCGGCTGGTAAGCCAGGTACAGCTCCTCGCCTTCAATGGCGGCCCGGAGCGCGGTTTCCATTTCGCCCCGGTGCTTCACATCGGTGTACATGTGGGCCTGATAGGTCTCGCTGCGGCCCTTGCCCCGTCGCTTGGCAGTGTACATCGCCATGTCGGCGTTGCGGAGCAGATCGTCGGCGGTGTCTTCCGGGCCGGCGGTGGCGACGCCCACACTCATTTTGACCATGACCTCGTTGCCGCCCAGCACAAAGGGACGGGTCATGGCCTCGGTGAGCCGATCGACCACCGAAGTAACGCCTTCGACATCGGCACCATCTTCGATCAGGACCGCGAACTCGTCGCCGCCCAGACGGGAGACGGTATCACCGGCCCGGGCGCTGATGCGGAAGCGTTCGGCCGCGACCACCAGGAGGCGGTCGCCCTCGCTGTGGCCCAGGCTGTCGTTCACCTTCTTGAAATCGTCAAGATCGAGGTAGAGCACGCTGATAGGCAGACCCTGACGCCGGGCCCGGGCCAGCGCGTGACTCACGCGATCGCGGAACAGGGCGCGGTTGGCCAGCCCGGTGAGCGGATCATGGAAGGCCTGGTGCATCAGTTCCTTCTCCAGCCGCTTCCGATCGGACACGTCCCGGGTGTTCAGCACGATGCCGCGAACCGTCGGATCGTGCAGCAGGTTGGTCGCGATAACTTCGGCATGGAGCCAGGAGCCATCGGGCTGTCGGAAACGCCACTCGGTGGGGGCCGAGACGCCCACATTCTCAGTGGCGTCCCGGAGATAGCCCCGAGCCCGGTCGCGATCTTCCGGATCAAGCAGGTCGACAAAACCACGACCAATCAGGGGAGCCGGGTCGTAGCGGAGAACCCGGGCCACTGAAGGACTGACGAAGCGGATGGTCCCGTTGGGCTTGATCACCATGATCACGTCCGACGAGTTCTGCACCAGCGAGCGGAAGCGGGCTTCGTTGGCTCGAGCGGCGTTCTCGGCCAGGAGCCGCACATTCTGCCGAACCGCGAGCACCTGACGCACCAGCACCAGCGCGGTCATCATCACGGCGCCGACTGCGATGCCGCTGATGGGATCCTTCCAGGGGCGCACCGCGGCGAGCAGGAGCAGACCGTAGGTGAACACGATGGCCCCGTAGGGCAGCGGGCTCAACGGCTGAGAGCGAGTAGGCGATTCCTGGGCCCCCAGACTCCGGGGCACCGGTTTCCGGTAGTACATCTCACCGCTGGCGGTGGCCAGCAGATAGAAGAGCAGATAAACCGCATCGACCCAGGCGGCGGACCGTTGGCCGGTCTCGATCAGCACCAGGTTGAAGGTCAGATCGGCGACGATGCTGACCAGGATCGATCCGACCAGCAGGCGGAAGGCGACCCGATTCTGGTCCAGCGGCCCGCGCAGCATCACGGTGGTGATGCCGAGGAGGACCAGCAGATTGGCCAACGGATAGGCAAAGGCGAGCAAGGTCCCGGCGAAGCCGCCGGACGACGCCGCGGCCGAGGGGCGCACGTTGAAATACCAGATCGCCACCGCGCCACCCACCAGCACCAGGGCGGCATCGAGCGAGAATTTCAGTTTCTCCAGCCGGATCCGCCGAGCCAGCGGGAAAGAGAGTAGCGAGGCGAGCATCAGGAAGCTGTCGCCCAAATAGAACGCATCAGCCCAGGAGACGGTGGGACTCTCCTTGAGCGCGACGATGTGATAGAGCGAGATGGAGTTGCCGGCGAGAACGGCCAGCGATCCCAGACCCAGCAACGCGAGGGCCTGACGAACGCCGCTATCAAGCTCGTGTTTCCGGCTGGCGAGCAGGTAGAGAATTCCAGTGAGCAGATTGAGCGGCATGAAGGCCGCCGTGCCCACGATCTCCCGAACCGGATCGGACCCCCAGCCGGCCCGTTCCCAGACCAGGTAGGTAAGCCCGTAAATAGCCATGAGTGCCGTGACAGTGCCCACCGGCATGGCGTCCTGCCGGTCGGGGGAGCCCGGTTTCTGGGCTTGCTCGGTTGTCTGGCTCTCCAGGCTGCTCACAAGACCTTGCGGTTCGCTGGTTTAGCCACGGCTGCGCCCTGAAATCAGGCAATAGCCGTAACTCGCTGTTCTACAACAGCTTGACAGCCATCCCGAGGCCAAACACCGGCCTCGCAATGCAGTTCGAAACTGCAGGGTAGCAAGGCCAGTGCCGTGAGCACCCCTGATGCATCAATCCCATATCGTGGATCACAAAGGAGTTGCGACACTTGGAGGAGTCAGCCGCGGCAGCGGCATCGATTCACACGCCCACCTCCGTCAGCCCGCTCGACCGAACGGGCCGCGGCGCCGCCGTACTCCGGAGCAGCGGGAACAGCGCGCGCTCCGCCCGCCGCAACGCGGGAGTCGGCTCGTAGCGATCCTCCGGCAGAGTGAGCCAGAGAGTACGGGGATCCAGCATGGAGACCTCCTCGGACCAGAGCGAAGACACCGGCGCGACGGACCTGAACCACACGTCCTGGGAGTCGCGTTCCACCGTTCGCGGGAACAGCCCCGCCGGCCAGTGTCATTCCAGTCCTGAAAAACCAATCGCCCCACCTGTCGAGCCTGCACAGGTGGGGCGATTTCCCTTGCCATTCGCTCTGGGACCTAAGCCCCGGGCGGTGGCACCCTGTGCAGGATATGGATCACGGCCCCAGTGACCGCGCCGGTCGGAATAGACTGGCGCTGGCTCCAGTAGCCGGTGTGCTGAATTCGGTCGAAGCTCAGTGGCATTTTCAGCCTCAAAACGGGTCCAAAAACGAAAGTCGCGTCACCGTGGTGGTTTCGGTGCTCCCACACCGGAACCGGGGCGGCCAACTTCAGGCCAACCTTGCCAACGGGACGCGACTCCCAGAGGGGAGACAGTCTACGGATTGCTGGTCAGTCTGTCAATGGGCGGCAGCGGTGTCCACCGAGAGCGAGAACTTCCCCTCGCCCGCTTCCAGCCGAACGATGTCGCGGCCGTCCTTGCCCTTCACCCGGATGCTGGCGCCGTTGCTGTCGGCGAAGAGCCGCAGCACCGCGCGCCCCAACTCGTCGTTCACCTTGATGTTGGCCCCGTGCTGATCGGCCAGCAGCCGGACGATTTCTCCGCCCTCATTGGTCGCATTCACCTTCACCGCACCACCGGCGTCGGCAGTGGCCTCGAAAGGATCGCCCTTCTGCATGTGGGCGGCCACGTCACCATCGACCTTGATGGGGCGCTCGAGATCGAGATTGGCGAAATACACTCGGCCAATCTCTACCAGATCACCGGTGAGGCCCTGGGCGCATTCGAAGCCACGATCGAAATCGAAATCGCGGTGCTGTTCGGGGACCAGCACGCAGTCCCGCAGCTGGCCCTCGAAGGAGGCATCGTCGAGTTCAACGGTCAGATTCACCTCGGGAAGAGTGCCGGCATTGTGGCGCTGAATGTGGGCGTGGCGAACATTGCCAAGCGTCTCACCATTCACCACGAAGGGAATGTGAGACGAGGCACTGGCCGTTCGGGCGACCGTCCGGGCGCTGGACTCGATGGCGGTCGACAGAGCCTCGGCAGCCGCGGTCTTGGCTTGGCGCCCGAGAGTGACCAGCATCATGCCGACGACGAACACGGCGATGGCGCCTAGCCCGATTTTGGTCCAGAAGGCTTTCATGGTGGGTACCTCCGCGCAGGGAAACTTCGGGAGACGGGTGCCCTACGCGGGGTTTCAGCTCAGGTTTCAGGTTGCGACGCAGACGTTTCAACCGTTCTGCAACAATCCCCGGTGGATGCTCAGCTGGGACTGGGTACCACCGTAGATCAGGTCCCGGATTGCCCCGGTGGCAAGGAAGTCGTGAGGGAAGCCGGGTTCGATCGCGCTGACCTCATTCAGCCGGCGCAGGTGGTCGTCACCGAGGGCGATATTGACCGCGCCCAGATTGTCCTTCAGTTGGTCGGCCGAGCGGGCACCGAGGATGGGAATTACCACCCCGGGTTGCTGCATGGCCCAGCGGATCGCAATCTGGGTTGGAGCGCAGCCGAGTTCCGTAGCGATATCGGTGACGACCTGGGCGATCCTGCGATTGCGTTCGACTTTGGCGGCGCCTTCGCGGGCCCGGCCGGTGGCGCTGGAATTTTCGGCGTTGTACTTCCCCGACAAGACCCCGGCTCCCAGCACACTCCAAGGCGTCACTGCCAGATCGAGGGCCCGAGCCATGGGCAGCATTTCCCGTTCAGGAGTGCGATCGATCAGGCTGTAGCGCAGCTGGTACGCGGTGAAGGGAGTCCAGCCACGCAGATCGGCCAGCATGTTGGCCTGTGAGGCGATCCAGGCCGGGGTGTCGGAGATACCGAGATAGAGAACCTTCCCCTGGCGGACGACGTCGTCGAGGCCACGCATGACTTCATCGACCCCGACAGTGAAATCCCAGGCATGGACCCAGAGAAGGTCGACGTATTCGAGCCGGAGCCGCTTGAGGCTGGCGGAGAGTGACTGCACCAGATTCTTGCGGTGATTGCCGCTGAAGTTGGGATCGCCTTTGCGGCTGAAGAGGGTGTATTTGGTAGCCACGACCCAGTGATCGCGATCGGCGGCAACGCAATCCCCCACGATCTTCTCGCTGGTACCCTCGGTATAGCGGTTAGCGGTATCGATGAAATTGCCGCCGGCCTCGGCGTAGAGGTCGAACATCCTGCGACTCTCTTCGGCAGTGGCTCCCCAGCCCCATTCAGGTCCGAAGGTCATGGTCCCCAGCGAGAGTTCGGAGACTCGGAGCCCGGAGCGGCCCAGCAAGCGATAACGCATCGACATGGGGTACCCAACGATGACAGAACAGGGTCGTAGACAGAACGGCGAACGATCGGCAAGTTATCAGACAAACCTACCGGGGCAATCATGGCACTGCGTCAGTGTTTGCTGCTGCTGCTCCTTTCTCCAGCGGGCGATCTGTGGGCGGTGCAGGACGAACGGACCCTCAAGCGGACCTTCGAAGGCACCATGGTCACGGTGCGAATGGACATGCCCGGTGCAGAAGAGGGCGTCGATCTCTACCCGGCCAGCAGTCGGCCGCTGGACTACGCCCAGTATGCCCAGCGGCTCAAGACCTTTGGCGTGGCGCTGCGTGCCGGTGAGTCGGTGATGGTCACCAAGGTCAAGATCAAGGATGACTTGATCGAGTTCCAGCTGGGCGGTGGGGGATTCGGGACTTCAGGCGACGATACCAGAACCGAAGTGACCGCTCCGGCCACGCCGAAAAGCAAGCGAGAGAGAGATCTGGAGCGGCTGGTGAAGAACGAGACCGACCGGGACAGGAAGCGGCAGTTGCAGGCCGAGCTGGACGATCTCCGGAGAGACCGGGAGCGGGAGGACCGCCGCAACCAGGCGGCCATGGCGTCGGCCTCGGAACAGCGGCGGGAGAGCGTGCGGCGGCAACGAGCTGACGGGGGGAGCCGGTTTAATCTCCGCTACCGCGGCGGGGTACCGCAGTCGGCGATCTTTCCGGAGGCAATCCGGGATGCGCTCGGCAAGTACGTTGACTTCTCGGGCGATGACTACGACGGACCGGACCAGTCGAGCGGCCCGACCCCGGGGGGTATGCGACTGGGCTTGCTGCTGTCGGAGGTGGAATCGATGTTCGGTCCCGCGGTGACGGTCGAAGAGCGGATGGAGGGAACCCTCCACGTATCGACCCGAACCTATGCGAGACCGGAAGGACGTATCACCGCGGAACTGGTGGAAGGAGTCGTGATCCGATTCCGCCAGACGGCAAACTGAACCACTTTTACCTGGAGTGAGACGTGAAAGGTCCAATTCCTGAACGGTATCTCCCGGCGGCGCATGCAGCACTTCGGATTGCGGCCGGTCTGGCTTTCTTCACCCACGGCGGGGCCAAGCTGTTGGGTTGGTTCGGAGGGATGGGTCCAGATGGCGGCCACGTGGAATACATGAGCCGATTCGGTGCGGCGGGAGCAATCGAGTTCACCTGCGGCCTTCTGATCGCGATTGGGTTGTTCACCAAGTGGGCAGCGTTCCTCGCTTCGGGCGAAATGGCCGTGGCTTATTTCTGGATGCACGCCGGATTGCTGGGTGGAAAAGAAGGTGGAGTCAAGATTTTCTGGTGGGAGAACCGCGGCGAGCTGGTGATGCTCTTCTCGTTCATCTTCCTGCTGCTCTCGGTGTGGGGTGCGGGTCCAGCCAGTGTGGATAGCAAGCTGAGTAAGGGGTAGGCGCGGCAAGGCGGCAAGGCGGCAAGGCGGCAAGGCGGCAAGGCGGCAAGGCGGCAAGGCGGC
>CAZOES010000164.1:8113-9808 GCA_964578865.1 uncultured Gemmatimonadaceae bacterium | reverse complement strand
GCTAATCAAGGAACCTGCCTCTAAGACTGGCTGGCAAAATCGGGCAGGCACCCGGTGGTGGCGCGAACAGGTGCCTTCGGACTTTCGCGATCCCGTCGTATCCGAGATCCAGCAACCAGCGTGGCAGCACTCCGAAGACTCGCGCCGCGGCGCGCCAGCCACCCCCCAGTCTTTCTCCGATATGTAACACTCCATCAGCCCGCACCAGAATCCGGCCTTCTCCGGTTCGCAGGACCAGACTGTCAGGCAGCTTGCCGGTTTTCCCTTCGATCAGATTTCGCCAGGTCTCGCCCCCGATCGGGGCAAAGCGAAAAAGCTTGCCGTCGGGATCGTGTTGCACCACGAACAAGACCCAGCGGTGACAGAGGCCGCAGGTCCCGTCGTAAAACAACAGGTCCTGGGGAACCGACTGAGAGGAGCCTATGACGTTTGGCGCGGGGTTCATCATTCCCGGAATGTGGGCGACCTCGGCGCCAGACGGCAACTCGAAAAGTCTGATATATTGAGTCATCCACCAATGACAGATAATTCCAGTTTGGGCATCCTCGAGCTGACCGACCGGGGCGCGGGATTTGTGCGTCGCCGGCAGTTCAGCTACTTGGCCGAAGATGGCGACCTGTACGTCGCCCCGCGGCTGGTGAGCCAGTACGGCCTTCGCAGCGGCGACGAGCTGAGCGGGGAGATCGGCCGTCCACCGGGACGAGGCAAGGCGGCCCCGGTCGAAAAGCTGACTTCGGTAAATGGCCTGGCGCCGGAACAGGTCCGCAATCGTCCCGCCTTTGCCAGTCTCGGCGCGGTGCACCCCGACGTTCCTCTCCAGCTCGACTGCGGTCTCAAGCGCTTTGGTCAGCTCGATTACACCAACCGGGTGATCGATCTGATGTGTCCCTTCGGCAAAGGACAGCGGGCCCTGATCGTGGCCCCCGCCAAGGCCGGTAAGACCATGGTGCTCCAGGCTGTGGCCGAAGGGATCGCCAAGAACCACCCCAAAGCGCTGCTGCTGATCCTGCTGGTCGATGAGCGGCCCGAAGAAGTGACCGAGATGGAGATGTGCGGCTACGGTGAAGTAGTTGCCTCCAGCTTCGATTTCCCGGCCGAGCGGCACGTGGCGGTGGCCGAGCTGACGCTGGAGCGGGCCCGCCGGAGAGTAGAGCAGGGAGAGGATGTGGTCCTGATCCTCGACTCCATCACTCGTCTGGCTCGGGCCTACAATACCGTCGAACGGGGCACCGGCCGCACCATGACCGGCGGTCTCGATTCCTCCGCGCTGGAAAAGCCCAAGCGCTTCCTTGGCAGTGCCCGCCGGATCGACGAATCGCGCGGCGGCGGCTCACTGACCATCATCGGGACCGCGTTGATCGACACCGGGTCAAAGATGGATCAGGTGATCTACGAGGAATTCAAAGGCACCGGCAACAGCGAATTGACTCTGAGCCGGGAACTGGCCGAGCGGAGAATCTGGCCGGCGATTGACCTGAAGTTGAGCGGCACCCGCCGAGAGGAACTGCTCCTCACTCCGCCGCTGCTGGCCGCCGCTCATACACTCAGAGGACGACTGGCTCCGATGACGCCGATCGATGCGATGGGACAGGTGCTGACGCTGATGAAGCGGTCGACCAGTAATGCGGATATGGTGGGTGATTTGAAGTAAGTGGCAGCCCGAACTGCCGTCATCCCGAGTGAGTGAAACGAACG
>CAZOES010000164.1:0-8013 GCA_964578865.1 uncultured Gemmatimonadaceae bacterium | reverse complement strand
CGCTCGGGATGACGACCGCCCACCTTATTAACTACCGATGCCCCTCCAGCAGTTCCCCATCCCACTGCGGAATCGGCTGTTCAGCAGTAGCCTGCTGTTCGAGTAACTCGGGATCGGGCGCCGGGCCGGCGCTGTATTCCATGGCCAGGTGAGAACCGGCCACCGCCGCCTTCACCCTCTGCATTACCACCTGCCCCGCGCCAAGCGGCAGATAAAACGCCCGCAGATAGGCCGACACCGCTTTCTCGACCGGCATCAGGCTCGACATCAGGTCGGCGAATTCGCGTGCATTCCGCACGTGAGTATTGGTGATTTTCTCGGCCGCCTGGGCCCCCACCATCTTGGCCAGATCGAGCGTTTTGTCCTGATAGGCTCGGCGATACTTGAGCAGCTTGATGACCAGATCGAGCCGGAGCAGGCGCCATCCACGCAGCACCGGAAGCGGCGCCCGCGGCGGCAGACAGTCGAGTTCGATGGTCGACAGGGTTCGGGTCCGAATCGCCTCGTGCATCGACTCGGACACCGGAGTGACCTTGAAGTACAGTTCCAACGCTTCCAGCGGAGAGAGCCGGCTGGCAAACTCGCCGATGAACTGGACCGCCTGCTCAGTGTGGGTGTCTACCAGCGCCTCCCAGGCCACCGCATACGCCACTCGCACCCGGCCGCGGAGCGGCCGAGGGAATTGGCGGATGGGCATCTCGCTGGGAACAGTCACTGATTGGCTCCAACTGTCTAGAAGTTAGACACTACTACACGGCTCCTGAGATCCTCAAAGTACGAGGCGGTACTATCGGCGCAAGAGCAAGAAACACAACACTTAAGCACACATTTTGGTTCCCCGGGGCTGGCCTGGCCCAAGACCGATTCGTAAGTGCTGATGTATCGGTTATTTGGGTCTGGATGTTGCTTTTCCACTTGCTGCACATTGGGCCCCTAGAGAGAACGCTTAAGGGGCCCCAGAACTCTCAATCCAGCCGCATAAAGCGCTGCAGGTCGCGGAATCGGGGATCCCGGCGAATGGGGTCCAGCATCGGTTCGACCTTCAAGTACACCAGCCAGCCACGGCGATCAGCCTTGGCTTTTTCGATCCAGTGCCAGGCATCCTCGTAGCGACCCAGCACCAGGGCGAGCCGAGTGAAGTCGGTGGGCGAGATGTATCGCTCTTTGGCTATCTGGTGGAACCGATCCCAGGTTGCGTCCGCCTCGGCGTGACGACCCGAAAGCCGGTTCACCTGAGCCAGCATCAGCATTCCGTAAGCATCGTGCGGATCCATGTCCAAACCGGTAGTCAGCGATTCCCGCGCTTCGTTCAATCGCCCCGCCTGGATCAGCAGCACCGCGAGCATCATGTGGTTGTCGTGCAGCTCCGGGTCCATCACCAGGGCACGACGCACCCGGGCAATACCCTGCTCGGGGGTCCGGTTGTAGTAGTGCAGCCAGCCGGCGCTGCGCTGGATCGAGACCGAGGCAGGATCCAGCTCCACGGCTCGTTCCGCCTCCGAGATCGATTCACGCATCCGGCCCATGGCCGAGAGGTACCAGGAGTACCACTGATGGGCGCTGGCGTAGCGCGGGTCGAGCTCGATGGCCCGGCGAAACTCCCGTCCCGCCGCTTCCCAATCCCAGTCGTAAATGAACTTCACCCAGGCCAGCGAGGTATGGGCTTCGGCCAGTGACTCATCGAGTGCAATCGCCTTCTCGGCCTCGGCTCGGGCCCGGCCCAGCCCTTCCGCCACCGGCATGGCGCGGTAATCGACATGCTGAGCGTAGGCGTCGGCCAGACCGGTGTAGGCCAGGGCGAAGTTGGGGTCCTCGGCGATCGCCTGCTCGAAGAACCGCACCGCCTGCTCCATTCCCGGACCGGTTCGCTTGTTCCAGGCGTGACGGCCCCGGAGATAGAGGTGATAGGCCCGCTGGTTTCGGGTGGCCGGCCGCATCACCGGGTCTTCCAGTGGAGTGTGCCCCAGCAGCTGGGTCCGCAGCGTGGCCACGATGGTGCGGGCCAGTTCGTCTTCCAGGGCCAGGATATCCTGGCCTTCGCGATCGAACCGCTCGGACCAGAGCAACTGACCGCTGGAGGTGTCGCTCAACTGGGCGGTGATCCGGAACCGATCGCCGGCCCGCCGCACACTCCCTTCCAGCACCGCCGAAACACTGAGCATCCGGCCGATGCTGCGGATGTCTTCCTGCCTCCCCTTGAGGGCGAAGACCGAAGTCTTGGAGGAGACCCTTAGCCCGTTCACCTGCGCCAGGGCATTGATCAGCTCTTCGGTAATCCCGTCGCTGACGTACTCGTTGTCCGGATCAGGACTGGCATTGGCGAAGGGAAGCACCGCAATGCAGCGCTGGTTGCTGTCACCCGGCTCGGGGAGTCCGGAGAGCGGGGTGACCAGGGCATCGCAGAACTCGGCGATGGAGGTGAAGCGTTCACCGGCTTCTTTGGCGAGAGCCCGAAGCACGGCGTTCTCCACCGGAACCGGGATCTCGGGCCGGGCGACGCGGGGCGACTTGGGAATTTCGGTGGCCTGCCGAGCCATGGTAGCACGGGCACCGGTGCCGGAGAACGGCGGATCTCCGGTGAGCATCTCGTACAACACACAGCCCAGGGCGTACTGATCGCTGCGGGCGTCGACAACCGGATCTCCGCTGGCCTGCTCGGGACTCATGTAGGCCGGAGTACCCACGGCCACACCCGGCTGAGTCACTCCGGAATCGCGCTCGTAGTCATCACCCAGACCGCGGGCTACTCCGAAGTCGGCCACCACCGGCTCCCCTTCCTGGAGCAGGATGTTCTCCGGCTTCACATCCCGGTGGGCGATGTGGCGGCGATGGGCGTAGTCCAGCGCTGCGCCGACGGCACGGGTCAGCCGGATGGCCTGATCGACCGGCATCCGGCCCTCGGCCTTGAGCCGGTCTCGCAATGATCCACCGGCAACAAACGGCATCACGTAGTACAGCACGTGATCCCCGGAGGCAGAGGGTACCTGCCCCGAGTCGTAGAGCGGCAGAATGTGGGGATGAGTGAGCTGAGCCGCGAAGCGGATTTCCCGGAGGAATCGTTCGGCGTGCTCCCGGCTGGTGAGCAGCCGGCCCTGCAGAACCTTGAGCGCTACCGGTCGGTCATGCCGCTTATCCCGGGCGAGATACACCACCGACATGCCGCCCCTGCCCAGCTCTCGCTCCACCGCATAGCGGCCCCCCAGACCTCGGGCCAGCAGCTCGAGATGCGACTCGGTCGGCGGCGGATCATGGACGTTGGACACGCCCTGAAGGTATCCCACTCTGGTTGGTGCTGTCAGATCCGGCCGGCCGGCTCCACATGACGGTGCCATCCGGCTTCCGGACATCCCGGACCTCTCCGGTTTCCTCCCGGAATCCGTGCAGCACCACCTTGCCGGTGCCGAAGAACGGTTTGGTTGACTCATCCCGGACCCGGGCTCCTTCCGGCCAGCTCTCCAGCCGAGCCACCGGAGCACGGATACTCCACTCGATCAGCAGCGGTCTGCCGTCAGCCAGAAATGCGAAGTTCAGCTGGCCGCCTGCGCTGCCTCGGGGCACCCATTTCCAAAGCGAGGTATAGCGGTATTCCAGCTTGCGAAGCCGGTTTTTTTCCCGGTCCACCCAGAGAACCCCTTCGATATCGACCAGCTTGCGGTCCCTGGTCGGCTCGAAGCCCAGACCCAGAAGTCCGGGGTCGGGATTGGCCACCAGCTTGAAGCAGTGGGTCTGGATGAATGCGTCGCTGAAGAAGACTGCCACATCGGGGCCGAAGTAAATCGGCCCGAGCACAGTGTCCCTGGGCTGCACGAAACCGTTCAAGGCCAGACTTTCAGGCGGCTGACTGGCCACCGGCCAGACACCTCGGCCAAACGCCAGCAAACGGTTCTCGGCCACCAGATGATTTCCGGGATCGACCGTCCGGGTGGTCAGGGTGCTGCGGAATTCCAGGAGACGCTGGGGATCCTCGGTGTGGAGAAGCGCGAGGGCGGTGCGCGCGTCGTCCCACAGCGCTGCCAGCCGCTGGTCGTCAGCCGGTGAGCCGCGGCACTGGCTCTTGGTCTCGACCGTGATCTCAGTGAGCACCACCGGCACGACCGGGATTGCAAAGTCGAGCGCGCCCGGCGGCAGACCGGTCCGGGCCATCGGATCTGAGGTCCAGGGCCGGAAACCGATCCGGAGAATCCGGACTCGGAACCGCGGGGCAGTATTGGAGGGAAGGACGAACCGGCCCTGCTCGTTGGTGGAAGCGCTGGCGAGGATCGTTTCGGAACTCTCGGCGAGGAGCTGCACCAGCGCGGCCGCGACCGGTTGCCTGCTGTCCCCTTCGATCACGCTGCCGCTCAGAGTTTGAGCCGCGAGGCGGTTGGCCCGGCCCAGCCAGATCAAACTGAGCAGGATCGCGAAGCTAGTGCAGCGTCGCAAGGAAGCGGCTGATGCCGTCCTCATATTCCCGGGCTCCCACGGAGTAGGCGTCGTCGTGGCCTCCAGGAACTTCAAGGAATGTCCTCGGCTCCGGCGCGGCATCGAACAAGCGGCGACCATGCGCGATCGGGATAGTCATATCGTCGCGGCCATGGATCAACAGCACCGGCATCTCGAGCCGGCCGATCCGCTCCAGTGAATTGAAGCGGTTGCGGGCGATCAGCCTCACCGGGATCAGAGGCCACAACTCGGCGCCGCGGTCAGGGACTGAGGTGAGCGCCCCCTCGATGATCAGACCCGCGGCGGGAACAGTGGTCGCGAGTTCTACCGCCACAGCCGACCCCAGCGAGTGACCGTAAATGACGATGCGATGGGGGGCGATCTGCCGCTGATTGACCAGGTAGTCGTAGGCCGCACGGGCGTCGCGATACAAGCCCTGCTCGCTGGGCTTTCCCTCACTCTCACCGTACCCCCGATAATCCAATGCCAACAACCCCAGGCCGAGACCCCGCAATTGGCGGTCGTGCTCGGGCCGACCGGGGGTGGCCAGGTTGCCGGCATTGCCGTGGAGGATCAGGATCCAGCGGGAGGTATCGTTCGGTGGGACGACGACCCATGCGGTGAGACGCACACCATCGGTGGAGGGGAAACTCACCTTCTCGACCGCGAGATCGCCCGGTGCCTCAGCCGTCCCCTGTTCGGGGAAGTAGATCATCCGATCTTCGTTGACCAGCAGCCAGGCCAGAATACCGCCGTAGAGCAGCAGGACAACGCCGAGCCCGATCAAGGCGAATCGACCGGCGCGGCTCACCGCGTCACGATTGGGGGTAGAATCGCTGGCCTCGTTCGGCCATCGCGACGAGACTGGCAGCCGGGGTGAAGCGGTTTCCCAACTTGCCTTCCAGCTCGCGCAGTACCAGGACCACATTGGAGGCGCCCAGATCGTCGATGTAGCGGAGTGGACCACCGCGGAAGGGCGGGTAACCGATTCCGAAAATCGCGCCGATATCTCCGTCCCGGGCCGAACGCACCACGCCTTCACCGGCGGCCATCGCCGCCTCGTTGAGCATGCTGTAGACCAGCCGCTTCTCGATCAGATCGGTGGAAGCGGGAGCAGTGGGGCGGAGCCCCAGCAGATCGTAGACCTTCTCGTCCGGTCCGGTCTTCTGGCCCTCGTGGTAGAGGAAGAATCCCCTGCCATTCTTCCGGCCCAGCCTCTGGTCGGCAATCATTTTGCCGATCAGATCCGAAGGCTTGAGCCGGTCGCCGAACGCCGCATGCATCACCTTGGCGGCTTTGGCACCAACATCCAGTCCGACTTCATCCAGCAGGGTGATCGGACCAACCGGGAAGCCAAACCCGGTCATCACCCGGTCGATCACGTCCATCGGCACACCCTCGCCGAGGATGTAACCCGCCTCATTCATGTAGGGCGTCAGAATCCGATTGACCCAGAAACCGGGATGGTCTCGCACCACGATCACGGTCTTCCCCAGTTTCTTGCCAAACTGGACTGTAGTGGCAATGGTCTCGGGACTGGTCCGCTGGGTGGGAATCACTTCGAGCAACGGCATCCGGTCGACCGGGGAAAAGAAGTGCATCCCCAGCACGTTGCCGGGCCGGCTGGACTGAGCCGCGATATCGGTGATCGGAATGGTCGAAGTGTTGGTCGCGAAAATGGTGTCAGGTTCGGTCACCGCTTCGGTTTCCGCCAGCACCTTCCGCTTTACTTCGAGATCCTCGAACACCGCCTCGACGATGAGATCGGCCCGTCCGAATCCAGCGCTGTCGTTGCCACCGGAGAGCAAAGCGGCCTGGCGCTGAAATTCGTATTTGGTGATCCGCCGCCGCTTGAGCCGGCCGGAGAGGATATCGGTCGCGGCCTTGAGTCCTTTGCCGACTCGGCTGAGATCGGTGTCCTTGAGCCGCACATCGATGCCGGCGGTCGCCACCGCCGTCCCCGCGATGCCCGCACCCATGAACCCGGACCCGATGACCCCGAGTCGCTCGACCGGCCGGCTCGAGGCGCTGGTGCCGGCCGGAAGCCCGTCGTCCTTCTTGAGTGCATTGGTTGCGAAGAAGATCTGCACCAGGTTGCGGGAGACCGGCCCCACCGCGAGTTCGCCAAACTTCTGGTGCTCGACCTCCAGGCCCCTCTTGAAGCCATGTTCCAGCCCGGCCTCGACTGCGTCCAGCGCCGCGAGTGGAGCGGGATAGTGGCCACCGGTTTTGGCGAGGGTGTCTTTCCGCGCCTTCCAGTACACGAATCGCCGGCCCACCGGATTTCCGTCGAATGCCGCGCCAATCGCCCCGGTCTTGGAAGCCCGGGAAGGCACGCCCTGCTTGACGACCCGGTCGGCCGCCTTGAGCGCGGTATCCAGCAGGATGCTCTTGGGCACCAGCTCGTCCACCATACCGAGCTTGAATGCTTTGAGACCCGGTTCACTCTTGCCCGGCATGATGATGCCGAGGGCCGCGGAGAGACCGATCAGCCGGGGGAGCCGCTGACAACCGCCGATCCCGGGAATCAGGCCCAGCTGAACTTCCGGCAACCCGATCTGCGTCTTGGGGTGATCGGTGGCAATGCGCCAATCACAGGCCAGGGCCAGCTCGAATCCGCCGCCCAGGCACGCGCCATTGATGGCGGCAATCACGGGCTTGGGGAACTCATCCAGCATCTGCAGCATCTCCTGCCCTTCGCGGGAGAGCCGGGTGAATTCTTCCTGAGTGGTGATCCTGGTGAACTCCTCGATATCGGCGCCGGCAATGAAATTGTCGGCTTTGCCCGAGATGATGACCACGGCCTGGACCGCGGGATCACTGCGTAACCGGTTGAAGGTCTCCTCGAACTCGGTCTTGAGTGCAGCCGAGAGCTTGTTGACCGGCTCACCCGGGAGGTCGATAGTGACCACCGCGGTGGAACCGTTCTGGGTGATCGTCAGAGCTGGCATAGGAGTACCGAGTACCGAGTACCGGGTAGCTGAGGATCAAGTTCCATGGCTGGTGCAACAAGCCAGCTTCGAGAAACTCGGTACTCGGTACTCGGTACTGCCGTTGAACTAGACACGCTGCAGCACCATCGCGAACCCCATCCCGCCCTGAGCGCAGATAGAGATCAGGCCAAACTCCACATCGCGGGCCACCATCTCGTTAGCCAGAGTAGTGGCGATCCGGGCTCCAGTGGCGCCGAACGGGTGGCCGATCGAGATTGACCCGCCCAGCACATTGGTCTTGTCCCAATCGACCTCACCGACCGGCTCGGAGCGTCCCAGCTTCCGGGCCCACTCCTTTGATCCCCACGCCTGGATGTTGGAGAGCACCTGGGCCGCAAAGGCCTCGTGGATTTCGACCAGACCCAGCTGCTTCCAGGTGATTCCGGCCCGATCGAGCGCCCGGGGCACCGCGATAGCCGGGCCCATCAGCAGCTGCCAGCCAGGATCGACCGCGGCCAGTGCGTAACTCCGGATCGCAGCCAGCGGGCGGTATCCCAGGGCCCGGGCTTTGGATTCATCCATGACCAGGGTGACCGCGGCCCCGTCAGTAAGGGGCGAGGAGTTTCCCGCCGTGACGCTGCCGTAGCGCCGGTCGAAC
>CAZOES010000163.1:2472-9853 GCA_964578865.1 uncultured Gemmatimonadaceae bacterium | reverse complement strand
CAGCGGATGGCCGCGCTGGAGCAGCAGCGCGAAGCGATCGATCGCGCCACCGGCCGAGTCGAACACCTTGGCACTCTGATGCGCCAGGTGGATGCCGGCATGGAGCGGCAGGAGGAGTACGCCCGTTCATTGTCGGAGATCGGCGCCCGGCTGGAGTCGCTCACTTCAACCCAGGGAACCCTGCTCGACCGAGGCCGCCAGCTGGCCGACCGGCTGCAGCAGCTCGATAGCGTGGAAGGTTCGGCTCAACGCGATCTCGCCGCGCTCAAGGAAGCGCTGCAGCAGAACGCCGAGCGGATTGCGCTGGAGGAGAAGAGCCTGGAAGGACTCACCGAGCGGGTCGCCGATCTGCGCCGCGGCCTGAGCGACTGCGAGGGTCGCCTGCGCGATCTGGGCGAAACCAGCCAGACTGTGCTCACCCTGACCAGCAAGGCCGAGAATCTGGGTGGACAGGTCTCCAGTCTCGCCTCCGAAGTCAACGCGATTCAGGAGATGGCCGCGAAGGTCCGGGCCACCAGTTCTCAGGTCGAGCGACTGGACAGTCTACTCAGCAATATTTCGCCCAAGGTAGATCAGCTCTCCGAGGTTGGCCCCCGGCTCGACTCGGCGACCCGCGATCTTGCCATGCTGAGCCGGAGTCACGAAGCCATTCGGGAAGCCGGCGAGCAGATGAAGCGGACCGAGGAGCAGGTCGCCCGCACCCGCGAGAGCCTGACCACCACCGACAGCTGGCTCAACGAAACCGAGCGCAGCGTGTCGGCGCTGCGCCAGGATGTGGCCGGCCTCGACCGGATGCGATCGACGGTGGACACCCTGCGTCAGGAGACCGAGCAGCTGGCAGCTTCACTCAACGTGGTGGAATCGCGCCAGGGATTGATCGACGACGTACAGCGGCGGCTGACCGACGCAGTAGGGTTGGGTGCCACCATCGAGGAGAAATCCCGGGCCTTGCAGGAACGGCTCTCCTCCTCCGAGGGACTGCTGACCGCGCTCACCCCGAGGCTCGAGGAAGTCGGCCGTGCCTCCAGCCAGCTGGTTGGTCTGAGCGCCGATCTCCGGGATCTGGAGCAGCGGGTGCGTCAGGTCCAGGGCACGGTCTCCAATGTCGAGACCCGTTCGGGCGATCTCCAGTCGCTGGCCGACCGGCTCCATGATCTGGCCAAGGATGTGGACCGTCGCCAGGCGGCACTGGAACGCACCACCGAGCATCTCGAGCGGGCCTCTACCCTGCGACAGGAAGCGGCCGAGGCGGCGGAGAACCTCAGCAGCCGGACCCGCGAAATCGATTCGGCGCTGGAAAAGGCCGGTGAGCGGCTCTCGAGTATCGAAGGACTCTCCCACAACCTCGACGGCCGAGTCGAAATGCTCCAGTCGGTGCAGGAGCGGATCACCGGCTTCGAGCTCAAGCTGGCCGAATGGCGCAGCACTGAGCAGCAACTGGCCCAGGCGGTCGACCAGGCCTCCAGCCGTCAGGCCACGATCACCAAGCTGGAATCGGAGATTCGCGGCATGTATGAGCTGGCCGAGCGGACGATGGCCGATGTCCGGGCGATTACCGAGGCGGGTCCTCAGGTGTCCCAGACTCGAGCTGAGCTGGATACGCTGCTCCATCGACTGGGCGACGCCGACAATGCGCTCCGTACCCTGGATAACCGCAAGCGCCAGCTGGAACAGGCCGAAGAGCGGCTGGCCTATACCGATGTGATGCTGGGTGATGTGCGGTCCAGCCTGGAGTCGCTGCTGTCCCAGAAGGCCCAGATCGACTATGTGCTGGAGAAGGCGGCCGCGCTGTCACTGCAGGCCCGCCAGGCCGAGGCGCTGATTGACACACTCCGCGAAGAGCGCCGTCTGACCGACCGGGTCCACTCGGCGATCTCCGAGCTACGCCGGAACGACAGAGTCGAGGAAGAGCAGGTGGGTCGGGTGACTCTGCCCCGGATCTCACGGCCGGAAGAAGTTGAGGAGATGCCGGGCGAGCGGTAGCGCCACAGATTTCACAGATTGGGAACGGATTCAAGGATCGAGGCGGGGTAGGTCCGCTTCGACAACCTTGAATCCGTCATTTATTCCTTTCCAAATCTGTGTAATCTGTTCCAAATCTGTGTAATCTGTGGCAATGCATCGCACCCGTTTCGCCCCCGCCCCCACCGGTTTTCTCCACCTCGGTCATGTTGCCAACGCGCTGTACGTATGGGGCGGGGCCGACCGGCTGGGTGCCGGGATACTACTGCGCATCGAAGATCACGACCGCCAGCGGTGCAAGCCGGAGTACGAGGCCGCGATGCTGGAGGATCTCGAATGGCTGGGTTTCGAACCCGATGCCGAGCTCGGTCCACCGCTTCGGCAAAGTGCCCACCCCGAGCGATATGAGAATGCAGTTGAGCAGCTCCGGGCCTTGGGCCATCACGTCTACGCCTGCGACTGTTCCCGGAAAGACATGGCCGGTGTCGCGGGTGATGTACCCGATCGGGAAACGCCCTACTCGGGGCGCTGTCGTCATCGCGGATTGACCCCTGGAGTGGGTCTGGGGCTTCGGGTGGTGTTGCCGAACCGGGTGGAGTTGTTCAAGGATTTTGCCCAGGGCCCTCAGACGCAGAACCCGGCCGAGCAATGCGGGGATCTGCTGCTCAAGGACCGGTTGGGGAATTGGACCTACCAGTTCTGTGTGGTGGTCGACGATCTGCTGCAAGAGATCGACCTGGTGATCCGGGGTGCCGACCTGCTGGATTCCACCGGCCGGCAGATCGCGCTGGCCCGGCTGCTGGGCCGGAGCACTCCACCCACCTTTCTCCATCACCCATTAATCAGAAAGCCCACCGGCGAGAAACTGAGCAAAGCCAACCGCGACACCTCTATCCGCGATCTCCGCGGTGAGGGGGCTACCCCGGAGGAGCTATTTGGTCGGATTCTGGCCCCTTTGGGCGCTAGCAATTCCGGGCCACTCAGCCGAGTCGAGGCCCAGGGTCGACTTTACACCCTCTTGACAATTCGGTAGCTGCCGGAAGATTCACCGAACCACTTCCCGCAGTACTTCAGCACACAACTCGTGAACCAGCGGCAACCACGGAGAGCTTATGCGGCCTCGGTTGGTATGGCTGGCGCTTCTCGGGCTTCTGCTCCTGCCAAACAAAGGAGCGGCCCAGGGACGGGTTCTCACCGGCACCGTGACAGACTCAGCGACTGGCGCAGCTATCGCCGGCGCTACGGTGACGATTGAGGGCACTCGACTCGGCGCCTACGCGAAGGAAAACGGCAGCTTCATCATTACGAACGTACCCGACACTTCGTTCAGCCTCTTAGTCCGGTTCATTGGCTACAAGCGCCGGCTGATCCGGGTGGCCGAGGGCGAGAGCAACGTCGACATCTCCATCGCCCGCGACTTCCTCAAGCTGGAGGAAATCGTAGTCACCGGTCAGGCGACCGGGGTGGAAAAACAGAATCTTCCCAACGCAGTCGCAACCGTGAGTGCCGATGAGCTGACCCGGGCTCCGGCCCAGACCCTGGAAAGCGCCCTGCAGGGCAAAGTCCCCGGGGCGTACATCCAGGCCAACGGTGGAGCCCCGGGTGGCGGTATTCAGGTCAACCTCCGCGGTGTGTCCACCATCAACGCCGGTTCCGATCCGCTGTTCGTGGTCGACGGCATCGTGGTGAGCAACGCGGCGATTCCCAACGGACAGAATGCGGTGACCGCGGCGGCGGCGGGCGGCAATGCCTCCAACCAGGACAACCCGGTCAACCGGATCGCCGACCTCAACCCGGCCGACATCGAGCGGATCGAAATCCTCAAGGGTGGGTCGGCCGCCGCGATCTACGGCTCCAAGGCTACCAACGGCGTGGTGATCATTACCACCAAGCGGGGCCAGGTCGGCAAGCCGCAGTTCAACTTCACTCAGCGGTTCGGCGTTTCGAGCATTGCCCGGACCCTGGGCCAGCGGGTGTTCAACGATTCGGCCGAAGCCTTCTCGGTGTACGACTCGGCGCTGGTCCGGGCCAACTTCGTCCCCGGCAAGCGGGTCGACTACGAGGATTTGCTCTACGGCCGCAAAGGTCTCACCACCGAGACCGAAGCCAGCGTCACCGGCGGAACCGAGCAGACCAAGTATTTCGTGTCCGGGCTGGTGAATAACGATGAGGGAATCGCGGTGGGCAGCGGCTACAAGAAGCAGGGAGTCCGGGTCAATCTGGACCAGGTGCTCAGCGGCCGAGTGAATCTGTCGGTCAGCACCAACCTGATTCACAGCCGGTCCGACCGGGCCCTCTCCAACAACGACAACAGCGGGACCTCACCCGGCCTGGTACTCCCCTTCACTCCCAGCTTCTTCGATCCGCGTCCGGTGAACGGGGTCTATCCCACCAATCCGTTCGAGCGGAGCAACCCGCTGCAGACCCTGGCGCTGCTCAAGAATCAGGAAGATGTGTGGCGGGCTTTGGGCACGATCACCACCCGAATCAACCTCATGTCGCGGGAGACCCAGCGTCTGAATGTGACGGTGATCGGAGGGGCGGACTACTTCTCGCAGCGGAACGACTTCCTGTCTCCGCCCGAACTGCAGTACGAGCCCAATGATGGCCAGCCCGGCACGGTGGTGCTGGGCAAGGCTTCCAATCTGAGCACCAACCTGGCGGTCAACGCGGCCCACAACTTCACGCCGGCCTCGAAGTCGTTCGATGCGACAACCTCGATCGGGGTGCAGTACGAAGATCGTGAGCTCAACGCCACCAGCAACGTGGCCCGGACCCTGGTGTCGGGTCAGTCGTCGCCCGACCAGGCCGCCAGCCGGGATGTCAGCCAGTTCATCAATAAGGTGCGCGACTTCGGCATCTTCGGGCAGGAAGAACTGCTGCTGATGGACCGCAAGCTGCTGCTCACCGCCGGCATTCGGGCCGACCGCAGCAGTTCCAACGGCAACAGCGACAAGTATTACGCCTACCCCAAGGCGGCGACCAGCTACCGGATCATCAAGCCGCTCGGTGGGCTCGATGAGCTGAAGCTGCGGCTGGCCTACGGCGAAACCGGTAACCAGCCGACGTTCGGCGCCAAGTTCACTCCCGATACTTCGCTGACCACCGACGGTCGGATCGGCACCCTGCCCAGCCCCCGGTTGGGCGCCACCGGCATCAAACCGGAGCGGCAGAAGGAGATCGAGACTGGATTCGACGCTCAGCTGGCCGGCGGCCGGGCTCAGCTCTCGTTCAGCGTCTATCAGCGGCGCATCACCGATCTGTTGCTGGAGCAGACCCTGGCGCCGTCGTCCGGCTACTCCACCCGCATCTTCAACTCTGGGGGCGTCCTGCGTAACCGGGGTCTGGAGGTCGGCCTGCAACTGGTACCGATGCAGTCGTCATCGGTGTACTGGGTTTTCGGAACCACCTTCTCCCTGAATCGCAGCAAGATCACCAGCCTCCCGATTCCGGCCTTCCAGACCGGCGGCTTCGGGACGTCGCTGGGCGTCTTCCAGATCGAGAAGGGCAAGTCAGCCACCCAGATCATCGGTCTGGTGAACGGCCAGCAGCAGGCCATCGGCGATGCCTATCCTGATTTCCAGATGGGCTTCTCCAACGATATCGAGTTCAAGCGCTTCCGCTTTGGCATGCAGTGGGACCTGAAGAAGGGCGGCGATGTGATCAACCTGACCCGCCTGCTCTTCGACGCCGGTCAGAACAGCGCCGACAAGGCGGATGGCGGTCTGGCCCGGGTCAGCAAGTGGGGAGCCGGCAACACCAAGGTCTATCTGGAGGACGGATCGTACTTCAAGATGCGGGAGATTTCGCTCTCCTACGACCTGCCCGAGCGGCTGGTCGGCGCGATGTTCGGCGGCAACTCGCGGTACGCCCGGTTGACCCTGAGCGGCCGCAACCTGATTCACTTCTACGGCTACAGCGGTTACGACCCCGAAGTCAGCAATTTCGGCAACCAGCCCATCGTGCGGAACATCGATGTGGCTCCGTACCCGCCCAGCCGCAGCTTCTTCTTCTCAGTTGACGTGGGGTTCTGACCATGACCAACAGACTATCGCGCATGGCCTGGGTCATCGGCCTCGCTGCGCTCGCCAGTTCGGCCTGCAACTACGACATTGAAAACCCCAACAGCCCCGATCCGCTGGGGCCCAATCCGACCAAGGCGCGGGTGGCCAACGCCGCGACCGGACTCTTGATCGGACAGATCGCTTACTACCCGGGCTGGATCCTCAATACCAGCATCATCGGGCGGGACGGCTATCGGTTCGACGGATCGGAACCGCGCTATACCACTGAGGCTCTGACCGGCCAGCTGGATGCCGGCGGCTTTATCGGCGGTTCGCAGTGGGTGGCACCGTACCGGAACATTCGGGGCGCCAATACCCTGATCAGGTACGCGCCGACCTCCAACGAGCTCAATGCCGAAGAGATCAGTGCCGTGCTGGGATTCGCCCGGACCCTTCAGGCGCTGGATTTCCTGAATGTCCTGGTGGCTCATACCCAGGATTCGATCCCGATCGCGGTAGACATCTCACCCACCGGCCCGCCGGCGCCGTTCGTTACCAACGCCGCGGCTTTCGATCACGTCGAGCGGCTGCTGGATTCGGCCCAGACCGAGTTGCAGGCTGCCGGTGCCACGGACTTCCCGTTCGAACTGTCGGCGGGGTACAGCTCGTTCAACACCCCCGCCGATTTCATCAAGTTCAATCGGGCCCTCCGGGCGCGAGTCGATGTCCTGCGGGGCAACTGGGCCCAGGCGCTCACCGATGTCGCTGCGTCGTTCATCGACCCGGCCGCTTCGATGGATCTGGGGGCGTATCACCTGTTCGGGATCGGCGCGGGCGATGCGACCAACCCGCTCAACTCGAACACGGTGGAGAATTTCGCCCATCCCCAGCTGCGGGACAGCGCCCAGTTGCAGTCCAACGGCGATCGCGACCTCCGCTTCCTGACCAAGACCCGGGACCGCACCAGTCAGACGACGTCCGATCTGACTTCCGATCTGGGTTGGAATCGCTATCCCAACCCGACCTCCCCGATTCCGATCATCCGGAATGAGGAGCTGATATTGATCCGGGCTGAAGCGCGGATCCAGACCAACGATCTGGCCGGCGCCCTGACCGACATCAACACCGTTCGGACCATCTCGGGCGGGCTGGATCCGCTGCCCGCATTCGCCGATCAGGCCGCGGCGATTAACGCGCTGCTGTACGAGCGGCGCTACTCACTGGTGTTCGAGTGGGGTCATCGGTGGATCGACATGCGGCGCTACAACCGGCTCAATCAGCTGTCGATCGATCGTCCGGGCGACGTGGTATACCCGACGTTCCCGATTCCGACGGATGAGGTGCTGCCGAGGTAGGATTGGCGGAGGGTGATGCATCATTTCACAGTTTGGGCGACCCAGCGGGTCGCCCTTACT
>CAZOES010000163.1:0-2372 GCA_964578865.1 uncultured Gemmatimonadaceae bacterium | reverse complement strand
CCCTTACTGCTTCAGGCCCTTCGTTCGGGCGACCCAGCGGGTCGCCCTTACTACTGCTTCAGGCCCTTCTTGAGTATCCCGATCTGCCCCACATGATACGCGTCGTGCTGCAGGATTCCGTGCAGCATCTGAGCATAGGTCTGGCCGGTCCCCATCGCCTGATCCCGCTCCATTCCCAGTTTCTCGTCCAGTCGTGAGGCCGGGAATGACTCCAGCGTGGCAATCATGGCCTGGTGGGCCTCCTGCAATCGGGCGATCGCTTTGGACCAGTTGGTCGCGGTCGGATCGGGGGCGGCAGGCCAGTCGCCGTCGGCCGGCGCGCCCCAGTCGCCGTGCTTGAGCCGGCGGGTCACTTCTTTCATCCACGTGGTGATGTGAAGAACCAGCTCCCAGATGGTGTGGGCACTGGGGATGGGGCGCTGGGCCGCCTGATCGTGAGTCACTCCCTCGAGGATCTTCAGGATGTTGTCGCCGTACCAGGGATCGCCGCTGATAATACGCCTGGTCTGATCAGCGAACTCCTGTACCCGATTCATTAGTTCCCCGTGGTTCCCGTCAACAATCCGTGCCGGACCCGGATGGCCTTGGCACCCGCCTTGGGGTCAAAGGTTAATCTGTCGTTGGTGATGGTCGCCAGTCGCACCGCGCCATTGAGGGTCAGGCTCTGGCTGTCACGCCGGATCTTGATCGGGAGCTGGGTTCCCTCCTGAGAGGCGTAGCGGTTCCGGAACTGCTCGAAGCCCTCCTCTCCGTTGATCGGCACTTCGCCCAACTGGGTAATCACGTCGCCCAGCCTGAGACCGGCTGCGGCGCCGGCTCCATCAGGCGCGATGTTGGTAACTCGGGCGCCGATCGAATCGGTCTGGGTCTCGATACCCAGCCGGGGGATACGCAGGGTGTCGGTCACCAGGGCCAGACCGGCCAGCGGCAGCACGCTGTCCCAGGGGAACGGCTCCCGCCCGTCGACGTAGCTGTCATTGAAAGCGGCAAAGTCTTTCCCGCCGGCGGCTCGCTTCACCGCGCCCCACCACTCGGCCGAGCCGAATCCCTTCCAGCTGGTCTTGTAAGTGGTCCGGTAGAGCTCCTGCATCACATCGTCGAGCGATTTCCGGTTGTCGGAGGCATCACGGATGAGGATGTCGAGGATGAACCCGGCCAGCGATCCCTTGGGATAGTAGATGTAGCCGGTGCCGTCGGTGGGATGGATCCAGGTGGAGAGTGAGGCATCCTCCAGCGCCACCGGTACGGTGTTGCCCACTGTGAGCATCTTGTCGGTGGTCGCGGCCAGGAAGCCGGTCGAGTCCATCACTCCGCCGCGGGTCAGCACCAGATCGGCGTAATAGTCGGTGATCCCTTCACTGACCCAGAGCCACGGGGTCGGCTCGGGTGAGTCATAGTGGTAGGGAACCATGTCGGCGGGCCGGAGCCGCTTCACATTCCAGGCGTGGATGATTTCATGGGCGGTTACCGAGGCCAGCCAGACCTGTCCGATCCCAGCCGGGGTGTAGATCCCCAGATGGGAACTCTGATGTTCGAGGGCTGAGCCGCCACCGAAACCGGAATCGAACACCATCAGAGTGGTGTAGCTCGCAAAGGGAGTTTCCCCGAAGACCTTCTTCTCCGGTGCGAACATGGTCTTGTACTGCTCCCAGAATGCCGCCCGGGCCGAGCCGCTCAATTGTCCAGCCGGATAGGTGGCCAGCCGGGTATTCACCCCCGCCAGGCTCACGCTGTCGAGATCGAACTGGCCCACAAAGAAGGGCATGTCCACCAGGTCGTGATAGTTCTGCTCGCCGAAGCTGTCCCGGTCGGCCCCCGGCTTCATGCTGGTGGCAACCCGCCAGTCCGGCTCGGTGTGCACCCGCACCTTGGCGGGGAAATCAAAGGCTCGGCCTTCGGGGTAGAGGAATACGTTGGTTCCGTTGAAGAAGGCGAAGTCGCTCCTGCTCCAGGCCATCGCGTTATCCAGTGAGTCGGCCTGGAACTCGAAGGCCACTCGGACCCGCCGGGCGGCGCCCTGGCGGATCCGCCAGGTGTCAAAGTCCACTTTGTCCCACTTGAGCGGCTTCCCCTCGGCCGTGGGAGTGAAGTCGGAGACCCACTTGGCGAACCAGGTCATCTCGTAAGCGCCCGGAGTCCAGGCCGGCAGTGAGAGTACCACATCTCCGGCCCCGGTCACCTCGAACTCCATCACCACGCCGAGATGCCGCCGGGAAGCCAGTTCCCGGTTGAAGGTGACGTCGTAGCGGATGTTGTTGATGGGGGCGGAGACGATCGGCGGGGCGGATGAGGCGATTGCTAACAGCGCGATACCGGAGAACATTGGCCAGGCTTCGGTAAGAGACGGGCTTATAGACGCTTCGGTGAGGGGA
>CAZOES010000162.1:0-9858 GCA_964578865.1 uncultured Gemmatimonadaceae bacterium | reverse complement strand
GGCCATGCTGGGCCAGATACCGCTGGAGGAGGTGTACGGCAGGAGACTGGAATTGATCAGGCCTACCAGAAAGGATCTCGATCGAGTGGGCCAGCTCTACATCGCCAAGATGCTCGATGGGGCACTGGATGTAGTGCACGGACTCATGGAGCAACGCATCGGCGTCCACATCCTTTCCGGAGGCCTGCTTCCCGCTGTCCGGGCCCTGGGCCGCCATCTCGGGATTCCCGATTCCAACATCGCCGCGGTCGATCTCTGGTTTGACGACAAAGGGAAATACCAGAGCTTCGATGTTGACTCGCCGCTGGCCCGTTCAGGCGGCAAGCGCGTCTGGGTCGAATCCCGTTCCGACCTCATCAAGCCGGTGCTGCTCATTGGTGATGGCGCCACCGACCTCGAAGCCAAACCCGCCGTCGATCGCTTCGCCGCCTTCACCGGTGTGGTTGAGCGCGCTCCCGTCGTCGCCGGCGCGGACTATGTGATCAAAGGCCCTAGCCTCCGTCCAATCCTTCACTTAGCGAAGACTGGGGTGCTGCCCACCTAACATCCTTGTCACTCGCCCAGCCCACTAACCCACCAGCCCACTAGCCCACCATTCAGCGGGCCCACCTGTGTATATTGTCCCCTCCTGAAACCAGTCCCCTGACAGAGAAGTCGCATGGCCACAACTGCTAAGCCGGTCACTGCCTTCGGTCGTTTCTTTCTTCCCGGGCCCACCGAAGTCCTCCCCGAAATCCTCGCCGCCCAGACCCGCCCGATGATCGGTCATCGCGGCAAGTCCATGGAGCAGCTGATCGCGCAGATGGGGCCGGGGCTGCAGAAGATCTTCCGTACGGCTCGGCCGGTCTACATCTGCTCATCGTCGGCCACCGGATTGATGGAAGCGGCGATCCGGAACTGCGGCGGGAAGAAGGTGCTGTCGCTGGTGAACGGTGCTTTCAGTGAGCGGTTCTACAAGATCGCCCAGGCCAACGGTTGTGAGGCGACCGCGCTCGAAGTGCCGCTTGGCCAGGTCCATTCGCCCGAACTGGTGGCTGATGCGCTCAGGAAATCGAAGTACGACGCGGTAACCGTAGTGCACTCGGAGACCTCTACCGGCGCGCTCAACGACATCGCGGCTCTGGCCCAGGTAGCCCGCGCGGCCGGCGACGTGCTGCTGCTGGTCGACAGCGTCACCGGTGTCGCCGGCGCCAAAGTCGAGACCGACGCCTGGGATCTCGACTTCGTGCTGACCGGCTCGCAGAAGGCCCTCGCGCTTCCGCCGGGTCTCGCCCTCGGTGTTGCTCATCCTCGGGCTCTGGAGCGTGCGAAGAAAGCCTCGAATCGCGGCACCTACTTCGACCTGGTCGAGTTTGAGAGCTACATCCTCAAGAACCAGACGCCGAATACCCCGGCGCTCTCGCTGATGTACTCACTGGCAGCCCAAGTGGTCCGCATCGAGAAGGAAGGGATCGAGGCCCGTTGGGCCCGCCACCTGGATATGGCGACCCGGACCTGGAGGTTCGCCGACGAAATGCGGGTCAAGGGAATTCAACTCGGCATTCTGGCGCCGGCAGGGTCTCGCTCGCCCACCGTCACCTGCCTCACGGTTCCCGCGGGGAAAAAGGGCTCGGAGATCAACGAAGCCATGAAGGCCAAAGGCTTCACCATCTCGGCCGGATACGGTTCGCTCAAGGACTCGACCATTCGGATCGGCCACATGGGTGACCACAGCATGGCCGAGCTCGAAATACTGCTGGCCGCGCTGGAAGAGGTGCTGGCCGCATGAGCTCGTATCGAATCCTGGTCGCAGACAAAATTGCTCGCGAAGGTTTGCTCCCGCTCACCAACGACCGCCGCTTCGAGATTATCGAGAAGCCGGGGCTCAAGGGTGAGGAACTCACCGCGGCGGTCGCCGATGCCGACGCGGTTCTGGTCCGCAGCGCCACCCGGATCACCCGCGAATCCCTCTCCCGGGCTACCCGACTCAAGGTGATCGGCCGGGCCGGTGTCGGGGTCGATACCATCGACGTTGACGCCGCCACCGAGCGCGGAGTGGCTGTGATGAACGCGCCGGCCGGCAACACCATTTCGGCCGCCGAGCTCGCCTTTGCCCTGCTGCTTTCGCTGATCCGGAAAGTACCGGCCGCCGATCGGTCGATGCGGGAAGGGAAGTGGGACCGGGCATCGTTCAACGGGACCGAGCTTTATCGCAAGACCCTGGGCCTGGTTGGCGCCGGCCGGATCGGGGCTGAGGTGGCCCGCCGGGCTCGCGCCTTTGGCATGCGAGTGCTGGCCTACGATCCCTACTTGAGCGCTGAAGCGGCTCGCGGCATGGGCGTGGAGCTGACGGCGCTGGAGAACCTGCTCAAGGAGTCGGATGCCATCTCCCTGCACGTGCCCCTCACCGACAGTACTCGCGGCATTCTGGGTGACGCCCAGCTGGCAATGCTCAAGCCGGGTGCGGTGCTGGTCAACGCGGCTCGCGGAGGTCTGATCGACGAAGCCGCCCTCATTCGCCGGCTGGGTGAAGGGAAGATCGCCGGCGCCGCCTTGGATGTCTTCGATCAGGAGCCGCTCCCGGCCGATCATCCCTATCGCAAGCTCAACAACGTGGTTCTGACTCCCCACCTGGGAGCTTCGACCGAAGAAGCTCAGCTCAACGTGGCGCTGGAGATCGCTGAATCGGTCAGGGCGGCGCTGCTGGATGGAGATTTTGCCGGGGCGGTCAATGCTCCCCTCGTGGGCGGCGATCGGCTCAAGCGGCTCCGCCCGCTGCTGGATCTGGCCACCCGCCTTGGCCGCCTCGCTTCGGCCCTCGCCGAAGGGCCGGTCAGTGCCATCGAAGTACGCTTTGCGGGAGAAGGTGATGACCTGCTCCGTCCACTGACCGCCGGGGCGGTGATCGGTGTACTCGAGGGCGCCATCGGCACTCCCGCCATCAACGTCGTCAACGCACTGCACCTGGCCCGTCAACGGGAGATTCAGGTCGAGCGTACTAGGGTGGACGCCCCGCACAACTACGCCGATCTCATAGAATTGAAAGTCCAGGCCGGCCCCGGCACCATCAGGGTGGCCGGAGCCCTGCTGGGAGAAGGCCATCCCCGCATGGTTCGAATCGATGATTTCCCGGTCGATGTAATTCCCCGGGGAGTACTGCTGGTGTTGCGGAACCGGGACGTGCCCGGGGTGATCGGTCGGGTGGGAACCCTGCTGGGCAATGCCGGTATCAACATCGCCGGCTATCACCAGGCCCGGGTTGCGGCCGGTGGCGATGCCCTCGCGGCTATCAGTGTCGATGCGCGACTTCCCGGCGCCGTGCTCGATTCGCTCCGCGCGCTGCCCGAAGTCCGCTCGGCCGCTATCGCCGACCTTGGGGACTAGCCGGAACCAGTCTTAAGTGAAAACGGGCGGTGAATCGTTTTTCGATACCGCCCGTAACGTTCGTTGACAACGTTCTCAACCGGCGGATCTTTACCCCGTTCCGTCTCCCGTCTCCCGTCTCCCGAAAACCAGGCCCATGCTACTTCTCGGACTCTTACTCCTCGTCCAGCAGCAGCCCTCCGCGCCGGCTGCCCCGCAGGCGCCCTCGCCCATCGCCAAACTCACGTTGAGCCCCTCGATCCGCAGTCTCACTGCGGGCGATACGCTCCGTCTCAGTGCTCAAGCCGTTGATTCCAGTGGTCAGCCGGTCCCGGGCGCGACCATTCGCTGGCTGACCACCGGCGGTCGTTTTGAAGGCCGAGTCGACTCGACCGGTCTGGTCACTGCAGGATCCACCGGAACGCTCGGTGTCACCGCAGTGGCCAGCGTCGCCGGTACCAAGCCGGTTTTCGAACGGATCGAGATCCGGATGCTGCCTGGATCCAACGCCCGGGTTGCGATCACTCCGGAGAAGGCCAGTCTGGTGGTGGGGCAGAGTGTTCTGCTCACGGCCGAGACTTTCTCGGCGGTCGGCGACCTGCGTTCGGATCCGGCTCGCTGGCGCAGTTCGGCCAGCCGGGTAGCCTCGGTCAGTCAGGACGGTCTGGTCACCGCCAACGCTCCAGGTCGGGCGACGATCACCGCCAAGGTCGATGCCGTCGAGAAGTCGATTACGGTGGATGTGCGACTCAACACCATCGCGTCGCTCGAAGTCACTCCCGGGACCATCAGCGCCCGGCAGGGTGATGTCATTCCGATGAAGGTGATTGCCCGCGATCGCGCCGGTAAGAAGATCGAAGGCATCACGCCGACCTGGAGCATGACCGGCAAAGGCCAGATCGGCGACGACGGCGACTTCGTAGGCTACGAGGCCGGCAAATACGTGGTAACCGCCACGGTCGGTTCCCGGACCGCCTCATCGGTGGTCTCGCTGGCCTGGCGCGATGTCCGTCGCCCGGCAACTATCGTGGGCCGGCTCGGCCGCAGTCTCTTCAGCACCGAGGAAGTGTGGCTCCACCCCAATGGCAAGATCGCCTACCTCGGCACCGGCGGCGGTGGCGATCGGATGTATGCCATCGACATCAGCGACCCGGCCAACCCGGTGGTCACCGATTCCTTGATGGCCAACACCCGGCGGGTCAACGACATCATGACCACGCCCGATGGAAAGTTCCTGGTCCACACGCGGGAAGGGGCGTCCGACCGCAAGAACGGGATTGTGCTGGCGTCGCTGGAAGATCCGGCCCATCCCAAGAAGATCGCCGAGTACACTGAAGGCCTTACCGGGGGCGTGCACTCGACTTTCATCTATCAGCAGCCCAAGTACGGCACTCACATCTACCTGACCAATGACGGCACCGGCTACATGCACGTCATTGATATCAACGACCCCTATCACCCCAAGGAAGTCTCTCGCTGGACCACCCGCCCCGATCAGATGGGCAATTCGCTGCACGATATCGATGTGCAGGACGGGTTGGCCTATCTGAGCTACTGGAATGAAGGCCTGGTGATCGTGGATGTCGGCAACGGCATCAAGGGCGGGAGTCCATCCAATCCGCAACTGGTCAGCCAGTTCAAGTACGATCTCAACGATCTCTATCGCGACGTGGAGGCCACCGGCGGCCCCGGCTTCATCCGCGGCACCCACACCGCCTGGCGACACGGTAAGTACGTCTTCATTGCCGACGAAGTCTTCCCGGCCGGACCGGTGAAGGGTGGCAAGGATGCCTCATCCTTCCGGGCCTATGGCCGGTTGCAGGCGGTTGACGTGAGCGACATCTACCATCCCAAGTCAGTGGCCTGGTACGAGCCGGAACACGGCGGCGTGCACAACGTCTGGGTCGCCGGCGACACCTTGTACATGGGTGCCTACAACGCAGGTTTCCGCGCCTTTGACATCTCCGGCGAACTCCGCGGCGATCTCCGGGCTCAGGGACGCGAGATGGTCCACGTGAACACCGCCGACATGACCGGCCGGGTCCAGAACTCCGCGATGACCTGGGGCGTGGTCGTGCGGGATGGCCTCGCCTACGTCAACGACGACAACAACGGCCTCTGGATTATTCGGATGGAGCCCAGACGGGAAAACCTGACGCCTTGAAGTTAAGAAAGTGGGCTAGTGGGCTAGTAGGCTAGGACAAACAAATAGGGCCAGTTGGCGGAGATACTCCCGTCGACTGGCCCGTTTTGATTCCGCCTAGCTCACTGGCCCACTAGCCCACTAGCCCACTAGCCCACCAGCCCACTAGCCCACTATCTCTCGATCGAACTCGGCACCGACTCCAGCAGGATTTCCACTGCCAGCGCCTCGGCCAGCGGCTCACCGGCATCCAGCTTCCGGTCGAAAGCTTCAAGCACTTCTTCGGCGGCCCAATAGAGCAGCCGGCAGGCGGTAAGGTCGGCGGGATGATCGTCGCCCATTTCGTGAGCGGCTTCCCGCATGGCTTCCTGTTCGATCAGCAGGCGGGCCATCAGAGCCAGGTCGCGGCAACGCGCCTCGGCCACGGCCACCTCGCGGTAGCCCTGCTGGCCTTTGCCCTGGGCGACCGACAAGTCGCGAAGGGCGGCCTGCTGCAGTAGCGCCAGCATCGTGAATCGGCGAGAATGAGCCCGGCGTACCTCGTCACGCTGAGCCGTCAACGAGCCGTGAATCAGTTCCTGGAGTCCCGGGTGGCCGACCACGTCGAGCGGCATATGCTGCCAGAGTCCTGGCACCGGCCGACCCAGCTGACCGCGCACCATTTCCTGGACCGCGAAGACGGTATCGCCAGTCATGGTGGCGTAGCGCCAGCAGGCGCGTCCCAGTGATCCTTCCCGGCTCCACAGCGATCGGAGGTACTCGTGGCGCTGCGGGTCGTTCGGAACGGCGGGCTTCATGTCGCCTCATTCGGGTTCGATTCCAGCGGTCGGCCCCACTGAGCTGCGGGCCTCAATCTGACCGTCTAATTAGCAGCAAATGTGCCGCGCTGGAATGGACCGTCATCATTCAATTAAGTCGTTTGTGGGTAATGTGATAGGTGTTGTCCAAAAGGTCCCGTAATTAAGGGTCAAAATGTTATGCAGGGGAAATCTGCGATGACTACCGTCTCTGCCGCTCCTAAAGCCCTCGATATCGCCGCGATTCGGGCCCAATTCCCCGCCTTGTCCCGCCGGCATCAGGGCCATCCGGTGGCCTATTTCGACGGCCCTGGAGGTACCCAGGTACCCACGTCGGTAGCTGAGGCGATGACCGACTACCTCTATCACCACAACGCCAACACCCATTGGGCATTCCCCACCAGCGTAGAAACTGACGCGGCGATTCTGGGTGCGCGCGGCGCCATGGCCGATTTCCTGGGCGCCAATCCTGACGAAATCGCCTTTGGCGCGAACATGACTACCCTGACCTTTCACCTGGCGCGCGCGTTGGGGAGGGGTTGGGGTGCCGGAGACGAGATCGTCATTACCGAGCTGGATCATCACGCCAACGTCGCGCCTTGGGAGGCGCTGGCCCGGGAACGGGCTGTCACCCTGCGGGTGATTCCTTTCGACCCCCGGACCTTCGAGCTCGATTTCGTCGCCCTCGAGGCGGCTCTCACTCCCAAGGTGAAGCTGCTGGCCATCGGGGCAGCCTCGAACGCGCTGGGTACCGTCACCGATGTGACCCGCGAAGATGGCGCGCAACGCGGGCATCCTCTCTTTCGTCGACGCCGTGCACTTCGCCGCCCACGGCCGAGTCAATGTCAAAGCCATCGGCTGCGACTTCCTCGCCTGCTCGGCATACAAGTTCTATGGGCCCCATATCGGAATTCTTTATGGGAAGAAGGACCGGATAATGGCTCTGGACGTGCCCAAACTGCGACCGGCGCCCAACACTTCGCCTGAGCGCCTGGAAACGGGAACTCAAAATCACGAGGGGATTGTCGGAGCCGGTGCCGCGGTCGACTTCATCGCTTCGATGGGGCAGGGTGCTACTCGGGGAAGTCGTCTCGACAAGGCCGGCCAGGCCCTCCACGGGCATGGACAGAGTCTGGTGGAACGGCTATGGGATGGTTTGGGAGATCTTCGTAGTGTGACCCGCTACGGCCCTCCGCCTAACCGGCCGAGGACCCCCACGGTAGTGTTTACGGTGAAGGGCATTCCCTCGGAACAGGTGGCCATCAAGCTGGCCGCGAAAGGAATCTTCGTGTCGAACGGGGATTTCTATGCCCAGACTGTGATCGAACGCCTGGGTCTGGCCAGCGAAGGCGTCGTCCGCGCCGGCTGCGCCTGCTACACGACTGCAGAGGAAGTTGACCGTCTGATTCAAGGTGTCGACGAACTCGCTCGAGGGTAAACGCGACCGTCGCGACCGTCTTACTTGAGCTTCTCCTCCACCACAGCGAGCACCGCGCGCTCCCGCTCTTCGCTCAACTTCTCGAGCTTCTGACCCTCGGCCACCATCGTATCGGCCGAGGCTCGATCAGCTAACCCGGGAATGTTGATCCGCACGTTGAGCCAGGCCCCGCGGACCGCCGCGCGGGCGCAGAGTGCACCGACGCCGGCGTCGGAGACGGAGGCGGGGTTTCCGGTCTTCGCCATGGCCTCGAGCAAGTCGAAGGCGCCGGCAGCCACCTGCATCACTCGGAACGGGACTTCGATGGCGCCCCGGTTCGCCTGGTCGAGCGCGGCCTTTCTGGCCGACTTTTCCTCTGCGGTTCCCTTGGGCATTCCCAGCGCCAGCATTACCTGATTGAATGCCAGGGTGTCCTCGTCCATCAGCCGGAGCAGCTCATCCTTGAGCTGCTGGCCCTTGGCGGCCCACTGGGAGAACTCCTCCCAGCGATCGTCCCAGCCGGGCTTATGGGATGAGAGATTGGCCACCATCGTCCCCAGAGCGGCGCCGAGGGCGCCGAGCAGGGCGGCCACCGAACCGCCGCCGGGCGCCGGGCTTTCGCTGGCGGTCTCGTCGGCGAATCCTGCCACCGTGAGTCGGGCCAGTTTCTGATCGGCCGGGCGGCGAAGCCGGTACTCGATGATGCGCTCCTCTGCGTTGAAGGGCGCGAGTTCGTCGAGGCCCAGCGACTTGACCGCGATCCGGATCAGCTCCGATTCAGCGACCCCGATCGACCGCTGCTGCTTCCTGAGGAAATAGCGACCCGCGTCCACCAGGGCCGAGAGCGGCACCAGACCCACCAGCTCGGAACCGGTCACCCGGACGCCTCGCGCCTCGGCCTTGCGACAGACTTCGTCGAAGGCGACGTGGAGCGGGGTCACCTTGATGTCGGTCAGGTTCATAGAGACCTGGGCTACCCCATATTCCTCGATAAACCAGCCGATGGCTTTTACTGCTTTGAGGGTGCCGGGGATCATCACCTGATTGCCGTTGGCGTCGGTGACGATCTTGCCGGTGATCGGATTTCCCTCCCGCTGGGGGCGACCCAGCTCCCGGACGTCGAAGGCAATCGCGTTGGCCCGGCGGGTGGAAGTGGTATTGAGATTGACGTTGTAGGCGACCAGGAAATCGCGGGCGCCGATCACCGTGGCGCCGCTTCGGGCGACAAATTCGGCTGGACCGAAGTCCGGCTTCCACTCCGGGCGTTTGATCTTTTCAGCCAGACCCTCGTACTCGCCCGCCCGAATCACCGAGAGGTTCTTCCGGGACGGATTGGCTTGAGCCGCTTCGTAGAGGTACACCGGGATCTTGAGCTCCCGGGCCACCCGCTCGGCCAGTTTTCGCGACAACGCGGCGCACTCTTCGAGGGTGATGCCGGAGAGGGGAACCAGGGGGCACACGTCGGTGGCGCCCATCCGGGGATGCTCCCCATGGTGGCCTCGCATGTCGATCAGCTCCGTCGCGGTCCGGATGGCTCGAAATGCGGCCTCGAGGACCGGCTCGGGTGCCCCCGCGAAGGTGACCACGGTCCGGTTGGTGGCGGCCCCGGGATCGACGTGGAGCAGCGTAGCACCATCTACTGCTTCTATCTGATCGGTAATCCGGCGGATGACCTCAGGATCGCGACCTTCAGAGAAATTGGGGACGCACTCAATGAGGGCCATGGGCTTTTCGGGTTGGATTGGAGGAGGGAACTTAATCGTTCCTCGTTCCTCGTTCCTCGTTCAGAGGGTTGAGGAGGCAAGGTGATTCGACACTGCCCTAGGACTTTATCGGGGATGTAGTTACGGGGAACGCGGAACGCGGAACGAGGAACGTCTTTTCGGGTAGGAAGGCCTTGCGTAGTAGCAGGTCCGGTTGTACAATCACCGCCCCGCAGAATTCCCGTAAAGAATCGTGGGAAAGGATGGAGGGTGAGAGACCGGGAAGTTGCGGTCCCCCTTGACGATGCGGGCACGGACTGGTTATGATTTGAGGCTCCCACAAAACATGAGTGGTTGAGCATCAGCAGGAACGCTCTTTGACAATCGATGTGAGCTATGGTTGTGGCAGTGCGGACCCTTAGATCCGGAGCGCTACAGAGGCGTCTTCGGGGATGG
>CAZOES010000161.1:0-9932 GCA_964578865.1 uncultured Gemmatimonadaceae bacterium | reverse complement strand
GTTTGTATAAAGGAAGTTCTCTTTGTGGTGGGCCAGGCACCACTTCGCGACGATCGACCCGCCTCGCGAAACGATACCGGTGACGCGATTCGCGGTGAGCGGGATGTAGGGCAACAGGACGCCGGCGTGCACCGTGAAGTAGTCCACCCCCTGCTCGGCCTGCTCGATCAGGGTGTCACGGTAGATCTCCCAGGTCAGGTCTTCTGCCACGCCCCCGTCTTTATCCAATGCCTGGTAGATCGGTACAGTCCCGATCGGCACGGCGCTGTTGCGAACGATCCACTGCCGGGTGGCGTGAATATTCTTGCCAGTGGATAGATCCATCACAGTGTCGGCGCCCCACAGGGTGGACCAGCGCAGCTTCTCGACCTCCTCCTCAATCGAAGAAGTCACCGCCGAGTTGCCGATGTTGGCGTTGATTTTCACATGGAAGGCCCGGCCGATAATCATCGGCTCGAGCTCAGGATGATTGATATTTGCCGGAAGGATTGCACGACCCCTGGCAATTTCGTCCCGGACAAACTCGGCCGGCATCCCTTCCCGCAGCGCTACGAACTCCATTTCTGGAGTTATTTCGCCTCGGCGGGCGTAGAAAAGTTGGGTGACTGGGGCCCGGCCGCGATATGCTTGTCGCTGCAGCGTTGCGGGAATCAGGCGCTGTGTGTCTGCCATCACATGGCTCGTCACCCGCTCGACGTCGCGTTCCAGAATCCACGGTTGGCGCAAAGCCGGCAATCCGCGATAGACGTCCACCTCAGGGGGGCCGCTGGTGTCGTAGACCCGGACCGGGGGCTCGTCGCCTGACAGCGCGATTTCGCGCATCGGTACATGGATGCCTCGAGAGCCCTGCAAAAACACCCGGGTAGATGCCGGAAAGGGCTGATCGGCGGAAGTGGTGGTCAGGGCTGAAGTTGGTCGTGCCATGGCGCCGCTCCTGTAGGAAGGAGGCGAAATGGAGCAGCGTTTCCGCGCTCCCTTCGCCGGTATCAACCGGATCAGGTTCCAAGGGACTGTCTCAATCCGGGTGGGGCCCAAATCGCGGCCCCAGAACAGCTTCCGGATACCCCTGGCGGACCCCGGAATCGTAAACCAGGTCCCGGCCGGGTCAATGGCACGGCTGATGCTTTAAGAAAAGCTGGGTTGCAGCGGAACCCTCTGCCCGTCGGCAGCGTTCGGATTGGTGATCGGGGTCTCTAAACTCAAGCAGACCGCCGGACGATATGAGAAGTAGAGGGGTGCAGCTGCGTACCTCGAATAGAACTAACCGAGTAATGAGCATGACTGGTGTGAACAACAACAACCAGAACCTCCGGGTCCGGCTTATGTGCCGGGGGATCGGTTTCACCCCAGATCTGCGCGGATAAGGCTGACAGCAAGTATAGAGCTGATCAAAGCCCCCGCGCTCAGGACGAGACGGGGGCTTTCTCTTAGCAGGTGGTAATACCACGGTGGGATCAGGAGGGGTGCTGCGATGATAACCAGGCTGCTGACGGTAGCTGCGACGGGGATGCTGGCGCTGATGAGCGCCGGGCGCCCTGTGCCGGCTGCTGCTCCGGCGGCCCCCGAAATCCGGGAGATCGCTGACGCCTCACTCCGCGACGTGGCGGTGGCGGTCTACGACTCGCTGCACCCGGTGATCTACTACAATCCGAAACTGATGCGTCAGTTCGGGCCCGATCTCGCGATCTTCTTCATGGCCCATGAGCATGCGCATATCAGCTTGAAGCACACCCGCTCCGGCGCGCTGCGTTCCGACCCTTCCCAGCGCGACCGGCTGCTGCAGGAAAAGGAGCTGGAAGCCGACTGCCTGGCCGCTCGACAGCTGGGGCAGGATGGCCGGGAAGGCTCGATGGCCGCGGTCCGGTTCTTCTCCCGGCTGGGCGACCGCAGCTTCGACAGCGAGCATCCTACCGGCACCACCCGCGCGGCGAAGATACTGAGCTGCATGCCGAAGTGACTGCCTCGCTGAGCGCGAAGCGCTCAGCGAAAGGCAGTCATCCCGAGGAGCGGAGCGACGAGGGATCCCTGAATGAAACGGGGATCCTTTTCTCTTTCCCACCCCTCGCCCGGCCAATCCATCCCACGCTCCTTGTTCGTACGACCGATAACCCCAACATTGAGCCATGCGCCTCCCTGCGACACTTATCCTCGCCTGTCTCCCGGCTCAGCTCCTGGCCCAGGGTCTCAACCTGATCCCCGGAGTCAAGGAGATCGCCAGCGACAGCGTTTCCGACGTCGCGGTCGCCGCGGTCGATCAGCCCAACCCGGTGGTCTACTACAACCCCCGGATGGCCCGCCGATTCGACCCGGCATTGACCCGATTCTTCTTCGCTCACGAGTACGGTCACATTCAGCATCATCATACCCGCGTCGGCCTGGCCGATCTCCCCGAGTCGACCCGCGACTCGATCTTTCAGGCCCAGGAGCTGGAGGCCGATTGTTACGCCGCGGCGCTTCCCGGTAGCGACGCCCGATCCGCCGCTGAAGCCGCGCTGCGCTACTTCACCCGGATGGGACCCTTCCGGTTCGACCGGGAACACCCCACCGGCGCGCAGCGCTCCTCCCGGCTGCTCATGTGCATGTCGGGCCCGCGGGATACCCTGGGCTACGGTCGAGGAGACACCGGCGTGGAGTTAGGCCCGGTGAGCGGCGAACCCGACAAGGTTCAATTCGAGGTGGCGGCGCCTCGGCTGGCGCGGAGTGGCGGCGGGGCCGCCATTCTCTGGCTCGACGGCCAGCGGATCGGTCAGGTCTCCAACATGCGCTTTCCGATGTCGCTGTCGGTGGATCGCTTTGGGGCGGGGATCCACAATTACCGGATCTCGGTGGATCTCTTCGATCTGGATCAGAATCCCAATGGGTCGCTGATCGGGCGGGGGCAGGTGCTGGTGAGGAATGGGGATCGGTTTCGGATCCAGTGGGCGAAGGGCACCAACCCTGAATTGTTGCGGGAAGATGTCGTCCCGAGCGAAGCGAGGGATCTCAAACAGTGAAGATTTGAGATCCCTCGGTCCCCCTCACTTCGCTCGGGGTCTCTCGGGACGACACGACGTCCGTCTACTCTCCAGCTACATCACCGCCTGATCCAGCACCTCCCGCACCCGCCGCATCAGCAGCTCGGTGGTAAACGGTTTCTGCAGAAAGGCTGAAGCAGGATCCAGCAGGATCTTCTGCTCCAGCGTGGTCGCCGCATATCCCGACATGAAAATCAGCCGGAGCTGGGGCCGCTCCGACATCAGGATCTCGGCCAGCTTGGGACCGCTGATCCCCGGCATGACTACATCGGTCAGCAACAGATGCAGCGGTCCGGTGTGGAGCCGGGAGACTTCCAGCGCTGCTTCACCGCTGGGGGCCGAGAGAACTCGATACCCGTGCAGCTCCAGCACCCGGCGGGTCAAGTTCCGCACCGCGTCTTCGTCCTCCACCAGCAGCACCGTCTCGGTGCCGCTTCCTGGCAGCTTCAGGGCCGGAGCGTCGTCGCTGGAGACTTCGCCGCGGACCCGCGGCAGATCGACCAGGAAAGTGGTTCCCCGTCCCGGGGCGCTGGTCACCGAAATGGTGCCGCCGCTCTGCTGCACGATGCCATACGCCGTGGCCAGACCCAGCCCGGTTCCCTTGCCCACTTCCTTGGTGGTGAAGAAGGGTTCGAACAAGTGAGCCCGGACCTCCTCGCTCATGCCGACCCCGGTGTCGGTCACCATCACCCGCACCATCTGGCTGCTGGGCAGTTCCAGGTTGCAGGTCTCGATCAGCAGCTGGCCACCCAGCGGCATCGCATCACGGGCATTGACCGCCAGGTTGAGAATGACCTGCTCCATCTGGACCGGGTCCGCTCTCACTGATCCCAGCTCGGGATCCAGCCGAGTGATCAGTTCGATGTCTTCGCCGATGGTGCGGCGGAGCATCCTGGCAATGCCGCTCACCGTGGCATTGAGATCGACGATCTTGGGTTCGAGGACTTGTTTGCGGCTGAAGGCCAGCAGCTGCTGGGTGAGCGCCGCAGCCCGGGTTCCCGCCGCCATGATCTCTACCAGATCATCATGCAGCGGATCGCTGGAAGCGACCCGCTTGATGGCCAGATCGGTATGACCCAGGACCGAGGTCAAGAGATTGTTGAAGTCGTGGGCCACTCCGCCGGCCAGCCGGCCCACTGCCTCCATCTTGAGCGCCTGACGGAGCTGCTCTTCGCTCCGCCGGAGTGCATCCTCCGCCTGCTTCTGCTCGTTCACGCTCCGGGCCACCCACAACACCGTATCGGCATCGAGTGAGGTCACCACAGCGCTGAACCAGATGTCCCGCCCGCCGATGGGGAGCCGGTACTCGATGGTGGCCGGTTGTCCGGTCGTGAGGGTGACCTTGATTACACCCATGAACCGATCGGCCAGATCGGGCGCGATGACTTCGTGGATCCGCTTGCCCAGCAGCTCGTTCGCTTCGACCGGCAGCAGGTCAGGGCTGGTTGGAGCCACCCGGAGATACCGGCCCTCGCGATCGATCACCAGAATCACATCGCGCATGGCCGCGAACAGGGCCCTGAGTTCCTTCTCCGACGAGCGGACCGCATCCTCGGCTCGCTTCCGCTCGATGGCCATTCCAACCTGACTGGAGACGAACTCCAGGATGGCTTGCTCCCGATCGGTGTAACAGGCCTCCGGTTCGTAGCTTTGCACCGCCAGCACGCCGATGGTGCGTCCCCGAGCCTTGAGCGGTACCCCCAGCCAGTCGGTGGCATCGGAGCCGAACGACTCGACCTCCCCGCTCGCCTTGAGCGAACTGATCAGGGTGCGCTGGTCCCGCAGGGTTCGCCCGGTGCGGATGACGTATTCGGTAATTCCCCGGCGGGCCCGGCGAGGCTCGGGACGGGGATCCCGCTCGTCGGCCCAGTAAGGGAAGGTCAGCACATCGGTGTCGGGATCGTACAGCGCGATGTAGAGATTACGGGCTGGCATCAACCCGGCGACAATCCCGTGGATCGCCGAGTACAGCTGATTGAGGTCGAGCGCGGAGAGGGCCGATTCCGAGATTCGGTAGGTGGCCTGCTGTAACCGGCTGGCTCGCTTCCGTTCGGTGATATCCTGTTGCACTTCCATCGAACCGGAGAGAACCCCTTCACTGTTGTACATCGGCCAGGAGGTAAGTGAGATCTCCAGCTCGGCCCCATCGCGCTTTCGTCTGGCGGTCTCGAATCCGTTGACCCCCTCGGCCTGACTCGCTACCAGCCGGGCGAATTCCTCGGTCCGGTCGGCTGGGACGGTGGGCAAATCGCGACCCACCACCTCCGAGGCGCCCCAGCCGAACATTTTCTCGGCGGCGGTACTCCACACCGTTACCTTCCCCTGACGATCCAGCCCCACCACCGCAAAGGGCGCCGCCGCCACCAGCGCGCCGTAGGCATCCTCCAGCTCACGCTCCACTCGGTCGGCCTGTCTTCTCTCGGCCACCGTCGCCGCCAACAGCAGACTGGTGATCCCCTGAGTCAGATTGAGCCCGGCGAGGAAGAACGCGCGGTCGGGATTGACCGTCGATCCGGTGGTCCACGATCCGATAACGGCCCAGGTTGTAATCGCGAATAACGCGAAGGACATCACTGACGCCCCTCGGGGTCCGGTACGGAGGGCGGCCCAGGCAAGGAGCGGGAAGGTTGGCACCAGGTAGAGCGGCACCGTCGCACGGGTCAGCACGGCGGCGACCACCAGACCAGCCAGCATCGCGAAGCACTCGACGATGCCGGCGGCCGGTCCGTTGCGGGGCTTGGGTCCAAGCCAGGTCATCAGGAAGGGACCCAGCAGGACAATGCTGGTAAAACTGCCGAGGGTCAGCAGGACCAGATCCCAATTGAACAACTGGGTATCCGGCATCATGAGTCGGAGGTGCAGCAGAGTAACTGCCAACCCGATCAGCGGGCCCCCCATGGCCGCGATTACCAGATAGCGGATTACATCCCGTAATCGCTCGAACGTGAGGTCCTTCCATCCCATCCGGTACAGCACAATGGCCGGGACCAGTGCTTCCAGCGTGGTCCGCACCCCGTAGAAGAGCGAGTCGGTCAGTTGTGAAGGAACCGCCAGAAAGGCGAGGGTGATCCCCGCCAATACGCCGGGCCAATACCGCGGACCCAGCAATAGCAGGCAGGCAATGCCGATGCCGGTTGGAGGCCACAGCGGAGTCGTGCGTGATACACCCAGGATTCGGAGGCCGGCATAGGTGCCGGCCCCGCACAGCAGCGCCAGCACCACTACCTGGGCCAGATAGCCCCAGGGAGTGCGCGCCGAGCGGATCAGCGGCTTGGGCGGGAGGGCGAGGTTATCAGGTAAGAGCTGGGTCGCCATCAGTCATCATGATCCGCTGGTTGGCCCACAGCCTCATCATTCCGGTGAAGGCTTCGGCCAAACCAGAATCGAAGTCCACCCCGGCCCGCTCCTCGATATAGGCCAAGGCCATTTCACTGGCCCACGCCTCCCGATACGGACGAGCGGTGCAGAGCGCGTCGAAGACATCGCACACATGCACCAGCTTGCTGGCGAAGTGGGTTTCGCGGGCGTAACGGAAACGGGGGTAGCCGTGCCCGTTGATCATGATGTGGTGCTCATAAGCGACCGTGGCAGCCAGATCCAGTTTCTGCTCTCGCGCGATGATCAGCCGCGCGCCGTCGATGGGATGCCGGCGGAGGGCGGCCAGTTCGGATTCGGAGAGTGCTCCCGGCTTTACCAGGATTTCCTTGGGCACCCGGATCTTGCCCAGATCGTGCAGCAGTCCGGCGATCCCAAACTCCCGCACGTCGCGGGGCGCCAGACCGATATACTCGGCCAGAGCCATCGACAGCACCGACACATTGGTGGCGTGAGTCGTGGTGTACTGATCGTAATTCTTGAGCGCCAGCAGCGGCATCATCATCCGGCTCTGGCTGTGCATCGCCAGCGAGAGCGAACGGACCACCGCGTTGGCTTCCGCCAGCGGCAGCGACTCGCTTTCCTGCACCTCGCCGTGAATCCACGCCACCGTTTCGATTTCATCGTCGAGGGTATAAGGCACACTCATACTCTCGGCGACTTCCACCGACACGTCGGCGCTGGCACCCCGGATGCTGACCATGCCGAAGCGGATCGAGGGCTTCCGCATCTGGCGCATCTCGCTGGTGTCCACCTCCGCGCCGGTGACCTTCTTGTGCACCTCGATCAGGAACTCGGAAAGGTCTTCCCGGGAGACTTCCGCGTCGAACTCCACCCGCTGGACCCCGGCCTTGGCCAGCCGCTTGGCCCAATCCCAGGCTTTGAAATCCCGGAGAGCCTGCTGTCGGTAAAGCACTTCCTCCTCGAGGAAGGAGAAGGTCGGGGCCGGATCGAGCTTCTGCAGCGCATCCAGCTGGTCCCACGCCTGGTCCAGTGCCCGCTCACGGGCGGGGTGTCCCGGGCTGTAGAGATTGGTGGCGGAAAGCGCCTGCCCCAGCGCCGTCAGAAAACGGATGGGATCGCTCATTGATCCTCGATGACACCGGTGGCGGCGGTTCGGACATCGGGATCGCTGCTCTCCCAGGCCAGCCGGAGAGCGAGTTGAGCCGTAGGATCGGTCCGGAAAGACCGTGCCAGACATCCAATGACCGCCAGCAGTTCGGGGCTCTTGGGCATCAGCTTCCGTTTGCGGAACCAGTTCGGCTGGGTCAGGGCCTGATTCACCAGCCAATCGCGGGTAGCCGCCGTCTTGACCGTGCCCATGACCCGGATCGCCATGACTCGGAGTTCCAGCTGCAGTTTGCGGTCATTGAGCAGCATGCGCACCCGGCCGACTGCGGCGGGCGGGCACCCATCGAGGGCTGCAACCAGTCCCAGCCGGACGTTGGCGTCGTCGTCGTCACCCACCGCCGCGATGATCGCTTCGTCGCGGTGACCCGACAACCGCAGCAACAACTTGATGGCTTCCCGCCGCACCCGGGGGTCTTCGGCCGAGGCATATTCGGCCACCGGGAAGTCGGCCGGGATCTCGGGAAGTGACCCTAACAGAGCCAGAAGGTTCCGTTGGACGTACCACGGCGCCCCCGGCAGCCGCTCGATCAGCATCGGCGCGATCGATGGGCCTAACTTGCCCAACCGGGTCAGCAGCCGGCGGCGGATTGTCCGGTTGTCGGCCACTTCCAGGCTCTCAAGCATCGGCTCGGCGGCCTGCATTCCCATTCGCTCCAGCAGCAACTCGACTACTTCGGTATCCCGCGGCTCGTTATTCAGCAGGATCCGCATGTTGTTCGGGGTGGCCAGCTTGTTCCAGTAGTGCTCGGCGATATCATCGGCGACGTTGGGGTCCTCCACCATCGTCACTACCTCCGCGGCCCGGCCCTCCCGCACCATCTCCTCCAGCGCGGCCCACACTGCCTCACCGACCGTATCGGTCTCCAGGGAGATCTGCAGCAACCGGATCGCTTCGGCCGACTGGGATTCAGCGGTGGCAGTCCCGCCCACGGTGGGGTGACGGGAAAGCCGCTCCAGCACCCGGCCGTATGCGGCCGGATTGGGATCGGCCAGGTTCCACCGGTCCACCAGCTGACGAACCCCCTCACGCAGGGCCAGGTCGGCCTCTTCCCGGATGGTGGGCGTCCCCTTTTCCGCCTGGAAGGCCATCTTGGTCAGCAAGCGAACCATGGCGTGAGGAATCGCCTGTTCGCCCGCTTCACCCACGGATCGGAGCAGCGTGAGCACCGCACCGGCGGGCAGCACCATGGCCGCGTCGACCACCAGTTTCCGGCGCTGAGCCAGGTCGGCACCCAGAGTCGCGAGCTCCTTGAGCGTGTCGGGCGTCATGTGATTCAGCAGGGTGGAGAGACGCTCCTTGAGCATCGCCGCCTCGCCACCGTGAGAGAGACGCAGCTCCCGGGAGAGTCCCAGCAGAATGCTCACGACCCGCTTGGCCTGCTCCCCATCGCCCCGCATCTGCTCGTTCAGCGCCTTGGCGATCGCACGCGGATCGGTGTGCAGTTCGGGTGCGCCTTCCTTGGCGATCGCCGCCGCCGCAAGACCCATCCAGAGCCGGCCAACCGAAGTGTCCGCTCCGGAGCCCTGCTCACCCAGCCGCTGGCTCCCGTCTTCCGTCAGCTCAATGCGATCATAGGCCGGGGGGAACAGCCGGATGTGCTCCCAGCGGTCGTCAAACTCGCTCAGCCGGCTCCCCACCGGCTGAGTCCGGGCATCACCACTCAGCAACTTCAGCATGTCGGTCAGTTCAGCCGGGGTAACTCCGCCGGTGAACTTGATCGCGCCGATCTGATGGCGGTGAAGCCGCTGGGCCAGTTCCTTGAGTACCGGGTTGTCGGGGTCGGTCGCCAGGCCTTCCACCAGCAGCTGGCTCCGGGCGATACCCAGCAGCAGGAAGGGCCGGTTGACCAGTACCGAACGCAGATGGCCCGAGACCGCCTCGATCGCGTTCCCCAGCAGCGGGTGCTTTTCGGGATAGGCGGTGATCTTGTGCAGGGCGATGCCGAGCAGCGGCAGGAAGACCGCCACGTCGCGCGGGAGAACCGCACGTTCCTGAGTTGGAGAGGCGGTGGTAAGTTCGGCCACTCGGGTCGGAGGGGTAGGTGGTTTCTAAGGTAACGGTATTTGAGGCAGTTAAGCCAGACTTGAGGGCTCCCAACGAGGGGGTGGGGCGACGGGTGTTTCAGGCCCGGAAACAGAACCGGGCGCCGACGGGCGCCCGGTTCACCGTTCAGCCTGGAACTGCGACGGTATTACTTGGCCCGGTCGATATAGTCGCCGGTGCTGGGGTTGACCCGAACCTTCTCCCCGGTCTGGATGAACTCGGGAACGTTGATGGTCACACCGTTGTCCAGCTTGGCCGGTTTGAACGAAGCGGTCTTGGTAGCCGTCTTCATAACGGGGTTGGTCTCCACCACTTCGAAGACCATGGCGTTGGGGAGCTGAATCCCGATGGGTCGGCCGTTGAAGAAC
>CAZOES010000160.1:0-10109 GCA_964578865.1 uncultured Gemmatimonadaceae bacterium | reverse complement strand
GATGTAGTTGTTTGGTGGGCTAGTGGGCTAGTGGGCTAGTGGGCTGGTGGGCTGGTGGGCTGGGTGATGTCCTTGCCTACTAGCCCACTAGCCCACTAAAGCAGCGTCCCCCGCAATACGACGAACGCGACACTGAAGTAAATCACCAACCCTGTCACATCGACCAGCGTAGCCACAAAAGGTGCCGAGGCGCTCGCCGGGTCGAAGCCGATCCGCCGCAGGAGGAAGGGGAGCATCGAGCCGGCCAGCGAGCCGAACAGTACCACCCCAACGAGAGCCGTTCCCACCGTAAACCCGACCAGCAGGAAATGCTCGCCGTAGTCGTACCAGCCGGTCTTCTGCCACAGCAGAATGCGCATGAAACCGATGACTCCCAGAATAGAACCGAGAGCCAGACCGGCCGGAATCTCCCGCACGGCCACTCGCCACCAGTCCCGCAGAGTTACCTCGCTCAGAGCCATGGCCCGGATGATCAGCGAGGTGGCCTGGCTGCCCGAGTTGCCCCCGGACGAAATGATCAGCGGGATGAACAGCGCCAGGACCACCGCCCGGCTGATCTCATGCTCGAAGTATCCCATGGCCGTGGCGGTGAGCATCTCTCCCAGAAAGAGGGCGCAGAGCCAGCCTGCCCGCTTCTTGATCATGCTCAACAGCCCGATTTCCATGTACGGTTCGTTGAGTGCTTCCATACCACCCATCTTCTGCACGTCCTCGGTATTCTCGCTGATCAGCGCGTCGATCACATCGTCGACGGTCACGATGCCGAGCACGTGGCCGCCGTCGTCCAGCACCGGGATGGCGAGCAGGTTGTACTTCGAGATCAACCGGGCCACTTCCTCCCGGTCTACCAGCGGGCGGGTGGTCACCGGCTTTCGCCCTTCCCCGATCTCCAGCACCGGGGTGTCGGATTCGGCCATGACCACTTCGCGGAGCGAGATGACCCGCAGCAGTTTCTGGGTCTTCTCCTCCAGGACGTAAATGGCGTAGACCGTTTCCTTGGCCTCGCCGACCTTGAGGATGTGACGCCGCACATCCAGGGCGGTCCAGCTGGCCGGCACTCCCACAAATTCCGTCGTCATCAGGCCGCCGGCGCTCTGGGGCGGGTAGCTCATCAGCAGCCGAAGCTGGTCCCGGGTCGGGGCGTCCAGCACATGCAGCAGTCTGGCTCGATCGGCCTCCTTCAGATCGCGGAACAGGAGGACCTGCTGGTCGGCCGACATGGCCTGGATGATCGGGATCGCGACCGGATCGGCCAGCAGCTCCACCAGCTCGTCCCGGCCTTCGAGGGACGGTTCGTCGAACACCTCCACCGCGGTGTGGAACGGAAGGGCGGCGACTACCTTGGCCGCGGCTTCCTTGGGCAGCTCGTTGAGTGAGTCGGCGATGTCGGCCGGGAGCAGATTGGCGCAGGTGTCGACGAAGTCCTGATCGTCACCGGCCAGGAGGTACAGGAGTTCGCCCGGGGGCGGAGTAGGGCGGGAAGTCATCAGCAGCGCCAGCCGTGAAGGTGGGGTCGGACAGACTGTCGCAAGTCTTGCGCCTAACTAACAATCGATGCCGTGCCAGAGAGCGGCCCCGTGCGGGGCCGATAACTGGTCAATTTGGCTTGGACAAAAGTTCCGGAACTGCGTTACTGCGGAATGACTTTGAGAGGTGGGCTGCCGTGGGGTTACGAGGGGATCTTGGTCTCGTCCCCGGTCTTGCCGTCCTTGATCGGTACGATGGCGGTGCGCCAACCGCTCTTGAAGGTCACCACGATGCGATTGCTCTGCCCGTCGGCGGACATCGCTTCTATGTCTTTCCCGAACTTGCCGCGGGCATAGTTCATGGCGACTTCTGCCACCGCATCGCCACCCGAGTTGTAGGGCCGGCCGAACTCCCGGCCGATGGCCACCGCGATCGCCTGCTCCCGCCCATAGCGGGCGAACTGGTCGGGCGGCACCAGCCCGTCCTGGCTGGCGACGTGCTTGGTATACTGATAGTCCCGGCAGGCCCCCAGGGGAGCCAATGCCAGCGAGAGTATGAAGGTAAGACGAGAAACTCGAATCACAGGTGGCCTCCAGATGGCCCGAAGCTACTAGATTAGCGTCTCCATGCGCAACCGACCCCCGGTCTTCCGCTGTGCCCTGCTCTCGCTGGCGCTCCTATCGGTTTGTTCCCCTTTCCTGAGCGCCCAGGCGGCCCATCAGGAACTGGCCCATGCCACCTGGAATCGGCCGGTCCTGGTGGAGTCAACCGTCTCTCTGAATGAGATCCCGGCACCCACGCCGCCAGCCACCGTTGATGACCACCCGGTGGTGATCCGGTGGTACCACGGACTGGCCTTCGCCGGGGTTATTGCCGCGCTGTCGGCGGCCGATGAGCCCATTCGCAACGAAGTCCAGCGGCACCGAAGCAATACAGGAGATGACGTCGCCAAGGCTATTCGCCACTTCGGCCAGCCCGAAGTGTATGCCACGGTGGCCCTCGGCACGGTCGCCACCGGGTTGATTGCGGGCAATTCCAAGATCACTCGGGCCGGTGCCCGGATTTCTTCGGGCATTGCCTTGGGAGGACTGGTCACCACCATCCTCAAGACCAGTGTGGGCCGGCGGCGCCCCATTTCCACCGAAGAGCAGTACACCTTCGGTCCCTTCAGCAAAGCCGATGCATCCTGGCCCAGCGGCCACACCATGACCGCCTTCGCCCTGGCTACCGGGGTGAGCGACGAAGTGCACTCCCTTCCTGTCAGTATCGCGATGTACACCCTGGCCACCGGGGTCGGCTGGTCCCGAATGAACGACAACAAACACTGGCTCACCGACGTGGTCACCGGCGCGGCCCTCGGCATCACCAGTGTCAAGATCATGAACGGGCGATGGAGAGTGTTCGGACTGTCGGCTCCGCGGGTCCTGCTGGAGCCGAGGTCGGCCGGGATGCAGTGGTCGGCGAGTTTTTGATCGTGAGAGCTGAGATGTAAGATGTATAACCAAGCGACCCTCCTGCCATTGGCTCGGAGGGTCGTTTAGCTATCATCGGTCACGTCTCACGTCTCACGTCTCACGTCTCACGTCTCACGTCTCACGCGGCAAGAGGCTCCTCAATCCAGATGTACTCCGGATCGATGATCCCGGTCTCTTCATCCCGGATGTGCCAGGACATTCCCGAGACATCCAGCAGCGACATGAAGGGATCCGGGTTCAGCTGCTCGGGCGAGACGACCCCGATCTGGGACCACTCTCCGGTTGCCATCAGGCGGGCCGCGATCACCGGAGGTACCCCGGTCTGATAGGCCGTGGCCTGGACCCCGAGGTCCCGATAAGTCTGCTCGTGGCTGGTCACATTGTAGATGTAGAAAGACCGCTCCACTCCATCCCGGATGCCGCGGCACAGGGTGCCGACACAGGTCTTCCCCTTCATCCGTCCTGCCAGCGTCTTGGGCTCCGGCAGCAGCGAGACCACCAGGTCCCGGGGCGAAATCTCCTGACCACCGACCCGCACCTTGTTCTTCCCATGGAGCCCCAGGTCCTTGAGGACCTTGAGGGTCTGCCAGGTGGTGTTGTCCATGCAGAGCTTGAAGTCGGCAACCTTAAGCTGCGGGAAGAACATCGGCAGCGTCCGGGCCTCTTCATGGTCGACATAGTAGGTGTTCAACACTCCCAGCTCGGGGAAGTCGAATGGCTCGAATCCGGAGAGGGCCTCCTCGAGGTGATACTCGCCATCCCTCCACGAGATTGCGCCGCAGGTGCATTCGTCGATGAACACCCAGGGGCTGAAGGTGGCGAGGAAGCCGTTATGGCCCTGGCAGATCGAGTTGTCGCCGTCACGTACCCGGAACTCGGTGACCTCATCCAGCAGGTGCTTGGCCGCATAAGCGGCGTACACGTTGGAAGTGCCCGGGTCGGCGCCCATGCCGAGCAGGGCCATCCGGCCGGCAGCGCGGAACTCGGCGTCGAGGGCAAACTGATCCGGAAGCTTGGGAGTGCCGTCGTTCTCGGCGCCACCGGAGGCCATGTCGATGTAATCGCACCCGCCATCGAGACAGGCGCGCATCACCATGAGGTTGGTGGCCGGAAGCGCGGCGTTGAGCAAAATGGTCGTACGAGTGTCGCGAATAGCCTGGGCGAGAGCGTTACGATCGCCCGCGTTGAGCGTGAGAGCCCGCACCTTTGGGCTCCCGATCCGGGTGGCCAGCTGGTCGGCGCGTCCGGGAAGGGCATCGGCGATGATCAACTGCTCGACCATCGCGTCCTGCGCGAATTTGAGTGCCGACACGGTCCCCACCGCGCCGCACCCCAACACCATGACTCTCACAAACTCCTCTTTTCATTGTGATGCGGGTCTCGGTCTGGAGTCCGTTCGGTCCACGAGAGCAACGCGGCTTGGGCCGCGAGATTCTCAGGATTCCCCAGGACTACCTCGCCCCCCCCGCAAATAGGGGTCGCGACTCAAGGGTGGCGTCAGTCGCGAGATCGGATCCTCCGAGTGTCGGAGAATTCAAACACGCCCCTCCGTCTGGCAGAGGGCCGCAAACCCAACCTAGCCCTCCCCCCCACCCGGCTGTCCAGACCCCCTCTGCACTCTAGAAATGGCGATTACTGATTGGCGTTCGGGGCTGGACCCCTCCGGGTCCTGCGGGACTCCTTGCCCGGGAAGGAGTTAACCGGGTCAGTCAGACCCGAAGATAGACCGGAATGAGCTGGATTAAAACGCTACACTTCGGGAAGACGATTTCGCCCCGACCGGAGTGGTGCAAGCTTAGAGAGGCAAGCACTCTGACCGATACTTCGGTGAGGATGAGTGCATTTCTACCGAGGGAACGGATGATGACAGCACCGGGACCGGGCAACCGACCATCGCTCAAGTACCAACTTGCCGGCAGCGGCGCGGCGCCTTCGGGCGCAGCGGCTGGACCATTGGTGCTGGTGGTGGACGATGACCCCGATATGACCCGCCTCATCGCGGGAGCGCTCTCCAGCACCGGCGCAGTGCCGATTGCGGCCTACGATGCGCTCCAAGGCATGGTCGTGGCTCAGCGAGAATCACCCAGTCTGGTCATCGTGGACCTGCACATGCCGGCTGGTGGTGGCCTCAAGCTGCTGGAGAAGCTGCGGAACTCGGGGAAGACCGCTGCCATCCCGGTGCTGGTGATCACCGCCGATACCTCCGCCGATCTTCCCCGGCGGGCCGAAGAGCTGGGTGCTCGAGGGTTTCTCCGAAAGCCGGTCGACCTGCTCCGGCTGGTTGAAGTGGTTTCCAGGCTCCTCTTTCCCGAGCGATCCGCCCAGGCACCGGCTGAGCCTGCCTCCTAGCCCTGCCGAACCTCTCCCTCCGAATTAGGTTTTTCAGCCTCGGTTCACTGCTTTTCCTGCCGTTGTGGTAGTCCTTCTGGGAGGACCCCTTGGCCAAGAGCGATACCCTGAGTGCCGCCGATGCCGCCGATCTGCTGCAGCTGAATGTGAAGCGGGTCCAGGCGCTGGCACGCAGCGGTCAGCTTCCCGCCAAACGGGTGGGGCGCAAATGGATTTTCAATCGCGCCAAGATCGAAGCGATGGTAGGTGTCAGCACGGCGGAAGGCTCCAAGGGCGGGATCGAACTCAGTGCCCGCAATCAACTGCGGGGCAAAGTGGTCGGCGTGGCGGGTGACGGCATCATGGTAGAAGTGAAGCTCGATATCGGCGGCCAGGAACTGGTGGCTGTCATTACCCGCTCGTCAGCCGACCGGCTGCGGGTAAAGGTCGGTGAACGGTTGCTGGCAGTGATCAAATCGACGGAGGTGATGATCGGCCGCGATTGAGTGTTCCTATTGTCCCTTGCAGGTATCCGCAGTCCGCCTCGTCCCCAAATCCTCTCATCTTCCCTACCGCGTCAGCTATTGTATCTTGTCTGTCTTGCTCAAAGTCGTTTAGAGTCACTTAAGGTGCCAGTGTGAAATCAATGATCCGGGCCGCCTTCGCGGCTCTTGCCCTCCCGTTGGTGACGGCGGTGCTGCCGGCCCAGGAGACCGTCACGGTCTTCGCCGCTGCCTCCCTCACCGAAGCTTTCACCGCCATCGGCAAGAACTTCGAAAGATCCCATCCCGGTGTCACGGTGAGATTCAACTTCGCCGGCAGCCAGGTTCTGGCGACCCAACTCGAGCAAGGGGCCAAGGCCGATGTGTTCGCCTCGGCCGACCAACGCTGGATGAAGTACGCCGACGACAAGAAGCTGCTCTCCAACCAGCCGGTGGTGTTCGCTCGGAACCGGCTGGTGGTGGTCCTGCCCAAGACCAACCCCGGCGCCATCGGCAAGCTCCAGGATCTCACCCGTCCCGGGCTCAAGCTGGTACTGGCGGGGCGGCAGGTGCCGGTGGGTGCCTACAGCCGGGCGGCGCTGATGCGGCTCGACTCGGCTCCCGGTTTCCCCAACCACTTCAACGATCTGGTGCTCTCGAACCTGGTTTCGGAGGAAGAGAACGTGAGGGCTGTCGCCGCCAAGGTGCAGCTGCGCGAAGCCGATGTCGGAATCGTCTATCAGACCGATGTCACCGCTGCGGTCCGGCCTCAGCTCAAACTGATGGAAATTCCCGATCGATATAACCCCATCGCCGAGTATCCCATCGCCACGGTGGCGGGAGGCTCGGCGTTAGGCGCCGAGTTCATCGCCCTGGTGTTGTCGGGTGATGGGCAATCGGTGTTGAGGAGGCTGGGATTCATGGCGCCGGCCGTCGCGGCCCAATGACCTCAGGGCCGAGACCCTTGCTGGAGGCCGGCGGCAGGATAGGCACGCTGGTGCTGGCGGCGCTGCTGGGAGCGTTGCTGGCACTGCCGCTCGCCGGAATTGCCCTGCGGGTGAACCCGGGGACCCTGGTTGCACAGCTGAAGAACCCGGCGGTGCTGCAATCTCTCTGGCTCAGCGCCATCACCTCCGTCGCTGCCACCGGGACTTGCATCGTGCTCGGACTTCCGATGGCTGCCCTGCTCGCGACCCGGAATTTCCCGGGCAAGCGGTTGATAGAGGTACTGCTTGATCTTCCTATGGTAATCCCACCGACCGTGGCGGGGTTCGCCTTGCTCATGGCGTTCGGGCGGGCCGGGATACTCGGGGGCACCCTTTCGGCCTTTGGAATAACGCTGCCGTTCAGCACTCCGGCCGTCGTCATCGCGCAGACCTTCATGTCCATTCCATTTCTGGTGGGGGCGGCGCGGGCTGGATTCACCGCAGTGGATCCGCGGCTGCTGGAGACCGCATCCACACTGCGGGCAGGGGAGGTCTACAGTTTTCTCCGGGTGCGACTGCCGCTGGCGCTCCCCAGCGTCTTCGCCGGCATCGGAATGTGCTGGGCCCGTGCGCTGGGGGAGTTCGGCGCAACGATCACCTTCGCCGGGAACATGGCGGGCAGCACCCGGACCGTGCCCCTCGATGTCTACCTCCTGCTTCAGGAAAACCTCGACGCGGCCGCAACTCTCTCACTGATCCTGGTCGTGATGGCTTCCGTCCTGCTTGCGGGAATGCGTCAGGCCGGTCTCGGTCTCTTCGCTCCTCCTCGTGCTCCGCGCAACGCTCCAGCACCGGCTCGGTGAATTCACCCTCGATTGCGAGCTGTCCGGCCGGCCGGCCGAGACACTTGTCCTCGTGGGTGAGAGCGGCTCGGGTAAGACCACGGCGCTCAAGCTTCTCGCCGGTCTGCAGCGCCCCGCCAGGGCGCGGATCGCGCTGGGAGACGAGGTCTGGTGTGACACCGAAAAGGGAACCTGGGTCGGGGCACCGGCCCGGCCGCTGGGGTACCTGCCGCAGGACTACGCCCTGTTCCCCCATCTGACCGTCGGGGACAACATCGGATTCGGGCTCCGGGCTGCTGGCCTGGGTCGAGCCGAAGTGAAGCGCCGGACCGGAGCGATGCTGGAACAGTTCAATCTGCTTGAACTGGCGGGACGGCGGCCGGCGCAGCTCTCGGGAGGACAACAGCAGCGAGTGGCGCTGGCCCGAGCCCTGGTGCTGGAACCGAAACTGTTACTGCTGGACGAGCCGCTCTCCGCTCTGGATGTGGAGACGCGTCACAGCGTGCGCACCGAACTCAAGCGGGTGTTGTCCGGTCTTTCCTGCGTGACGGTTCTGGTGACCCACGCGCCGATGGAGGCGCTGCTGTTCGGTGACGGCATCTCGGTCATGGAGCGTGGCCGGATCGTGCAGAACGGTGACCGGATCTCGCTGCTCAAGGAACCACGCTCGCGCTACGTGGCCACCCTGCTGGGCTTGAACCTGCTGCCTGGCCGGCTGGTGAGCCGGGGGGGCGAGGAACTCACTCTCGCCACCCCACGAGGAGAGGTCACCGCCATGGGTGAAAGTGGTGCCAGTCAGCAGTTCGTAGTGGTAAGTCCGGATCAGGTCACCCTCTCGCTGGAGGCGCCTGCCGGGAGCGCCCGCAATGTCTTCAGCGGGCCGATCAGCGAAATCCTGCCGGAGCCGCCTTACGGCGAACGAGTGCGAGTGGTGATTGGCCCGGCGCCGGTGTTCGTAGCCGAGGTGACTGCGGCGGCGGCGGTATCGCTGGGTTTGGCCGTGGGGAAGAATGTCTATGGCTCGTTCAAAGCGAGCAGTGTGGTCGCTTACGGCTAACAGCAAGCCACAGATTTCACAGATTTCAAAAGACTGATTAGGAAAGAACTAGTTGTAATCTGTTTTTTCAATCTGGGGAATCTGTGGCTCCAGCAGGAATCCGTTTCTTCATGGAGTCACACAATGAGACTTCCCAAGTTTGCGATTGTCGGAGCATTGGTTGTGAGCGCAGTTGACCCGGATGCCATGGCCGGACAGGGCTCGCCCCCGCCGGCTGCGAGTGCGCCCGCTTCACCGGCCCGGCTGGGCGGCTATCTCCAGACTCGGGTAGTGTACCAGAAGGACATCGGGATGACCGCGACGATCAACCGGGCCCGTCTGCAGGCCACCGGCACGATCGCGACCGGCTTCTCCTACAAGGTCCAGGCCGAGCTGCGGACCGGCAACGCGTTACGGGCGGCGTCGGTCTCGCTGACCGATGCCTACATCCGCTATGCCCACCAGGCGTTCGGTGTGCAGGTCGGTCAGTTCAAGACTCCGTTCACCTGGGAGTATCTCACTTCGATCGCGGATATCGAAACCCTGGACCGGGCGACGGTAGTGGACTCGCTGGCCCCCAAGCGCGACATCGGTGTCATGGCCGACTACCAGGCCGGCAAGTACGTCCTGTTCAGCGCCGGTGTGTTCAACGGCGAAGGAATCAACACGACGAGCAACAAGGACTCGACTGTCCTCGGTGTGGCGCGTGCGGCAATCAAGCCGATCCCGTCGATCACTATCGGTGTCAACTTCGCGCGCTGGTTCGGTGACAGCCTCCGCTACGGATTCGATGCGGCCTACGCCGACACTCGTTTCCTGGCGCGGGGCGAGTACGTCGGTGGGGCGCGCGACTCGCTCGATGCCAAGGATGACTGGGGCTGGTACGGCGTGGTGGGCTACAAGCCGATCCTCAAGGTCCAGTTCATTGCCAAGTACGAAGACTTCCGGCGCGAAGTGCTCAGCCCCCAGTTCAGGAACCGGGCCTACAGCATCGGTGTCAATACCTTCCCCGTGATCCCTGCGGTGCGGCTCTCGGCGTTCTATGTAAGCCGGAAGGTGGGTAATCCGGGGATCCGGAAGGGCGCGCTGCAGACCCAGTTGCAGGTGAAATTCTAGACGGGCGAGACGGGCGAGGTGATCGGGGAAGATCTGGCTGCAGGACGAGAAGTACCCTGGGACTACCATCCTGGATCCCCTCACAGTTGAAAGCTGTTGATTAAGTCCTTAATGTCCCGGCCACTTCAGACACCCGGCGGGCATCATGAGCGGCAGCTTCGTTCCTCCCAAAGTTCACAATGAGCTGGTCCTGGGCTATGCACCGGGTTCGCCCGAACGGGAGGCCCTGAAGGCGGCCTTGGCCAAGGTGACCAGCGAGACCGTCGAAATTCCGGTCGTCGTGGGTGGGAAGGAGATCAGGACCGGGGATCTGCACGATGTGGTCAGCCCGCACGATCACCGTCGGGTACTGGCCCGGTCTCACCACGCGGACGCGGCGACTATCAAAGCGGCGATCGCGTCTTCCCAGGAGGCTTGGAAGGAATGGCAGGGGACCC
>CAZOES010000159.1:0-10154 GCA_964578865.1 uncultured Gemmatimonadaceae bacterium | reverse complement strand
CTGATCGAGACCGGCCACGATTTCCAGGCCACCTACGAAGCGACCCAGGCGATCCGAATGCTCCCCCAGCCGACCGGGAAGATCCCGATCATCGCGATGACGGCCAACGCGATGCAGGGCGACCGGGAGCGTTGTCTCGCCGCCGGAATGGATGACTACCTGAGCAAACCGATCCGGGCTGAAGACCTCAAGGCCATGCTGACGTGCTGGCGTCAGCCGACTCCCCAGCCGGGCGGTCTCAACCCATCGGCACCAGATCCCCGCCCGGGTAATACGCCGGTGCCGGTAGACCTGCAGGTGCTGGAGGGGTTCCGGGAGCTGCAGGATCCTGGTGCTCCCGATATCGTGCTTGAATTCATCGACCTGTTCCTGAACGATTTGCCGGGCCGGCTCAAGGCTATCCGTGAAGCAGCCACCGTCGCCGACACCGAGCAGGCCCGTGCCGCAGCCCATGCGCTCAAGAGCAGCTCGGCCTACATTGGGGCGCTGGAACTATCTCGCAAGTGCAAGGACCTGGAGCACGCGGCAAGGAATCGCAATCTTGAACAGGCATTGCAGCTCTCCGAGGAAGTCGAGCGGGAAGCTTCGGCCGTCGAAGAGTTTTTCCATCACCTCAAAGCCGGCGACCGGCAGCCCGTCGCATGAGAATGACCGAGCTGGACTCCACCATCTTCGAAGAGCTGATCGACCTCGATCCTGAAGCCGGGATCGAGCTGGTCCGGGAACTGGTCCGAATCTTTTTCGAAGAGGCCCCCGGACGGATTGAGCGGCTGCGCCAGGGACTGGCCCAGGGCGACAGTCACTCGGTGGCCCAGGCGGCTCATGCCACGCGCGGCGGCGCGGCCGGCCTCGGCGCGACCGGACTGGCCGCTGTCTGCGCAGCGATCGAACGGCAGGCTCGGACCGGAAACCTCACCGGTCTCGATGCTGAAGTCGCCGCGATTGTCGAGGGATTGCCCCTACTGGAAGAGAAGATTGCCAAACTGGTGCAGCGATTTGCGGCTCAGCAGGTGAACTAAGAGCTAACAGCTAAGAGCTAAGAGCTAAGAGCTAAGAGCTAAGGGCTAAGGGCTAAGAACTAAGAGCTAAGAGCTAAGAGCTAAGGGCTAAGAGCTGAGAGCTGAGAGCCGTTAGCTATTAGCAGCTCTTAGCCGCTATCTGACAAAAACCGCGAAGCCATACCTGCAGGGGCTCACCCGGCATGCGGCCATCGTCACGGTGACGCGATAGGTGCCGGATTGCGCCGGCGTCGTCACCCGCACCACTGGAGAATTGCCCGGCCCTCGGGCCGCATCCACCTGATACCCGATCCCATTGGCAATCACCAGCTGGAGTCCGGTACAGTCATCATCGCAGGCACCCACCATCAGGTACTCCCGCTTCGGCGCCAAGGGAACCTCGATCTGGTCTGACTGTTCCACCAGCAGAATGCCGCTGTGGTACGGCGTGACCGGGCGGTAGCCCCGATCCTTCAATGTGACGGCTGTGCGGTCCAGCGCCTTGGCCACCTGCCGGTCCCAGTGATCGCGCTGTGCCTGAATCGGCGTTCCAGCGAGATTCAGCAGCGCGAGGGTCCCGAGCCAACGCCGGAGCTTCATCGAACCTGGCGCCGGGTTTGCCCCAGAATGGCCAGCGCCATAATGACCACCGCAAAGCCGAGCCCCAGCAGCGCGTCCAACCACCGGGTGGCCGCACCGAACCGGGGTGGGTAGCTGAATCCTCTGAGCCAGGATACGGTGTACTCACCAACCGGCTTCTGCACCGCCAGGGTAAGCGCCGAGTCTACCGGAAGGGAGGTGGTCCAGAACTCCTGAAACCGGTCGACCCCGACCGTCCCCACTATACTGGCCAGATAGGAATGAGCGCCGATCAGGTTCACCCGGCTCGACTGCCATGCATCGGGTGGCACCACAACCTTGGGTCGGCGGCCCTGGCCTCCATGATCGAACCGGGCCAATCCCAGCCGGCAGTCTTCGGGACGGCCGGCGAAGCAGGCGAGGGTCGAGGCTGGATAGGAGTAGACCCCGTTCCACCACCAGTCCTGCTGCGCCGGGTTACGAAACATCCAGAGAATGAGCTGATACGAATGCTGCATCGGCCGGTCCCATGATGGACTGATGGCCACATCAAAACTCCGAGCCGCCAACCACTGCTCTACCCTGGGACCGGGAACTCCGAACCGGGCGTAGAAGGCGCAGGGGCCTAACAATTGGATGGCCCAATCGGCCAGATCACCTGAGGGACGGAAGGTCCGGTCGGTCACAAAGCGAGGCAGTCCCGAAACCACCAGACAGGTTGCGCGATCTACCGAATCAGGTAGCAGGTAGATCGCGCCCAGCCCGCTCAGTTCGGCAAAGGGATGGCGGACTTTGCCAGGAGGGCTGGCAGGTCGGAGCAGGATACCGACCGAGATCTTGCTGAGACCAATGCCCAGACGAGCCCAGGCACTGTCGATCGCCGCGCGCACCTGGGGCTCCCCGAAGTTGCGGGTAGCGGAGTCGGCTTCGATCACCAGCGCCGGGCCGGCCTGATTGCGGCCCTGTCGTTCGGCCAGCAGCGGTCCAAAGCGATCCCGATAGCTCACGCCCAGCAGCTTGCCGTTGACCTCCTGCCACTCGAAGGCGAGCTGCCGGGCCCGCAACCGCTGCTGGGCCTCCGCGGGCAGTGAGTAGGGTCGCCCGGACAACCACTTGGGCGCGCCCTTGGGTGGCAGGTAAACCAGAGCTGCGATCAGGCAGACCAGTGCCACCCCTCCGGCCCAGAGCTTCATGCCACGCGCCATCGCGAGCTCCTCATTGCCAGAAGACCAAACGCCACGGTCCAGCTCAGCCCAACCAGCGGGCCGTACCCCGGCAATTCCACCGGGACAGGACGGGAAGCAACCACCGCACCGTGCCAGACTGCGAATACCGAATCGAGCGGCACGCCGGCGGCGTTGGCGACTCGGACATCGATCGGCAAAGTCGAGTCGGCCATGAGTCTTCCGTAGGCTCCCCGGCCGCCCAGGGTCAGAGCTACTAGAACCAGCGTCCGCCGGGCCACCAGATCGACTGCGGGTGGCAAACGCCACGCTTCACTCCGCCGGAGCAGGCTTGCACAGGTGGAATCGTCGCCATTGTAGCAAGGCATGGTGGCAGCCCGCAGTTCGTTTTCGTTCCGGCCGAAGCCGACCCGCCGAACCGCCTTTTGTCGCTCCGACAAGGTCCGATAGATCCGGGCCGGATCCAGCGGCCGGTCCAGCGCCAGCAGGCTTCGGCATTGGGTTAGCGAGCCGGTAAAGCAATCCCGCGCGACTCCAAAGGGCGAAGTCACAACGGCGACGTAACTCTGTCCCAGCTCCTCCTTGAGTCCTTGCACCGCGGGAGGAAGCGGCCCGCCCAGCCAGCGGCGGAGACTCTCATCGGGGGCGGGTATGGGCGCCATCATCGCCAGGATGTTGCCCGTTTCCCTGGCCGTAAGATCCCATGCCAGCACCGTGCCCCAGGTGCTGCGGGTCGGCTGGCTGTCGGGATCGATCGCATGAATGAGATAGGGACGGTGAAGCAGGGTGTCGGCCATCGACCCGTAAAGCGAATCGATCATCCCCCACGCGATGCCGGCGGCTTCCTTGAGAGGGAGCCGCGAAGGATTGGCGACAATCACCAGTTTCTCGACCCGGATGGTATCGAGCTGACGGGGTAGCGCCGCGTGGGCCAGGCTGTCGGCCAGGTTGGCCAGCGCGTCGGCCTCCTCCCACAGACGGGCCAGACTGTCGGCTTTGCGCTTGAGATTTCCCAGCTCGTCGCCGGCCGGTTGCTGGGCCGCCAGACCCGAAGCCGTCATCAATGAAAGGAGCAGGAAGAGTCCCACCGGGCGGCTAGACATCGATCAGCATCCAGCGGCCGGTAAAGATGGCCAGCGGGCCAGGCCAGCTGAGCAGGGTGTATTGAATCGGGTTGATCAGATCGATATGCAGGCCTGCCGCGGCGAACAGGATCTGGCCCACGATGATCAGCGCGAACAGGGACAGAATGATGCCGGCGGTGCGGGCAGTTCCGCTGGAGACTGCGAAGAAGGTCGAGAAGGCCACCAGAACCGCCAGCCCGAACCGGATCGAGAGCGGGGTGGCGTAGCCATGCAGCCCCGGTGGGATGGCCGCGCTGCCGGTGGAGAGCGCCGTACCAATGCCCACCGCCAGGATCGGCGGCAGCAGCACGGTAAGGCCGGCCAGCCAGCGAAACAGCACGTATTGCGGCCGGCTGATCGGCAGGGTCAGCGCATGGACATGCCGGCCCCGGTGATCCGGCGCCCATGCCGCCATGGCAACCAGCAGACCCAGCAACCCCGCCAGCAACGGATAGAGAATTCCCCAGGACTGCAGCATTCGCAGCAGTTCGTCGGCCGGCATCGCCTTGGTTCCCTGGGCCGCGCCCTGAACCGACAACACCGGAATCAGAAACCCGGCGACGGTTCCCAGCGCCACCACCATACGGGCCCACTTCCACTGACTCGCCAGAATGGCGAGAAACATTCCCAGGTATCTTTGTTTCACCACATTCACCCTTAAGTCTGGAATCCGTTGGTGGAAACAGGATTGAAGGATTTCACCGGATTCGCAGGATTGAATCCTTGAAATCCGTTCAATCCCCTAATCCTGTCTTATGTTTGAAGCGACCCATCCGGCGAACGGAACGCACGAAGCAATTCCACAAACCCATCTTCCAGATCGAGATCGACCACCTCATCCAGCTTCACGCCCTGGGAGGGGAAATACTCCGCCATCTGTGGCTCCCAGTTTCTGACAATCCAGGTTTCCCTCGAGCCCAGTTGTTCCCGCGCCATTCGCACGAACGGGGCCGGCGCCAGATTTCCCTGATCGGTTGGGAGACCGGAGACCCGCAAACGCTTGGTGCCGTTCTTGAGCTGAGTCATCGGCACCTCGGTCACCAGCCGGCCGCCATCCATCACCCCGACCCAGTCGCAGATCCGCTCCAGCTCATGTACCAGGTGGCTCGAGATGATCACCGTGGCCTGCCGCTCGGCCACATAATCGAGCAGTGACGAAAGGATGTCGCGCCGAGCCACCGGATCGAGACCATCGGTCGGCTCGTCCAGCACCAGCAGCTCGGGACGCTGAGCCATGGCTGACAGCATCATCACTTTGGCTTTTTGACCCTTGGAGAGTTTTCCGAACGGCTTCTTCTCGTCCAGATCGAATTGCTTGAGCAGGGTTTCCGCCGCGGGCCAGTCCCAAGTCGGGTAGAACGCGGCCTGAAAGCGCAGCAGCTCGCGCACCGTGCGGGTCAGGTCGAAGTGGGGCTGTTCCGGGACATATCCGATCCGCGCGAGGACGTCAGCCGCATGGGTTGGGATCGATTGCCCCAGCACCGTGATACTTCCGCCCTGCAGCCGAAGCAGACCCAGCAGCAGTCGAAGCGTGGTGGTCTTCCCCGAACCGTTGGGTCCCAGGAATCCATAGATCGCACTGGTGGGCACATGCAGGTTGAGATCCCGGATCGCAAAGCCACCACCCGGGCTGTAGCGCAGGCCCGCTGTCTCTACTGCGTTGCTCATACTTCCCCCGTTTTCATGATCTTCTCGATGGCCTCGCGAATCTCCTGAGGCGAGATCCGGAGCTTGCCGGCCTCTGCCAGCATCCGCTTCGCCAGGGCCACCGCCTGATGCGATCGTTCTTCGTCTTTGCGCCGTTCGGCGATTTCTCGAACGAAGGTCCCAGCCCCCTGGCGCATCTCCACGAACCCTTCGACCTCCAGCTCGCGATAGGCCTGGACCACCGTGGCCGGATTGATCCGGAGCTGGCCCGCCAGCTGTCGCACCGACGGCAAGCCTGACCCCGGTGCGAGGTCCCCCGCCGCGATGGCCACCTTGATCCGGGTGGCGATCTGGGCGTAAAGCGGGATGGTGCTGCGTGAATCGATCTGGCTGAACACCGGTGACTGTATTGGCCTGTGTATTAGTGTACCGATACAGTACTACTTTGCCGGAAAAACGCAATAGAAGCCGGGTGCTCCGGCCTCATAAATGAAAGGAGCGAGAGGTTTCCCCCTCGCTCCCCCCAGTCCATTTTCCGGTTGGAAAGAAACTAGGCCCGTTGGGTCGCCATGGCGCGAACCAGATCGGTGGTGGAAATCACCCCCAGCAGCTTGCCGTCCGCTTCCACGAAGAGCCGGTGGACTTCGAGATACAGCATGCGGCGTGCGGCTTCGGTGACCGGCTCGGTTGGTGCGATGCTCTGGGGTCTCGGGGTCATGATCTCCTGCACCAGAGTCGAGTCGAGTAGCGTATCCCGCTCGGCACTCTCGGCGTGTTCGGCCATGGCCTCGAGGATATCGCTGTTCGAGAGCACCCCAACCAGCCTGCCGGCTGGATCGACGACGGGGATGCCGGTGATGTGATAGTCAGCCAGCACTCCGATAGCCTCCCCCACGGTCATGGTACCCAGAATGCTCTTGGGATTGGGAGTCATGATTTCGGCGACACGCATGGTGGCCTCCGGTCAGAAATGTCGGTACCCCCATAGAAACACCACCGGTTTGAATCGACCGTGAAGGCCGGATGAGACCTTGCTCCCCCGGTCATGCCGGACCCGGTTTAAACCCGACCGGCTTCCCCGGCATCTCATTCAGCGACATATGACTCCCGGCAAACCCGCCTCGTGAACGAAACGGTCCGGCTGGCCCAGCAGGGCGATCAGGATGCGTTTCGGACGCTCTACCAGGCAAACGTGGGACGGGTATACGCGCTCTGTCTCCGGCTTTGCCGCGACCAGGCCGAAGCGGAAGAGGCAGCCCAGGATGTCTTCGTACGGGTGTGGGAGAAGCTGGCCGGCTTCCGAGGCGAAAGCGCCTTCACTACCTGGCTGCATCGGCTCACGGTGAATGAGGTGCTGCAGGCAAGGCGAACGGCGGGGAGACGCAATGCCCGTGTGGGATTGGCCGGCGATCCCTTAGAGCTGGAAGCCGCCCCTGCTCCACCCACCCCTGGATCAGGCGCCGGATCCAGTGACCTCGAGCAAGCTATTGCTCGACTGCCAACCGGAGCCCGGGCGGTGTTCGTGCTCCATGATGTCGAGGGCTACCAGCACGACGAGATCGCCGGCATGCTCGGCATCGCAGAAGGAACCAGTAAGGCCCAGCTCTTCCGGGCCCGACGCTTGTTGCGGGAGATGCTAGACCGATGAACTGCAGCGACATCGCTTCCCTGCTGGACGACTATCTCGACGGCACTCTGCCAGCGGAACAAGTCCGCCAGGTGGAAGAGCATCTTGCCGGCTGCGAGAAGTGCCATCGCGAGGTGGCATTCAACCGTTCACTGATCTCCAGTGCCCGGGCCATGCCCCGGTCCATCCTGCCAGCCAAGGATCTCTGGGGCGGCATTGAACCACGCCTGCCCACCAGACCCCGGTTTGTTGCGCTGCCTGCGGCCGGACGGGGTCTTCGCAGTCCCTGGTTCCAGTTGGCTGCTGCCGTGGCCTTGCTCATCGCCGGTGCTACCCTGGCCACCCTCTATCAGCGGCGGGCCACACCCAGCGCTTTTGCCCTGGAACAGCAGCGCTACGTCCAGGCCACCGCCGATCTCGCCCGGAAACTGGCGGACGATCCCGCTCAGCTTTCCGCCTCCACTCGCGCGGTGGTGGAACGCAACCTTGCCATCGTTGATCAGGCCATCAAGGAAGCCGAAGCCGCGCTCACGTCCGATCCGGGCAACACCGAACTGGAGCAGATGGTGCTGGCTCGCTACGCCCAACGGCTGGATCTGCTGAAGCGGGCGACGGCAGCGGGGAGGCAAGTCTCGTGAGCGGGCCGCACGAGGAACGAGGAACGAGGAACGCCTTGATGTTCCTCGTGCTGAGCCTCACTACGCCGGCCCTTGCTCACCCGCAAGAGGTCGTAAACGCAGGTCGCCCGGCAGCCAAGGACGCCGCCATCCGCGTCTTCGTCGTGACCGGCTCACTGCGGGTGAACGGCTGGGACAAAGACAGCATCGCCGTGAAAGGCCGGCTCGATCCCACCGCCGGCCGCTTCTTCATCGGCGGTACCCGTGACGCGATCAAGCTCGGCGTGGAAGCCCCCGAGGGGAACGAACCCGACGGCACCGCCGACCTCGACATCTGGCTCCCCAATAGCGCCCGGGTCTGGATCAAGTCGGCCGCTGCCGACGTGGAGACCACTACCGGTGCAGGCTCACTGGAGATCACCGGCGTGAGTGGGAGGGTTCGGGTGGCCGGCACCCCGCGGGAATGCAGCGTGGAGACCCTCGACGGCAACGTGGAGCTGGCCTTTCGCGGGCCTCTCGCCAAGGTAAGGACCGCCAGCGGAACCATCGTGGTGCGCGGGATTATTCAGGACCTCGATGCCAGCACGGTGAGCGGTCCGCTGCTGGTCGGCATGGAAGGAGATGTGAGTCGGATCCGAATGGAGACGGTATCGAGCGAAATTGCCTTCAAGGGCGGGCTGACCCCTGACGGCCGCATTCAAGCGGAGACCCATGGGGGAGACATCGAACTCCGTCTCCCGCCGGCGCTGGCCGCCTCGTATCACCTGGTGAGTTATGGCCGAGGTCTCCAGGACGAACTCTTCCCCGCGGGGGCGGTACGGCAGGGGCCCAACAAGGGCGAATACACTGCAAAGACCGGTGATGGCCGCGCGGTGGTCGAGGTGCGGACCTTCAAAGGCATTGTCACGCTCAAAGCGCGGGGTTCGGAGACCTACTAAACCAACCCCGGGAAGCCGGCATCGAACTCACAGTTGAAAGCAATCACCTGTTCGTTGCTAACTACCCGGAGGTCCCCATGCGTCGCCCCGTTCTTGCCGCTCTCGCGCTGACCCTGCTGTTGGCCACCCCGGCCCTGGCCGGTCCGCCCTGGATCTCGATCGAAATCCCGGCCAACCCCTACAACAGCATCACCCGGAACGCCTTCTGCCTCGTGCGGGTCTATCACCACGGCGACGCAGCCTACTACCCGGTGAGTGGTTCGGCCGAAGGCATGGTCGATGGTCAGCGCCGGTCCAATGCCCTGAACATCAAGGACACCGGTATCCCCGGGTTGTATGCCGTGAACTACACACCCTCGAAGGACGGGACCTGGATGCTGGTGTTGCGGGTTGGCAAGGAAAAAGAGCACGGCACCGCGACCGTGGTGGTGAAGCTCAATCGCGATGGCCAGATCGCCTCGGCCAGCGTACCTACTCACCGGCAGGACAACTGGGACATTCCTGACGAAGTCAGTGCGGCCGATGTGGACCGGATGCTGCGGGAACACGTGGCTCTGGCAAATAGATAAGCGGGCGAAAGCGCGGGCGACCTGCGGGCATAGAGCGGGCCTTGGTTGGTGGCCCGCTTCATGTCCGCTCCACGCCCGCTCTTCGCCCGCTCCACGCCCGCTCCACGCCCGCCCGTGCCTGAATTTCAGTATATTGCTGGACGGTCCTCCCCCGGGACCGTAAGGCAATACCCCGATGAATCTGTCGGCGACGCGCAGTGCGGTAACCAGAGAACGGCTATTAGTAGTAGGACCCGCGCACCTGGCGGATGGCTTTTCCGCCATTGCCTCGGGGATAACCACGTTTGTGTTTGCTTCCACCCTCGAGGAAGCCCGCATCAAACTGCTGGGTCGCCCGCCTGAAGCCATCATCGTCCTGGGCGACGACGGAGACACCGAGACCCTCGCCTCGGTCCAGGTGCTCGCCAGCGGCGGCCAGGCCCCGCTGATCCTGATCACTTCCAGAATCAATCCAGCCGAAGAACTGGTAGCCCTCAAACTCGGTGCCGCCGAGTACCTCAGTCTCCCCACTCTGACCGGCGCTCAGCTGCAATCGACTCTGGTCCGGGCCCGCGCCCGGGGCGAGTACTACTCCCGCTGGACCTCCCGCGCCGCTCTCTTCGAGGCCCTGGTCGAGCGTGACGCCGACGGACTCCTCGCCCTCGATTCGGGATTACTGATCACCTATGCCAGCGCCGGAGTTGAGCGGTTACTGGGATATCCCACCGAAGAGCTGCTGGGCCGCTCGGCCCTCGAGTTCATTCCTCCCGAGGGAACCGACGAGGCCCTGCGAAACTTCGGGATCGCGATGCAGCAGCCGGGCGATCACGTCCACGGTGAGACCATGGCCCTCCACGCCGACGGGAGTCTTCGCCGGCTGGAAGGCAGCATC
>CAZOES010000158.1:8875-10176 GCA_964578865.1 uncultured Gemmatimonadaceae bacterium | reverse complement strand
AACTCATCCATCCCGTAGAAGGTGGTGTGCCGGTCAACCACTCGCGCCACGCCCTTCATTGCTTTGTCGACCTGATCGATGTCCCCGACCTCGATGAACAGGGTGATCGAATGTCCCGGGGTGCTCGCCCCGCTGCCCAGCTCGGCTTCCAGCGAAGCCCAGGTCTGATACATCACCTCGATGCCATCCCGCACCAGCATGGCGAACTGAGGCTTCCCGTCGGGTCCGGGCACTTGGGCCACTTTCTCGAATCCGAGCCGCTCGGTCCAGAAGGGGAGACAGGGCTCGACCTGGTCCACCAGGATGACCGGGGTAAGGCGATGGAACAGCTGATCCGGCATGACGGCCTCCAGAGCTGTGAGTAGTCTTAATTAGACTACACGGATAGTATTGATTAGACTATACTCGGTCAAGCATGACATCCACCCTGACCCTTCCCGACCTGGTGGTGCTGAGCCTGCTCCGCGAGCGGCCCATGCATGGCTACGAGCTCAACCAGGAGCTGGAGATCCGGGAGGCGAGAGACTGGGCCGGCATTTCCCGTCCCCAGGTCTATTACTCGCTCAAGAAACTGGCGGCCAGCGGCCATCTCAACCGGGCCGATGGTGAGTCCCGGGCCGGTCCCGAGCGGCAGGTTTTTCGGCTTTCAGCGGCAGGACGCCGAGCTCTTTCTGCCGCACTGGCACGGGAGGAGTGGGCCGTTCAGCGCCCCGCGCCAGCCTTTCTTACCTGGCTGATCCTGTCCCATAACACCCAGCCGGAAGACAGGTTACGGCTGATCGTCCGGCGAAGAGAGTTCCTCCAGGAGCAGTTGGAGAAGGAGCGGCGAACTCTTGGCGAGATCCTTGCCGATAGCGGCCCCATGGTTGTCGCCGGAGCCCAGGTGGTTCGGTTGGTAATCCGGCAGTGGGAGGTCGAGTTGGAGTGGCTGGATCAGGTCGAGAACGAGTACCGAGTACCGAGTACCGAGTGACCGACTCCAGATGCAAACTTGGTACTCCGGTACTCGGTACTTTAGGGCGGCATCTTGTAAGGCAACCCAGTCGTGTCTACATTTGAGACACACGTTCAATGCGGAGGGACCCCTGTACCCTATCGCTGGATCCAGTAACTGAAGCAAAGGAAGCAGTAAGTGTCACGAGGCAATCGCAGAAATCAGTCCTCCCGTCCCACGACCAGAGCACGCAATCTCGGGCGGCGCTCGATGGATGCCCACCGTCAGTGGCTCATCGATCGCTACGGCTCGGTTTGCGCCTATTGCGGCGTGGATATCGCCGAGGACCGCACCACACTCGATCATG
>CAZOES010000158.1:0-8865 GCA_964578865.1 uncultured Gemmatimonadaceae bacterium | reverse complement strand
CCGCGGAAGGGCCAGACGGCCTATGATCGCCCGGATAACCTGGTCATCGCCTGTCAGCCCTGCAATTCGGCCAAGGCCGATACTCCCTTCATCGCCTTCATCGCTCAGAAGCGTTCTCGCGGCGTGTTCCTTCTCCATTACGGAGAGCATCTCTCCGACTGGGTAAAAGACATGATCCGCCAGGCCTCGGAGCGGGAATTCCTCCCCTCGAACAAGACCCGCTTTGTGCCGCATGGGCATGTCAACGGGAATGGGGCGCATTGAGGCGGCGAGGCGGCTAGGCGGCTAGCCGGTGAGTAGAAAAAATCTTAGGGTCAGTTCTCAGAGAAGAACTGACCCTTTCGATTTGTTACCAGCCGCCTCGCCGCCTCGCCGCTACCGAAGCGCCTCCTCCACAATCCGCTTCTGCTCCGCCGTGTGCGCCGCAGGGTACCCTTCAGCCGGGCTGGCTCGCTCCGGGCGGCCCACGTACTTGAGATTCACATTCTGGGGCAGAATCGCCCGCAGTCTGGACTCGAGGAAGTTCCACCCGCCCATGTTGCGCGGCTCTTCCTGGACCCAGACCAGTTCGGCCAGGCTGGGGTAGTTGGAGAGCATTGCCTTGAGCTCTTCTTCCGGGAAGGTGTAGAGCTGCTCCAGTCGCACCAGCGCCAGCCGGGAGCGATCGGCACCGGCGGCGCCGGTCAGCAGATCGTAGTAGACCTTGCCGGAACAGAGCACCACTCGGCGGACCTGCTCGCGATGGTTCTGGGCCATCGAGTCGTCGATCACCGCCTGGAACCTGCCGCTGGTGAGCTCCTCCAGCCGGCTGGTGGCCAGGGGCAGTCGCAACAGACTCTTGGGGGTCATGATCACCAGCGGGCGCTGGCGGGTACGCTTGGCCTGACGGCGGAGCAGATGGAAGTACTGCGCCGGCGTGGTGGGATTGGCTACCCGGATGTTCTTCTCGGCGCAGAGCTGGAGGAACCGCTCCAGCTTGGCACTGGAATGTTCCGGCCCCTGACCCTCATAGCCATGGGGCAGGAGCAGGGTCAGCCGGGTGCTCAATCCCCATTTGGAAAGCCCGGAGACCATGAACTGATCGATGATGACCTGGGCTCCGTTCACGAAGTCCCCGAACTGGGCCTCCCACAAAACCAGGGTTTCCGGCGCGGCGGCACTGTAGCCGTACTCGAAGCCCAGCGTGGCCAGCTCGGAAAGCGGGCTGTTGTGCAGCTCGAGTGAGGCCAAAGCTCCGGGCAGACTCTTGATCGGGGCGTACTCCGCACCGCTGTTGGCATCGTGGAGGACCAGATGCCGCTGGCTGAACGTGCCCCGTTCGCTGTCCTGTCCGGTGAAGCGGATGGGAATCCCCTCGACCAGCAGTGAAGCCAGGGCCAGCGCCTCGCCGTGGGCCCAGTCCATTCCACCTTCAGGTCCCATCACACTGCGCCGCCGCTCCAGCTGCTTGAACAGCTTGGGGTTGGGAGTGAATCCCTCGGGCAGCGTCAGCAGCTGATCGTTCAAGGCCCGGAGCAGCTCGACCTGCACCGCGGTTTCCGGCTCAACTCCGCTGGATCGATCCACCACCTTGGGGGCTTCGGGCGGAGCCGTCTTGCCCATGCTGGCTTTGAAGGTCTGCAGAATGTCGACCAGCTTCTGGTAGCTGCTGTTGTAGATCTCGTCGGCCTCCCCGGCGGTCAACACGCCCCGCTTCACCAGCAGCGCGGCGTATTGCTCCCGCACGGTGGGAAGATTGCGGATCCGCTCGTACATCTGCGGCTGGGTGTAGTTGGGTTCGTCGCTCTCGTTGTGGCCGTGGCGGCGATACCCTACCAGATCGATCAGCACATCCTCGTGGAACCGCTCGCGATAGAGCATGGCCAGCCGCACCGCGGCCATGCAGGCCTCGGCGTCGTCGGCGTTGACGTGGATGATGGGGACGTCGAAACCCTTGGCCAGGTCGCTGGCGTGACGGGTCGAGCGGGCGTCCCGCATGTCGGTGGTGAACCCGACCTGGTTGTTGGTGATGATGTGGACCGTGCCGCCGGTGCGATACCCGGCCAGTGCGCCGAGGTTGAAGGTCTCGGCCACCACCCCTTGTCCGGCGAACGCGGCATCACCGTGGATGATCACCGGCAGTGCGACCGTGGGGTCGTAGTGCGGCTCGCGGCCCTTGCGGGTGGTCTGCTCCGCCCGGGCTCGTCCATCGACCACCGGTCCCACGAACTCGAGGTGACTGGGGTTGGGTGACAGCGTCACGGTGAGTGCCTTGCCGGCCCGGGTCTTGTAGGCACCCTCGGCACCGTGATGGTACTTCACGTCGCCGGTTCCGCCTTCCGGAGTCAGGGTGCCGGCTTCCACGTGACGGCCCCCCTCGAACTCGGCGAAGATCTGCTCGTAGGGCCGCCCCACGGTGTGGGCCAGCACGTTGAGCCGGCCGCGGTGGGCCATGCCGATCACGACTTCCCGGGTACCCTGCTGAGCCGCCAGCTCGATGATCTGATCGAGCATCGGCACCAGCATGTCCACACCTTCGATCGAAAAGCGCTTCTGTCCCAGGTAGGCCTTGTGGAGGAACTTCTCCATCGCCTCGACCTGGGTGAGCCGCTGGTACAACCACTTCTGCTCTTCCACCGACAGAGGCTGGCGATGGGCACCCGACTCGATCATCTGACGGAGCCAGACCCGCTCCACGTGATTCGAGATATGCTCCTGCTCGTAGGCCATAGTCCCGCAGTAGGCGCTCTGCAGCTGGGGCAGCGCTTCGGCCAGGGTTGCGCCGGGCACCGATATCCGGACCACCGTGCTGGGGATGGTCGCCATCGCATCGCTGTTGAGTCCCAGCGGAGCGGGGTCGAGGGCCGGATCGCCGACCGGCTCGCTGCCCAGCGGATCGAGATGGGCCGCGAGGTGGCCGTGAGTCCGATGGGCCTTTACCAGCGCCATGGCGGCGGCAACGTGATAGAGATCGGCCTGCGACTCCCGCATCGGGGCGGAGAGGGCACGGGTGGTCCGCGCCGCCCCTGCCGGCTGAGGCGAAAACGGAACGTTCAGGCTGGAGAAGATGTCGTCGTAGAACTTCTCCCCGCCCTGCAACAGGGTATCCACGGTACGGAGGAACTCACCCGATTCAGCCCCCTGGATCACCCGGTGATCGTAGGTGCTGGTGATGGTCATGACCTTGGAGATGCCCAGCTCGCGGAGCTTGTCGTCGGAGAGATCGGCGAAAGCGGGCGGGTATTCGATGGCGCCGACCGCGATGATGCTGCCCTGACCCGGCATCAAGCGGGGCACCGAGGCCACGGTGCCGAGCCCGCCCGGATTCGTCAGCGTCATGTTGGCCCCGGCGAACGCATCCGGCATCAGCTTGTTACTGCGGGCCCGCTCGACCAGAGATTCATAGACCTGGTGGAACTGGGCGAAGGTCATGCGGGAGGCATCATGAATGACCGGAACCACCAGCCCGCGGCTGCCATCCTTCCGTTCTACATCCACGGCGATACCCAGATTGGTGGTCCCGCCAGGCAACTTCTGGGGAGCGGCTGCTTCGACGAATACCGTACTCAGCGCCGGATGCTTCTCTGCCGCCCGGGCAATCGCGTAACCGATCAGATGGGTGAACGAGACCTTCTCGCTGCGGGCCGCCGCCCGGAGGGCGCTGTTGAGTTCGCGCCGCCGGGCTTCGAGGGTGGAGACGGCCAGTTCGCGGAACGAGGTTGCGGTCGGCATCGACCGGCTCTCGTTCATGTTGGCGACCAGGCGGGCGGCCGGGCCGGTGATGGGGACCGCCCCGGCGGGCGGGGCGGCCGCGGCGGGCACTGGAGTCTTCGCGACAGGGCCGCTGTCCGTCTGTCCGCGACCGAGCGCCGAATCGGCGCGAGGAAGTCCTTCAGGGTCTGCCCGCCCGTCCGTCTTCACCGGACTGCCATTCTCGACTATCGAAGCATGGTGCCCGTTAGGCTCAGCCTCAGGCCCGAGACCGGAAAACCCCTGCTGGAAATAGTCCCGCCACTCAGGAGAGACTCCGGAAGGGTCCCGGAGGTACTCCTCGTACATGATCTGGGCGAAGCCGGCGTTGGCGGTCTCGAAAACGTTGGGATCCACGGGATTACCACTGCCTTTCAGCTGGAAGACCGGGGCGTGCCGGAAAGATAACCGACCGCCACAGGTCCGGGCGGGAGGCTCTCGAGGTGATACAGATCCCTTGTCGGAACCATTACTCGGGGTAGGATTGTCCCATATCTCCCGATTCTCGGTGCCCGACCCGGCCGAGTATGACCCGGCCGGCGGTCAGGCAAAACTTTCTACATGGTGGGGCAATGACTTATCAACCGAAGGCCTGGATTCTGGCGGGAATCTGCCTGCTGGCGGGTGGGATTGCCTGCGGGGGCAGCGACGGCGGCGGGCCCCCGGCCCCCGGCAGGAAGACGGTTCTGGTGGCCAACAATGAATTTCAGCCGGTGACGACCACCATCGGTGTGGGCGACACGGTGCTCTGGTCCTGGAGCAGCGGCAGTATCACCCACAATGTCATCAGCACCGGAGCACCCAGTTTTACCAGCAAAGGAACCACAACGCTTCCCGGGATTGCGGGGATCGACTACTTCAACAATCCGGCTAATCACCAGGTCATCTTCAACACCGCCGGTACTTACGAGTACTACTGCTCCCAGCACGGCACCTCCACCGGTCAACCGGGTGGCAATGCGGGAATGCACGGGGTAGTGCAGGTGAATTGAAGCTGGGAGATCCGGAGAACCGGAGCCGGCGTATTAGGCTCATCGCATAGGAGGATCCATGCTCTCATCTGTCAGGCTGACGGTACTGGTTGGGCTTTGCGTTGCCGGCGGGATCGCCTGCGGTGGTGGGGGCGGCGGTGGCGGCGGAGGCGGTGGCCCCAGCACCTCGATTGCCAAATCGGGTGCCCCGAATGGGGATGCTCAAACCGCTCTGGTCGCCACCGCCCTGACCGACTCGCTTCGGGTCCTGGTCCAGGAAGATGGCACGCCAAAGGCCGGCGCTGCCGTCAGCTGGAGTGCCGCCAACGGTGGCAGCGTGAGTCCAACTTCCAGTATCACCGATGCCAATGGGCTGGCTGCCACCCGCTGGACTCTGGGCACCGGAGCCGGCGGCCAGACCGCTCAGGCCACCCTGGCCGGGGCTACCGGATCTCCCCTCGGCTTCACCGCCACGGGCACTCCGGACCAGCCCTCCAGCTTCACCAAGAATGCCGGCGACAATCAGACTGGATTCACCAACCAGGCCTTTACCACGGCGCTGGGAGTGAAGGTGGCGGATCAATATGGCAACGGGATTTCCGGCGTGACCGTCGACTGGGCGGTCCAGAGTGGAAGCGTCACACTCTCCGGAGGGGCGACCTCAATCACCGCGTCCACCGGGATCGCGACCAAGAATCTGACGGGGGGAGCCAGCACCGGGCCCGCCGTGGTGCGGGCGACCACTGCTGCGGTCGCGGCAACCAATCTCGATTTCAATCTGACCGTGGCGATACCACCGGTGGAAGTTGAGGTCGGCAACCCTAACTTCTTCCGCAGTGGCAAAAACAACACCCAGAATCCGGCGGTCGATACCGCGGCCATCGGTCAGCAAGTGCGGTGGAGCGTCAACGGCACCCACACGGTTCAATCGATCAACGGCGATTTCACCAGCAGCGGGAATCTGACCACGGGAGCTACCTACACTCTCACATTCGCCAATGCCGGCACCTACCAATACAACTGCGCGATACACGGCAACTTGATGACCGGCCGGGTGGTGGTGCTGCCATAGCCCAGGCAATTGTTTTCACCACAGAGACGCACAGACACGGAGTTAGACTGATTTGGTAGTTCTCTGCGTCTCTGTGTCTCTGTGGTGAAATGCCGTTTCTTACTGCCGGGTAAGCAGGGCCAGGTACCGCTCGGCCTCCAGTGAAATCCTGGTTTCGTCCCATCCCAGTTCTTCTGCCATCAGCTTTGCGGTTATCGGCGCGGCAGCCGCGCCCCGGTCCGGCGCTTCATAGAGCACGTGGAGCCGCCGGACCAACACGTCGTCCACCCGCTGCGCCAGCTCTCGGCGAGCCGCATGGATCACCTGGGCCTTGATCGCGGGGTAACCCTCGCACAACGGCTCGCCCAGCTCACGCCGTTCGCGGACCAGGTTAAACACCGCCGCGCATTCGGTGCCGTGGCAGCTGATGAGGTAGTCGATCACCTCCACTGATAGCCCCAATTCCAATCCCGGCTGTCCCAGCGGTTCGAGATCGAGGACTTCCCCGCCGGGGAGCGATTCCTGGTCGGTGGGCGGCCGATGGGGGCGAGTCCGGCCATCGAGCTGGTGAAGAATCTCGGTGACCTGATCGACCAGCTCCGCGGCCATCAGGCGATAGGTGGTGAGTTTACCGCCGGCGATGGTGAGCATCCCGCCAGGTCCACGCAGGATCAGATGCTCTCTCGGCACCTGCGAGGCGCCCACCAGGGCCTCCGGAGCGATCAGGGGCCGAAGGCCGGCCCAGGTCGCTACGATGTCGTTCTCCGACAGCCGGGCATTAGGAAAGGCGGCATTGGCCGACCGGAGCAGGTAGACGATATCGGACGGATTGGCGTGGACCTCATCGGGTCCTTCGTCGGTATCAGTATCGGTTGTTCCGATATAGGAGAAGTCACCCCAGGGCAGCACGAACATCACCCGCCCGTCGATCGGGGAGGTGAGGGTGATGGCGGCCTCGTGGCCCAGCCGGTCCCGCCGGACCATGACGTGCACGCCCTTGGTGGGACGGAGCAGCGGTTTGGCGGAGGGGTCTTCCATTCGGCGGAGCGAATCGCACCAGGGCCCGGTGGCGTTGACCACCACCTGCGCGTGAATGGTTCCCTGGGTACCCTCCAGCCGGTCGGAAACCCGGGCTCCCCGGATCTGGCCGTCAGCCCGAACCAGATCGTCCACCGCCACGTAGTTGGCGACCTGGGCCCCGGCGCGGATGGCCGATCGCGCGGTGGCCACCACCAGGCGGGCATCGTCGCATTGGGCATCGTAGTAGCGTACGCCGCCCACCAGACCCCGCTCCCGGACCATCGGTTCCTGTTGCAGAAGCGTCCGCTTGCCCAGCAACCGATGCCACCGCACATTCCGGAAGGCGGCAAGCAGGTCGTAGAGCCAGATTCCAGCCCAGAGTTTCCAGAGCGGTACACGGTCCCCGTGATGGACCGGGAAGACGAAGGGCAGGGGCCGCACCAGATGCGGCGCCGTGGTAAGCAGGACTTTGCGTTCGCGGAGGGCTTCAAACACCAGCTTGAGGTCGCCCTCTTCGAGGTAGCGCAGTCCGCCATGGATGAGGCGGCTGGACCGTGAGCTGGTGCCGAATCCCAGGTCGTGTTGATCAACCAGAATCGTCCGGAGTCCGCGCATTGCGGCATCCCGGGCGATCCCGGCGCCCGTAATTCCGCCGCCAATGACCAGCAGGTCGGCGGGATGCGCCGCGAGCTGTGCTACCGAGGGCCGATGTCTGATCTCACGCGCGGGTCTCCCCCGCCCGTCCTCTACCTCCCGCGACCCAGCTCCTGGCTCACGTGGCATGACTATTTGTTCCGGCCCGGGGTGACCGTGATCGATCTCGCCGCCGGCGAGGGGCGCCATGCCCTGAAAGCGGCGCAGTGGGGCGCCAGCGTCACCGCGGTCGATGCGGACGAGACCAAGCTCGAGACCGGACGGGACGCGGCCAACCGGCTGGGAGTCTCAGTCGAGTTCCAGCAGCTGGATCTGACCGATGCCTGGCCCGAGTTCGGCACTTTTGATGTCGTCCTGTTGTTCAATTACCTTGACCGCGCTCGAATGGACGAGGTGCGCGCGCTGGTAGCTCCCGGTGGGGTCCTGGTGATGGAGACCTACCTCGAGTGGCAGCGGGCACTGGGATGGGGTCCGAGTAAGAGCGAACATCTGCTGGCGCCGGGCGAACTGGCCCGCCTGGCCGCCCCGCTCGAAACCCTGCATGGACGCGAGGTTTTCGAGCCGGTGGAGAGCAACAAGGTGCGAGCGGTCGCGTCGATTGTGGCGCAGAAGGTAGCCTAAGCGCGCCCGCCCGGGCGCGCCACCGCCCGGCGCGGTATCGTACGCCCTCCTCCCGACTCGCGCCAACGCAGGCCCAACGGTCAAACTCATGTCCGCACCCCGCCGTCCGGTCATCGTCGCCGGTCTCCGAACTCCCTTCGCCCGTAGCGGCACCGTCTTCAAGGACGTGACCGCGGTCCAGATGGCGCGCCGGGTTACCCAGGAACTGCTGGAACGCACCGGCATCGAGGGCAAAGAGATCGATGAAGTCGCCTTCGGTCAGGTGATTCAGTCGGTGCTCGCGCCTAATGTGGGTCGGGAAGTGAGTTTGCTGCCCCAGCTCCCCAAGGAAATCCCGGCGTTCTCGCTCAACCGAGCCTGCGCTTCGGCCGGTTCGACCATCAGCTACGCCGCCGACCAGATCAATCTGGGCCACGCCAGCGTGGTACTGGCGGGCGGGGTGGAATCGCTGTCCGACATTCCGATCCTCCACTCCAAGCGGATGAGCCAGATCCTGGTCGATGCCAGCAAGGCGAAAAGCCTGGGCCAACGGCTCGGAATCTTTGCCCAGGTGCGGCCCAAAGATCTGATACCGGTCTCACCGGCCATCGCCGAGCCGTCGACCGGCGAGTCGATGGGACAATCGGCCGAGAAGATGGCCAAGGAAAACGGAATCACCCGGGAGGCCCAGGACCGGGTTGCGTTGATGAGCCATCAGCGTGCCGCCGCCGCGACGGCCAGTGGACGACTCGGCAGCGAGATCGCGCCCTGGTTCGGCGGCAAAGGAATGGATGAGGTAGTCACCACCGACAACCTGATCCGGGCCGACACCTCGCTGGA
>CAZOES010000157.1:6269-10177 GCA_964578865.1 uncultured Gemmatimonadaceae bacterium | reverse complement strand
GCGAGGTCCGCTTGGGCCTCGCCCTTTCTGATGAAGGCCAGATCCTCGCCTCCCCCCTCGGCACCCTCACCCGCCGGGCCGGCAAACGTTTTCCCATGCCGGCCTTCCTGGAAGCGGTCGAAGCCCATCACCCGGTGGGAATCGTGGTTGGTCTCCCCCTCACACTGGAGGGCGAAGAGGGCGATAGTGCCAAGGCGGCCCGGGAAATAGCCGAACTGGCGGGACGCCGCGCCGGGCTGCCGGTGGAACTTACCGACGAACGAATGACCACCGCGCGGGTACTCAACACCATCCGCGAACAGGGCGGCTCGACGAGGGGAAGGAAGGAGGACGTCGATGCCGCCGCGGCGGCGGTTCTACTGCAGGGTTTTCTCGACCGGCGAAGAGGCGGAACAACATGAGTACCGAGTACCGAGTACCGAGTTGCAGCCCTCCCCGAGTGAACCGAGCCTGCTGGAGACTCGGTGTACTCGGTACTCGGTACTCGGTACTGCTCGCCGTAACCCTCGCCTGCTACGCCCCCAGCGAACCGGGCCCACCGGTCCGCATCACCGTCCCGGCCGGCGCCACTTTCCGCCAGGTCACCGATACTCTGGTCGCCCACGACCTGATCGGCTCCCGCCTCTGGTTCACCATCCTCGCTCGAGCCCGCCGAACCGATCGGTCTATTCAGGCGGGGATGTACGACGTTCCCCCCGGAGTGACCGCCTGGGAGCTGTTGACCGCGCTCGGCAAAGGCCGGGTCGCGATGGTGAAATTCACCGCGCCCGAAGGGCTGACCCTCGAGGATCTCGCCGACCTGGCTCAGGAGCGGCTCGGCATTCCTCCCGATTCGGTGATTGCTGCCGCGAAGGACCGGACCCGGATCAGCCAACTGGCTCCCGACGCACCCAGTCTCGAGGGTTACCTGCTGCCAGAGACCTACTCTCTGCCGATACCGGTGAGTGGGAGCGCCCTGGTCCAGGCCATGGTCGAAGAATTCCAGCGGCAGTGGCATCCCGCGTGGGACCGGCGGCTCGATTCTCTCAAGCTCACCCGCACTCAGATACTCGCCCTGGCGAGCATCGTCGAAGGTGAGGCCCGCCACGACGACGAGCGGGCCACCATCGCGGCGGTCTACAGCAATCGATTGCGTCTGGGGATGGCCCTGCAGGCCGACCCGACGGTGCAGTACGCCATTCAACTGGCCACCGGCGAGCGGAAGAAGCGGCTCTACTTCAAAGACTACGAGTTCCCTTCAGCCTACAATACCTATCTCAATCCAGGTCTTCCTCCCGGTCCGGTGAACTCACCGGGCATCAAGAGCATTGAGGCCGCGCTCTACCCGGCCACCGCGCCCTGGCTCTACTTCGTGGCCGGGCCCGACGGACACCATGTGTTTTCCCGAACCCTGGTCGAACACAATCGGGCGATCGAAGGGGTGCGACAGAAGGGGAAGTCCACGTCATCCCGACGCGAGTGAAACGAGCGGAGGGAACTGCTCCAATCAGCTAGATCCTTCGTTCGCTGCGCGAACTCAGGATGCCGTTGGCATATGCCCGTGCTGCCAACTCCACATCCTCAGCCCCCAGTATTCCCGAGACCACCGCGACGCCTACCCCGCCCGCAGCCAGCACGGCGGGAATATCGTCCGGCCGTACCCCTCCGATAGCAATACACGGCTTCCCCTTCGCCAACTCCACGACTCGGCGGAATCCGCCGGCCCCTATCGCGGTACCGGCGTCGCCCTTGGTTCCGGTTACTCGCCAAGGACCGACACCCCAGAAGTCCGCCTTCTTCCCCCGCTCCGCTTCGTCGGGTGTTCCCACCGAAGAACCGATCAGGCTCCCAGGCGGGAGGATCCGGCGGGCCAGGACAACCGGCAAATCGTCGGGCCCCAGATGAACCCCACACCCCACCACCGCCGCCACATCCGGGCGGTCATTGATAAAAAGCGGGACGGTCAGCGCGGACTTGAGCCGGCGGCCCAGATCGATGAGCTCACGGGCGCTGCCCTCCTTGAGGCGCAGTTGCACCGAGGTCACCCCACCCCGCACTGCCCGAACCGCCAGCTCAACCGGATCGCGCTGACCCAGGACTTTGTCGTCGGTCACCAGCATCAGCCGAAGCTGTTGAGCTAGATTAGTCGCCATGTCTGATCAGTCCTCGAAACGGCTGCAGGGGATCCGCGGCGCCACTACCGTGGAATCCAACGACTCCCAGCAGATTCTGGAAGCTACCGACGAGCTACTCCGCCGGCTCCACGAGGCCAACGGACTCACGGCCGACGATATCGTCAGCGCGCTGTTCACCATGACCAGCGACCTCAACGCCGCGTTCCCGGCCCGGGCGGCCGAAGTATATGGCTGGAATATCGTCGCCATCCTCCATTCGACCGAGATCCCGGTCCCCGGATCGCTGCCTCGCTGCATTCGCCTGCTGGTCCACGCCTACACCCACCGGACCCGGGAGGAGATCAGGCATGTGTACCTGAGGGGAGCGACGGTGCTGCGGCCAGACCGCGCCGAAAAACGTGAAACGTGAAAAGTGAAACGTAAAAAGGAACTCCGGCCGTCCAATGATCGTCGCCTTACCGACGACCCACTTTTCACTTTTCACTTTTCACGTTTCACGCCTTTCCGATGACCCTTCCTACCGCACGCGTCTCTCCCAAAGGCGAGGCCCGCTGGCGCGGAGGACACCCCTGGATCTACCGCTCCGACGTCACCGACGAGCCCGGCGCGCCCGGCCTCTGCCGAGTCACTGACCGCCGGGGAAAGTTTCTCGGCGTCGCGCTTTACTCTCCAAAATCGGAGATCCGGCTTCGGCTGCTGACCCAGCAGGATATTGTCCCCGATGGGGCCTGGTGGAGCGATCAGTTCGCGCGTTGCATCGAGCGCCGCCAGAACGTCGATGCCACCGCATGCCGCCTGACTCATGGAGAAGGCGACGGGTTGCCCTCGCTGGTCGTCGATCGCTACGATCGCTGGCTGGTGGTTCAGCTGCTCTCGGCCGGGCTCGAGACCCAGCGTACCGAGGTATTGGAGGCCCTGAAGAAAGTTTGTCGACCCGAAGGGATTCTGCTTCGCAACGATGTCGGTGTAAGACGGTTGGAAGGGCTGAAAGAAGGGGTAGAGCTGGCCTTCGGCGAGGTACCCAAAGAGATCGAGGTACGAGAGGGCAAGGTACGTTACCTCGCGGCCCCCTGGACCGGCCAGAAGACCGGAGCTTTTCTCGATCAGCGCCCCAGCCGGATGCTGGCCGCCGAACTTACCCGCCCCGGCGGTTCAGCCCTCGACTGTTTCACCTACCACGGCAGCTTTGCCCTCCATCTGGCGACCCGTGCCGGCCAGGTTACCGCCATCGATGCCAGCGCAGAGGCCCTCGAGCGCGGTGCCGCCAATGCGAGGCTCAACGGATTCCCTAATCTCGAATGGGTCGAGGGCGACGCCTTCGAGCTGCTTCGCCGCTATGAACGGGAGCGCCGGCGCTTCGATACCATCGTGCTCGACCCGCCGGCCTTCGCCAAAACCAAATCGGCCTTGCCCCAGGCCATCCGGGGCTACAAGGAGATCAACATTCGCGGCATGCGCCTGCTGAATCCGGGGGGCACCCTGGTCACCGCATCCTGCTCTTTCCATCTGCGGCGCGACGGGTTCATGCAGATGCTCTCCGACGCCGCCGCCGACAGCGGGCGCCGACTCACCCTGACACATTTGTTAGGACAGGGGGAAGACCACCCCGAGATCGTCACCATTCCCGAAACTGGCTACTTGAAGGGCGCTGTCCTCCGAGCTGAGTAGCGAGCTCATGTCGTCCCGAGGTCGTGAAACGACCGAGGGACCTCAAATCGGCAACCTTTGAGATCCCTCGCTTCGCTCGGGACGACAAACCAGCCCCACCCCCCCCCAACCCCTTGCCCCGGTGAC
>CAZOES010000157.1:0-6259 GCA_964578865.1 uncultured Gemmatimonadaceae bacterium | reverse complement strand
TCCGCCCTTTCCGCCCCTTCCGCCCTTCCGCCTTTTCCGCCCTTCCGCCCCCCAACCCCTTGCCCCGTTGACACTTCGGGGCCCACGGGGTGAGCTTGGAGTAGCATGTTGACCGCCCTGCAGCTCCAGCAGCAGCGAAGGCGACGCGCCCTGCCGTCGCTCAAGCAGCAGTATCACGAGTACATCCTCCAGCGCATCGAGGCGTACAAGAACAGCCTCACGCGGCCGGAGCTGCTCGATCTTGGCAATGAGGCGGTCGCTGAGATGGAAGCGGCCCAGGGCGATCAGTTTCTCCTCACCGAAGTGCTCCTTACCGACTGGGTCGATCGCCTGATTCACAAGCGACTCAGTCTCCAGCCTTACAGTCGCTGGTCCAAGCACTTCAAGCAGCTGCGCTCGGCCCAGAAAGAACCGACCCGCTGGGGCATCGAACGGCGCTGCCCCATCGTCCGGCTGCTCCCCCGGCTGGAGCCGGGCGATACCGCGCTGATCATCGGCAACGACAGTGCGCCGATCGCCTATCTCCTGGCGTCCCATGATGTGGAAGTGGTCTTCGCTGGGAGTGACATGACCTTCGTGGATCAGGTCGAATCCCGGGTGGCAGAGGAAGCCCTGGGCCATTACTGCAGCACCTATGTCGCCCCCATCACGGAGCTTCCACCCGAGCTTCCTCCCCAGGTGAATATCGTGGTCATCGATACCGCCACCCTGGGACACGAGACCTCCACTCGGCGACGGGAGATCCTTGAACGCCTGATGGAGCGCACCTGTCCTACCGGGGTTCACCTGATCATGCCCAGTGCTCACTCCCTGGCACCCGACGCCTATCTCTCCCATTACGGAGAGTGGACCCGGGAGGACAGCACCGAGAAACGGCGTCCCTCCCGATCCTTCGGAGTGATGCTGGGCAAGCCGCCGGATCCGCCGCCCGCCCGTTCGTCGCTCGAGAACCGTCCCATCACCGCCTGAGCCTCCATGTTGCTCAGGAATCTCCGCTACCTCGAGGCTCTGGCCCGGGAGCAGCATTTTGCCCGGGCCGCCAAGATCTGTGACGTTACTCAGCCGACCCTCTCGGCCGGGATCAAGCAACTGGAGGAAGAGCTGGGATTGCTGATCGTTCAGCGGGGCCAGCGTTTCCACGGACTGACGCCCGAGGGACTCCGGGTGGTCGAGTGGACTCGCCGGATTCTTTCCGATGTCGACAGCCTGCAGCAGGAAGCCAGTGAGATGCGGGCGGGACTGGTGGGGCGGTTACGGATCGGCGCGATCCCTGTCACGCTACCTATGGTCGCCCTGCTCACCGCGCCGTTCGCGGCCAAACACCCCCAGGTGAGCATCACCATCGCCTCGCTCAACTCGATGGAAATCCAGCGTGGACTGGACGACTTCACCCTCGACGCCGGCCTGACCTACCTCGACAACGAACCGCTGGCCCACGTTCGCACCTTACCGCTGTATCGCGAACGGTTCTACCTCTTCGCTCCCGGGAACTCACCCCTCGCCGGCCGCCAGACGGCCACCTGGGAAGAGGCCGCCAAACTCCAGCTCTGCCTCCTCACCCCCGACATGCAGAACCGGAGAATCCTGAATGGGATCTTCGCCTCCCATGGGGTGAACCCCCGCGCCGCGATCGAGACCAATTCGGTGCTGGCCCTCTGGGCCCATCTTCGCACCGGCAGCTGGGCCAGCATATTGCCCCACCCATTCGTGAACCTGCTGGGCGTTCCCGAGGGGACCAGGGCGATCCCCCTCGAGGGCGATGGTCACTACACCGTGGGAGTTGTGGTCCCGGACCGGGAGCCGATGACGCCATCGGCGAGAGAGTTACTGCGGGTCGCGGGAGAATTAGACATTTCGGCAAGCATCGAACGCAACTCGAAATAATCCGCCGAGCCGCGGAGCCGCCTACCCGCCGAGCCGCCTCTCGTGGGTATAGACCGTCAGCCTGGTATCCCGGGCAAACCCCACCAGGGTCAGTCCCGACTGCTGGGCCACCCGCACCGCCAACCCCGTCGGTCCTGAAATCGATGCCATCAGCGGCGCTCCCAGCACCGTGGTCTTCTGCACCATCTCAAAACTGGCTCGGCTGGTCACCACCACGAATCCTTCCGCCGCCTTCACCCCCGCTCTCACCAGCGCCCCGATCAGCTTGTCCAGCGCATTGTGGCGCCCCACATCCTCGCGGACCGTGGTGACCTCACCGCTCATGGTCGCCCAGCCGGCCGCATGCACTGCACCCGCCTGTGAATTGAGCTCCTGCTTTCCGCTCAATTCCCGCATGGCTCGCTGAATCGCCTCAGGCCTGATCGCAACTCCATCCGGCACCCGGTGCAGCTGCTTGAGCACCGCTTCGATGCTGTCAGTCCCGCAGATCCCGCATCCGGTCCGTCCGGTCAGCCGCCGGTTGCGCGAGGCAATCTCCGCCTCGCATGCCGAGTCGACCTGCACCTTGAGCTCGATTCCCTGACTGTACGCTGCCACCTCGACCGCTTTGATATCGGCAGGCGAACCGACCAGTTCCTCGGTGAGACTGAATCCGTAGACGAAATCTTCCAGGTGAACCGGGGTCGCCATCATCACTACGTGGGGAATGCCGTTGTACACGATGGCGACCGGTACCTCTTCGGCCACCTGCTCGGTGCTCGCGGTGCGGGATCCATGGTCCCATCGTACCGCCTGATGGGCCAGCAGGGGCTTGGCGTAGCCCAGTCGAAGGAGTCCCAGCGGATCGCGCATTTGGTCGAGATCGGTGCTCACTCAGGCCTCCCCGACTAGTTCAGTCCCCTTACGGCGGTCCATTCACAATACACCCCCGGGCGAAACCCGGGGTTCAAAAGCGGCTCATAGGGGGTTCCTATCGCTCCATAACCAGGGTCAATTTGCGGGCAGGAATTTGGGGGGAAAGATTGTTGTATCAGGCGACCGATACTGAAGTTGGACCGGTCGCCCCCAGGGCTCCCCAGCCCGTCAGTCGATCTAACCGAAGACGCCTCATGGATCGCGAATTTCCCCGCTCCTTCTCCACCGACTCGGCCGCTCCTCGCGAACTCCGGGTGATCGGCTTGGTAGGATCGAGCGGTAGCGGCAAGACCACCGTCATCGAGCAGCTGGTACCGCTGCTGGCTCATCGCGGACTTCGAGTCGGAGTGATGAAGCACGCGCATCACGGCTTCGATATGGATCGTCCCGGCAAAGACAGCTACCGGGCCCGCGCCGCGGGGGCCGCCCAGGTTCTGGTGGCTTCTAACGAGCGATGGGTGCTGATGGGCGAAGTCCCGGTTCCTGCTGCAGAGCCGGATTTCCAGGCCATGCTGAACAAGTTCGATCCCAATCTGGTCGACCTGATCCTGGCCGAAGGCTTCTCCAGCGAGAGTTACCCCAAGATCGAAGTCTACCGGCCCAGTCTCGGCAAGGAGCCGCGCTGCTGGCCGCACGACTCGAATCTGATTGCCCTCGCCACTGACACCGACATCGACACTCACTCATCCATCGTCCGGCTCGACCTCAACAACATCCCCCAGATCGCCGGGTTCGTCATGGCGGTTCTCCCCGAGCTCCAGCCCATCGAGCTGACCCATGTCGACTGAGACCAACGGCAAGGCCAGCTGGAGTGCCGCCGTCTCCTCGGCGCTGGACGCCAACCGGGGCCGGCCCGGAGCCCTGCTCCCGATCCTGCACGACATCCAGCACGCCATCGGCCATGTGCCTCCCGATGCGGTGCCGGTAATCGCGCAGGACCTCAATCTTTCCCGGGCGGAAGTGCACGGGGTGGTGACCTTCTACCACGACTTCCGGGATGAGCCTCCCGGGCGTCACGTTCTCAAAATCTGCGAGGCCGAGTCCTGTCAGGCAGTCGGCGCCGACGCGCTGGTACGGCACGCCTGCAAGCGGCTTGGCGTCGAGATGCACCAGACCACGGCCGACCGCGCTATCACCCTCGAGCCGGTGTATTGCCTCGGAAACTGTGCCCTTTCGCCTGCAGTGACGGTCGATGGTGAAGTGTTTGGCCGGGTAACTCCCGAGAAGCTCGACGTAATCATGGGCGAACTCCGGAGGCAGTCGTGATCCGGGTCTACGTTCCCCGCGATTCCGGCGCTCTCTCGGTCGGAGCCGAGTCGGTGGCGGTGGCCATCGCCACCGAGGCAGTCACTCGCGGCCAGCAGGTCACCGTGGTTCGCAACGGGTCCCGGGGCCTCTACTGGCTCGAGCCGCTGGTCGAAGTAGAGACCCCGGCCGGCCGCACCGGCTATGGCCCGGTCTCGGTTGCCGACGTTCCCAGCCTCTTCGAGGCCGGGTTCTTGAACGGCAGCAAGCATCGCTTGTCGCTGGGGCCGGTCGAGAAGATCCCCTACTTCGGGCAGCAGGAGCGGCTGACCTTCGCCCGGGTTGGGCTCACCGATCCGGTCTCCATCGCGGACTACGAGAAGTACCAGGGCTATCGGGGGCTGCGGAACGCGCTGGGTCAGCCGGGCGCCTCCATCGTAGACCAGGTCACCCAGTCCGGTCTCCGGGGCCGGGGCGGCGCCGCCTTCCCCACCGGCATCAAGTGGAAGACGGTGCTCAACACCGGCGCCGATCAGAAGTACATCGTCTGCAACGCCGATGAGGGTGACTCCGGCACTTTCTCCGATCGGATGATCATGGAGGGAGATCCCTTCGTGCTGATCGAAGGGATGACCATCGCCGGAATCGCGGTGGGCGCCACCCGGGGCTACATCTACCTCCGCTCCGAGTATCCCCACGCCGGCCGGACCCTGAACGAGGCCATCAAGAATGCCTACGCCGCCGGCTACCTGGGCAACGATGTGCTGGGCAGCAAGCGGCGCTTTGACCTCGAAGTCCGGATGGGCGCCGGGGCCTACATCTGCGGCGAGGAAACCGCCCTGCTGGAGAGCCTCGAAGGCCGCCGGGGTATGGTCCGTTTCAAACCCCCGCTCCCGGCCATCGAAGGTCTGTTCGGCAAGCCGACGGTGATCAACAATGTCATCTCTCTGGCCTCGGTGCCGATCATTCTGGATCGGGGGGGAGAGTACTACAAGGACTACGGGGTGGGCCGCTCCCGGGGTACCCTGCCGATTCAGCTGGCCGGGAATCTCAAGCATGGCGGCCTGGTGGAGAAAGCCTTCGGTGTCACCGTTCGCCAGCTGCTTTACGACTACGGCGGCGGGTCGATCACCGGCCGGCCGATCCGGGCGGTACAGATCGGCGGCCCGCTGGGCGCCTACCTGCCCGAGTCGCAGTTCGATACTCCACTCGACTACGAGGCCTTCATCGCCATCAATGCGATGGTCGGCCATGGCGGAGTGGTGGCCTTCGACGACACCGTCGACATGGCCCACATGGCTCGTTGGGCCATGAAGTTCTGCGCCATTGAGTCGTGCGGGAAATGCACTCCCTGCCGGATCGGTTCGACCCGGGGAGTAGAAGTCATAGACAAGATCATTGCCAACCGCGACCGCTCGGCTAACACCGAGCTGCTGCGGGATCTTTGCGACACCATGCTGGCCGGTTCGCTTTGCGCTCTTGGGGGTATGACCCCCTATCCGGTGCTCAGCGCGCTGAATCACTTCCCTGAGGATTTCGGGTTGCCCGCCGCCGAACCGGCAGCGGCTGCCCGCTAGTAGATTTCGTTTCGCGACGGAGCAAACGATGACTGCGATTCACGACCTCGACTTCGGCACCCCCGCCTCTCTGGCCACCGAGATGGTCACCCTGACCATCGACGGCATCAGCGTGACGGTACCCGCGGGTACCTCGGTGATGCGGGCTTCGGCGGAAGCCGGTATCGCGGTGCCCAAGCTGTGCGCCACCGACAACCTCGAAGCCTTCGGCTCCTGCCGTCTCTGCCTGGTGGAAATTGCCGGCCGGCGCGGCACTCCGGCGTCCTGCACTACCCCGGTCGAGCCGGGGATGAAGGTCACCACCCAGAATGCCAAGCTGGCCCAGCTCCGCCGCGGAGTGATGGAGCTGTACATCTCGGACCACCCGCTCGATTGCCTCACCTGCTCGGCCAACGGGGACTGCGAACTGCAGGACATGGCCGGTGCGGTGGGCCTCCGTGAGGTCCGCTACGGCTACGAGGGCGAGAACCACCTCAAGGCACCCAAGGACACCACCAATCCCTACTTCACCTTCGATGCCAGCAAGTGCATCGTCTGCTCCCGCTGTGTCCGGGCCTGCGAAGAGGTTCAGGGAACCTTTGCGCTGACCATCGACGGCCGGGGTTTCGACTCCAAGGTCGCGGCCGGGCAGGGTGAGT
>CAZOES010000156.1:3628-10205 GCA_964578865.1 uncultured Gemmatimonadaceae bacterium | reverse complement strand
CGACGAGTACCGCAAGTACATCGAGAAGGACGGTGCGCTGGAGCGGCGGTTCCAGACGGTGATGGTCGATCCGCCTTCGATCGACGAGACCATCGAGATCCTCAAGGGGCTCCGCAAGAAGTACGAGGAGCATCACCGGGTGGTGATTCCTGACGAGACCCTGGCCGATGCCGCCAAGCTCTCCGAACGGTACATCACCGACCGGTTCCTTCCGGATAAGGCGATCGACGTGATCGACGAAGCCGGGGCCCGGGCCCGGCTGGCTTCGCAAGTTCCGCCGGCCGAAGTGGCCAATCTCAAAGCTGAGCTGGAGAAGGTGAACCTGGACAAGGAAGACGCCGTCCGGGACCAGAACTTCGAGCGGGCCGCCGCCCTGCGGGACAAGGAGCGCGATCTCCAGAACCAGATCCGGCTCAAGCAGGAAGAGTGGGAGAAGGAGCGCCAGACCCGCCGACCGGTGATCAGTGAAGAAGACATCGCCTTCATCGTCTCCCGTTGGACCGGGATCCCGGTGACCCGGCTGCAGGAAGCCGAAGCGGCCCGGTTGCTCCGGATGGAAGACGAGCTGCACCAGAGCGTGGTGGGTCAGGACGAGGCTATCAAGGCGATCTCACGGGCTATCCGCCGTTCCCGGGCCGGGCTCAAGGATCCCAAGCATCCGATCGGCTCCTTCATCTTCTCCGGCCCCACCGGGGTGGGAAAGACCGAGCTGGCCCGGGCTCTCGCCAAGTTCCTGTTTGCCGATGCATCGGCCCTGATCCGGGTCGATATGTCGGAGTACATGGAGAAGTTCTCGGTGAGCCGGCTGATCGGCGCGCCGCCGGGCTACGTGGGCTACGAAGACAGCGGGACCCTGACCAAAGCGATTCGGCGGAAGCCCTACAGCGTCGTGCTGCTGGATGAAATCGAAAAGGCCCATCCGGATGTGTTCAACATCCTGCTGCAGGTGCTGGATGAGGGGCATCTGACCGACAACTACGGCCGGTTGATCGATTTCAAGAACACCGTGGTGATCATGACCTCGAACGTGGGTGCCCGCGACATCATGCAGGGCAAGACCCTGGGCTTCCACGGCCAGGACTTCAAGGCCAGCTTCGACAAGATGCAGGAGAAGATCAAGGACGAGATCCAGAAGGTGTTCAACCCGGAGTTTCTCAACCGGGTGGACGATCTCATCGTGTTCCATCCGCTGGCCAAGGAGCACATCGCCCAGATCGTCAACATCCTGGTGCGCGAGGTGCAGCGCCGGGTGGGTGATGAAACCATCAAGCTGACCCAGACCGCGATCGACTTCCTGGTGGATCACGGCTATGACCAGAACTATGGCGCCCGGCCGCTCAAGCGGGCGATCCAGAAGTACATCGAAGACCCGCTCAGCGAGAAGATCCTGCTCGGAGAATTCAGCAAGACCGACGAGATCGAAGTTGACGTCGCACCCGACGGGGAGCGACTCAGTTTCCGCGCCCTGAGCGGGACCAAGGCCTGACCCTGCCACCTGGCCGGCGACCCCTCCGGGGGTCGCCGGACCCCATCCGCATGTTTCGTTCGCGCCGCTTCGCGCTTCTCCTGCTGCTCGCAGCCACCGTTCCTTCAGCTCTCAAGGCTCAGGATCAGGGGCCACCCCCGGTTCCGATGATCGACAGCATCGAGGTGGCCGGAAACAGCCGGCTGACCGCCCAGCAGGTACTGGGGACCTCGGGACTCCTGCTGGGACAGCAGACCAACTACCGGGACTTGCAGCGAGCCATTCAGGCGCTGTTCAAGACCGGGCAGTTCGACGATGTCACCATCAGCCAGCTGGACGATTCGACCGGCAAGATCACTCTGGTGATCCGGGTCAAAGAGCGGCCGATGTTGCAGCGGTGGGCCCTCAAGGGCAACGAGCAAGTGGCGAGTCGGACTCTGAAAGAGAAGGTCAAGCTCTCCGATGGACGGCCGCTCGATCGGGCCGCGGTGGAGCGGGGCCGGGCCTCGATCGACTCGATCTACAAGGCCCAGGGCTACTATGCGGCCAGCGTCAAGACGATCGAGACCAATCCGGCGCCCAATCAGGTGGGGATCATTTTCGATATCACCGAAGGAAGCCGGGTCGCGATCGCCCAGGTGAAGGTCGAAGGCAACGACAAGTTCAGCGACAAGTCGCTGGTCAAGCACATGGCCACCAAACCGGAAGGGTTCTTCTGGTGGCAGAAGGGCAAGTTCGAGGACGATAAACTGCAGCAGGATCTGCGGGAGCGGCTCCCCAACTGGTACGGCAGCAGCGGCTACATCGATTTCCAGGTGCTGAGCGACTCGATCGAAGTCGATTCCTCCAAGGGCAAGGCGATCCTTCACCTGGCGGTCGAAGAAGGTCAATCCTACAAGATCGGCGGCTTCCAGATTGTGGGAAACCGCCGTTTCAGCAGTGAGGAGCTGACCGCGCTGTATCCCTTCGGGGCCAACGGTGGCGCGGGCCAGCCGTTCAACAGCTCGGAGTGGTCCAGCGCCACCGAGAATCTCACCACCCTGTACAGCAACAACGGCTACATCTACGCCCAGATCCAGCCGGAGGAGACCCGGCGTACCGGGCCCAATGGCGAGCCGTTGATCGATCTTCGCTGGAACATCCGCGAAGGCCAGCCGGCGATCATCAACAAGATCAATATCGTCGGCAACGATGTGACCCACGAGCGGGTAGTGCGCGAGGCGGTGGTGCTGGCCCCGGGTGAATTGTTCAACCGCGACCGGCTGATTCAGAGTTATCGCAACATCGCCAACCTGGGCTTCTTTCAGCAGCCAATGCCGTTTCCCGACGTGAAGCCGATCGAAAACGGAGTCGACGTCGACGTCACCTTCCGGGTGGAAGAGCGGCGGACCGGCAACATCAACTTCGGTGCGTCACTGGGGCAGGGCACCGGTCTGGGCGGGTTCCTCGGACTGGAGGAGCCCAACCTGTTCGGTCGGGGCAAGCGGGGTAAACTGCTCTGGCAGTTCGGCCGCAACATCAACGACTTCACCCTGAGCTATACCGATCCGGCCATTCGCGAAACCCGCACCTCGGGCACTATCTCGCTGTTCAATTCGCGGCAACGCTTCACGGTGGGTGATCTGGGCCGGCGCCGGCAGGTGGGCGGCAGCATCCAGCTGGGCTTCCCCTTCATGGGTTCCCGCTTTACCCGGGTGTACGCCTCCTACGGCCTGCAGCAGATCAAGTTCACCGGCGGCTCGGAAGATCTCCGGGCCCGCTATCGCTGCTCCAACTGCACCCGCTCGACCATCGGCGGGAGTCTGGTACGCGATACCCGGTTCGGCCTTCCGTTTGCGACCGGTGGTGCCCTTACCAACGTGTCGCTGGAGTTCAACGGCGGGATCCTGGGCGGTACCGGTAACTACCGCAAACTCGATTTCGAGGCTCGCTACTACGCCCCGCTCGGCACGATGGGCGGGAACGAGCAGCTGGGCAGCGGGGTGCAGTTCGTGCTGGGACTGACCGCCAAGAGCGGATTCATCTTCGGCGATGCCGGACCGTTCTTCACCGAGCTTTATTCGCTGGGTGGCACCCAGTTCGGCATTCCACTCCGTGGTTACGACGAATTCTCGATCACCCCGAATGGGTTCGATCCGACGGCCGGCGGCAGCGCCGCCGCCAGTCCGGATGCGTTCGGCAAGTCCTACGCGGCATTCACGGTCGAAACCGGCGCCCGGGTCAGCCAGTCGCTCTACTTCAGCACTTTCCTCGATGCCGGCAACGTGTATCGCACCGCTTCGCAGTATGACCCCAGCCGGCTGTTCCGCGGGGCCGGTTTCGGGGTGGCGGTGCTGTCGCCGCTGGGCCCCATTGGAATCGATCTCGGTTATGGCTTTGACCGAGTCACCCGGCTCGGAACGCCCGATCCGGGGTGGAAGCTTCACTTCAAGCTGGGCAACTTCTTCTAGTCTGCCCCCCGACCACCATCAGCAGGGAGTATTCGATGTTCCGTCGCTCGTTCGGCCGGTGTCTGGTTCTGGTGATTGCATTGGCCGTTCCCGCCTCGCTCTCGGCCCAGCAGGGGCAGAAGCTGGGCTTCATCAACTCTCGGGCGGTGCTCATGGCCACCCCGGGATACGCCCAGGCCGAATCGACCTACAACAAGGAACTGGCCGAGTTCCGGGCTGAGGTCGAGAAGCTGCAGGGATCGCTGGATTCGCTGGCGGCTGATTTCGAGCAGAAGTCGGTGATGTTGTCGGCCACGGCCAAGACGGCCAAGCGGAAGGACATTGACGACCGGCGCCAGAAGATGGAAACTCGGGCTCAGGAGCTGCGCGACAAGGCGGCTCAGCGGGAGCAGGAGCTGATCGCTCCGATCCACACCCGGGTGAACGATGCCATCGAGGGAATCCGGGCCGATGGCGGTTACGCGATGATCTTCGATGTGAGTGCCAACGACGGCCTGATCGTCACGGCCGACAAGTCGCTGGACATCACCCAGAAGGTGATCGACAAGATCAAGGCCAAACCCTGAGTCTCACGGGTGCCGCCACGCTGACAGCCCGGGCCATTGCCGATCTGGTCGGTGGCCGGCTGGAGGGCGACGGCGAGATCGTGCTGCACCGCCTGGCCCCGCTCGATCGAGCGGGGCCCGATGCTCTCAGCTTCCTGGTTTCTCCCTCGTACCTCCCCGACTATCGCAATACCTCGGCCGGTGCCGTGCTGGTGGCCGAACCGCTGGCGGATGCCCCCGGTGGTCCGGCCAGCCGGATCATCGTGGGTGAACCCGAATTGGCGCTCCGGAAGATTGCGGCGGTCCTCCACCCGGTGAGGCGGCCAGTGTCGGCGATCGACCCCAGTGCCCGGATCGGGGCCGCTGCCGACCTGCCGGCTGATGTGGCGGTGGGACCCCATGTGGTCATCGGAACCGGGGCCCGCATTGGGCACCGGGTGGTGATCGAGGCCGGTGCCTGGATCGGCGAAGGGGTGGTAGTGGGAGATGACTGCTTCATCGGGCCCCACGCGGTATGTTACCCCGGCGCCCGGCTGGGGCGGCGGGTGGTGCTCAAGGCCGGGGCGGTGATCGGCGGTACCGGGTTCGGCTTCATGCGTGGAGCTGACGGGCACACCCTGATCCCCCATCTGGGTGCCTGTGTACTGGAGGATGATGTCGAGGTCGGGTCCTGCACCTGCATCGACCGGGGCTCTTTCGAGGACACCGTCATCGGCCAGGGAACCAAGATCGACAATCTGGTACAGGTGGGCCACAACGTGCGTATGGGCGCGCGCTGTCTGGTCATGGCGACGGTGGGTATCGCCGGCAGCGTCCGGATTGGAGACGACGTGGTCATCGCCGGTGGCGTAGGCGTGGCCGATCACGCGGTGATTGCCGACCGGGTGGTTGTCTCGGCCAAGAGTGTCATCTTTGCCCCGGGCATCGGGGAACCGGGCGCGGTGGTGGGCGGCTACCCCGCCAGGCCGCATCGGGAGTTCCTCAGAGCCCAGGCGGCGTTGTACCGGCTGGTTAACCAGCGGAGGGCCGGTGCGCCCTGAAGGACTTCCTCGCGCCGGGTCGCGCGGTGCGCTCCCTAAGCCGCTCGGTCGCCTGACGATCGCTCGACCAGTTGAGCTCCGCGGCGTCGGTCTCCACAGCGGAGCCGAGGTTACTCTACGACTGGAACCGGCAACGCCGGGGCAAGGGGTACAGTTCCAGCGTCGGGATCTCACCGCCCGGGTCATCCGGGCCGAGCTCGATGCGGTAGGCGCCACCGATCGACGTACCGCGCTCCGGAACGGCGCCGAACGGATCGATACCGTCGAGCACCTGCTGGCGGCAGTCTATGCCGCCGGGATCGACGATCTCACCGTGGTGCTTGATGGCCCGGAGGTCCCCATTCTGGACGGGTCCTTTGCCCCGTTCAGCCGGCTGCTGGAAGAGGCGGGTTCCGTGGAGCTGCCGGGACGCCGGAAGGCGATCGGTCTGGCCCGACCGCTGGAGCTTACCGAGGGCGAGGCGCGTTATCGGGTGATGCCCGATCGGGGACTGACCATCGAACTGACGCTGGATTACTCCGAGCCGGTTATCGGCCGGCAGCGGGTGGTCTGGCAGTACGACCAGGCGAGCTTCGCCACTGAGATCGCGCCGGCCCGAACCTTCGGTTTTCTGCAAGAAGTCGAACCGCTGAAACAGCGCGGGCTGTTGGCGGGTGCCACCAGCGAGTGCGCCATGGTACTTTCGCCGGTCGCCGTGCTCAACACTACCCCCCGGTGGCCCGACGAATTCGCCCGCCACAAAGTGGGGGACCTGATTGGAGACCTCGCGCTGCTGGGCGCCCGACTCAACCTTCGGGTGGTCGCCGAACGGCCGAGCCATCGCGGCAACCTGACCTGCGCCCGCGCCATCCAGCGCGCTGCGCGAATCATGGAGGAGTGATGGAAGTCGAAAAGATTCTGGAGCTGCTGCCGCACCGCTATCCGTTTCTTCTGGTGGACCGGGTGCTGGAGGTGCAGGGTACCCAGAAGATCGTCGGGCTCAAGAACGTCACCTTCAACGAGCCTTTCTTCCAGGGGCATTTTCCCGGTCACCCGGTAATGCCTGGTGTGCTGATCGTGGAAGCGATGGCTCAGACC
>CAZOES010000156.1:0-3618 GCA_964578865.1 uncultured Gemmatimonadaceae bacterium | reverse complement strand
GGTCTGCTGCTGATGGAACAGATTCCCGACCGGGCCTCCAAGGTGGTGTACTTCATGTCGCTGGATAACGTCAAATTCCGGAAGCCGGTCGTGCCAGGCGATCAGCTCCGGATGGAAGTGGAAATGCTGCAGTTTCGGGGCAAGATCGCCAAGATGAAAGGCACCGCGTTTGTGGATGGCAAGGTCGCGGCCGAGGCCGAAATGATGGCGGGCGTCGTCGACCGGTGAGCCAGGTCATTCACGCCACGGCGGTGGTTGATTCCACCGCGGTTCTGGGCGAAGCGGTGGAGATCGGACCCTATGCGGTGATCGGCCCCAATGTGGAATTGGGTGACGGCTGCCGCCTGGGGCCCCACGTGGTGCTGGAGAAGAATGTGCGCCTGGCCAGCGAGGTGAGCATCGGGGCCGGCTCAGTGCTGGGCAGCGACCCGCAGGACGTGAAGTATCAGGGGGAAGAGAGCTGGGTGGAGATCGGGCCCCGGACCATCATTCGGGAGCACAGCACCGTCAACCGCGGCAGCGCGGCCACTGGACTCACCTCGATCGGGGCCGACTGTTTCCTGATGACGTACGTGCATGTCGCTCACGATTGCCGGCTGGGCGATGGAGTGACCATCGCCAACTCCACCCAGCTTTCGGGACACATCGTCATCGAAGACAAGGCCACGCTGAGTGGCCTTATTGCTGTGCACCAGTTCGTCACCATCGGAGCCTACGCCTTTGTGGGCGGTGCTTCGCGAATCCCGCAGGATATTCCGCCCTACGTGAAGGCGGTGGGCAATCCGGTCGAATTGTTCGGTCTCAACACCGTGGGCCTGCAGCGGGCCGGCTTCTCCGGAGATACCCTGCTCGCGCTCAAGCGGGCTTATCGCCACCTGTTCAACTCGGAGCTGCCCCGGGCCGAGGCGGTGGCGGTGCTGGCCGAGGAGGCTCGCCACTATCCCGAAGTCCGCCGGCTGATCCAGTTCGTTACCACCGCCCGCCGGGGCGTCCCCGCCTGATGCATCCGCTTCCCGTTGGAGTCATCGGAGTGGGGGCCCTTGGCTGGCATCATGCGAGGCACTTGGCAGCGATGCCCGGTGCCCAGCTGGTCGGCATCTACGATATCCGGCTCGATCGGGCCCGGCAGGTGGCCGAGGCGGTGGGAACGGTTGCCTGCAAGTCGCGGGAAGAACTGCTGGCTCGGGCCAGGGCCGTCAGCGTGGCGGTACCCACCCCGGTACACGCCGAAGTTGGGACCGCCGCGCTGGAAGCCGGCGTCGCAGTGCTGATGGAGAAGCCCATGGCAACTACACTGGAGGAGGCCGATGCCATGCTGGCCGCCTCGGAGGCGACCGGGGCGTTGCTGCAGGTGGGGCACATCGAGCGGTTCAACCGGGCACTCCGTGCGGCGGCTCCCTATCTCACCGAACCGTTGTTCATCGAAGGCGAGCGGCTGGCCCCCTTTCAGCCCCGGGGCACCGACGTCCCGGTGGTGCTGGACCTGATGATCCATGATCTCGATCTGATCCTGCATCTCACCGGCGGCCTCGAGGCGACCGAGGTTCGGGCCAACGGGGCAGCGGTGCTTTCACCCCATCTCGATGTGGCCAGCGCCAGGGTAGAGTTTGCCACCGGCGCGGTCGCCAGCGTTACCTCCTCCAGAATTGCTCAGGAACGAGTCCGCCGGCTCAGGATCTATCAAGCGGAAGGGTATCTCTCACTCGATCTGGCCACCGGCAGGGGTGAGTTCCTTCGGCTTCGCCACGGGTGGACTCCCGGGCGTGATGCAAAACTCGAGGAAGTAGCCGAGCGGATTCCCCTGGAAGCGCCGGCGGCGGACGCGCTGGGACTGGAGTTGGCCAGCTTTCTGCACGCGGTGCGTGGTGAGCAGGAGGCGGTTGTCAGCGGCGGAGAAGGGCGGGCGGCGCTGCAGCTCGCACTTCGAGTGACCGAGGCAATCCGGATCGCATCGCTGGCGTCCCAGCCGGATCCATGAGCCGGCGGGAGGGCGAGGCCATTCTGGTCTCGGCAGGAGAGCCGTCCGGCGATCTGCATGGTGCTCCGGTGGTAGTCGCCCTGAAGGAGCGATTTCCCGAGGTAATTCTCGAGGGGCCCGGCGGCCCGCAGATGCGGGCCGCCGGGCTGAATCTCATTACCGGGATCGAGCAGCTCTCGGCGATGGGTTTTCTGGAAGTGGTTCGGTCGGTTCCCCGGCACGCCGCGTTGATGCGACAGCTGCTGAATCGCGCCAAAACGGGACGATATCGTTTCGCGATACTGATCGATTACCCCGGTTTTCATCTGCGGCTGGGCGAGGCTCTGCGCAGGCTCGGGGTGCCGGTCCTGATCTACATCGCCCCCCAGCTCTGGGCCTGGCGGCCCGGCAGACTGAGTCGGCTCAAGCGTGCCGCGGATCGGCTAGGGGTGATTCTCCCCTTTGAGGCGGAGTGGTTCGCGAGTCGGGGTGTGCCGGCCAGGTATGTCGGGCACCCACTGCTTGACCAGTCCAGGCCGGACCCCGGCAAGGCGCGGGAAAGCCTGGCGCTGACGCCAGATAACAGGGTCCTGGGTATCTTTCCGGGTAGCCGTTCCCGGGAAATCAGTGCCCATTGGCCCCTGTTCAGGGAGGTGGCCGATCGCATGCTGGCCGAGCGCCGCTGCGATTCGGTCGTCGTCGCCGGCACTGCGGACGGGGAGTACCCCGAGCCCGGGCCGATGAAGATTGTGAGAGGGATGGCCGATCAGGTCCTGGCTGCATCGACGGCCGCGTTGATCAAGTCGGGCACGGCCACGCTGGAAGCAGCGCTTGCAGGTACGCCGATGGTGGTGGCTTATCAGAGCAGTCGTTCGACCTATGCCATCGCCCGGCGTCTGATGACGGTCGACCGGATCAGCCTGGTCAATCTGGTCGCCGGCAGGGATGTAGTACCCGAATTCTGGCATCTCCCGATCTCGGCCAGAGAGACCGGAGATGCCCTCGCTCCTCTACTCGACCCGGGCTCGCCCGAGCACCGTGCCCAACTCAGCGACCTGGCTCAGGTGAGCCGGCAGCTGGGAGAGCCCGGGGCGGGACGACGTGTCGTCGAGCTGGCGGGAGAGCTGATCGGGTCATGAAGCGGTTCAGGCGGTGGCTGGCGGAGACTTTCGGGCCAACGCTGATGCGCTGGCTGGCACAAACCTGGCGCATCGAGGTAGTAGGGCCCGAGCGCTGGTCTGAAGCGGTGGCTCGACAGCAACCCTACGTCCTGCTGAGCTGGCACGAATCGCTGCTGCCGGTCATGTGGCATCACCGGAAGCTTGGTATCGCCGCATTGATCAGTGAGGCGCGCGACGGGCAGTATCTCGCCTCGTTCGCCCGGCGGCTGGGATATCGGACCATTCAGGGCTCGAGTACCCGAGGCGGAGTAAAGGCCCTGCGCGGCGCGATTCGGGCGCTGGAAGAGGGCGTTCCGATCGGGCTCACTCCGGATGGCCCTCGCGGGCCTCGGCGGGTGGTGAAGCCCGGAGTGGTGGCCGCCGCCGGAAGGGGTGGTGCGCTGATCGTCCCGGTACATGCCGAATCGAAGCCGGCCTGGCGGGCCAAGTCGTGGGACCGATTCCTGGTGCCCCCGCCGTTCGCCAAGGTCCGGCTGGCCT
>CAZOES010000155.1:0-10699 GCA_964578865.1 uncultured Gemmatimonadaceae bacterium | reverse complement strand
AGCCCACCAGCCCACCAGCCCACTAGCCCACTAGCCCACTAGCCCACTAGCCCACTATCAAACGACGATCTCGGCAACCCCGACTTCGGCCGCCAATGGCAGCGCCTTCGCCATCAAGGGCGCAAGATACTCATCCAGAAACTCCTTCACCTGCTCCCTGGATCGTCCGGTGTAACGGATCGGATCCAGCTCGGCTTTGAGAGTGCCGGTGGGGACTTTGGCGAAGGTGTGATCGGCCGCCAATCGCTCCAGCAGATTGTTCGGCTCACCCCGGCTGACCGCCTCGGCGGTCACCAGCGAGTTCTGCCGGATCACCTCGTGCAGCGCCTGGCGATCGCCACCGGCCTCGACGCCCAGCATCAGCCACCGCTCGGTGGCCATGAATGGCATTTGGGCATCCACATGCCTCCGAATCACCGGCTCACGGACCTCGAGCCCGGCGGCAATGTTGCCGGCAAGAATCAGAATCGCGTCGGTCGCGAGGAAGGCTTCGGGCAAGGTGAGCCGGCGGTTGGCCGAGTCGTCCAGGGTGCGCTCCAACCACTGAGTGGCGGCGGTATTGGCGGTGTTGGCCGTGAGACTCATGACGAACCGCGCCAAACCGCAGATCCGCTCGGCCCGCATCGGATTGCGCTTGTAGGCCATGGCGCTCGACCCGATCTGATCCTTCTCGAACGGCTCCAGCAACTCGCCCTCATGCTGCAGCAGTCGCAGGTCGTTGGCCATCTTGGAGGCCGACTGAGCCACACCGGACAGCGTATCCAGCACCACGCTGTCACCCTTCCTGCTGTAGGTCTGCCCGGTCACCGGGTAGACCCGCGGCACGCCAAGCTTCACCGCGATTCTGCGCTCCAGTTCCCGGACCTTGGCGTGATCGCCTTTGAACAGCTCGAGGAAGCTGGCCTGGGTCCCCGTCGTGCCTTTGCAGCCGCGCAGCCGCAGGGTCTCCAGGCGATGAATCAGCTCTTCGACGTCGAGTGCCAAGTCCTGCATCCAGAGGGTCGCCCGCTTGCCGACCGTGGTGAGCTGAGCCGGCTGGAAGTGGGTGTAAGCCAGGCAGGGCAGGGCGGCGTTGGCCCGGGCGAATCGCTCGAAGCTCGCCAGGGTCCCCAATAACCGCCCCAGGATGATCCGCAGCCCTTCCCGAATCACCAGTACATCGGCGTTGTCGGTCACGAAGGCACTGGTGGCGCCGAGGTGAATAATCGGTTTGGCCAGAGGGGCCTGATCGCCGAAGTGATGCACATGGGCCATCACGTCGTGCCGGAAGCGCTTCTCGTATGCCGCCGCCGCGGACAGGTCGGCGTCATCCAGATGCAGCTTCATCTCACGGATCGCCGCCTCGGGAATATCGAGACCCAATTCCCGCTCGCTCTCGGCCAGCGCGACCCAGACTCGGCGCCACAGACCAATGCGGTGCTGCTCCCCCCACAACCGCTGCATGGCAGGAGACGCATAGCGGGTGCCGAGGGGAGAGCGATAGCGGTCGTCGGTCATCGGAGTTCCAAATCGGTGTAGACGATCTGCCCGGCACGCTCGAGGAAGACTCGCAGCGGCTGCCCGCTCCGGAGCGTCTGAATCACTTCACGAACTTCGTCGGCGTTGGTAATTCGCTTCCGGTTCATCCCCACGATCACATCGCCCTGGACCAGCCCGGTGGCCTGGCTCAGCGTCTTGGCGATACTGAAGATCAAGGCTCCCGCATCCGACTGTACGTTCCGGTCCGCCCGGACCTGCGGGGTGAGGGTCACAAGTTCGAGATCCTTGAGGACCGTGACTTTCATCGCCGCCGTGGTCGGGAGGTCGCCGGTCTTGAGCGTCACCAGTCGATCCCGTCCGTCACGCCGCACACTCAGCTGAACCGCGTCACCCACCTGCAGATCCAGCTTGACCGCTTCCCAGTCGAGGTAGTTGCGGAGCGCCCGGTTGTTGGCCTTGGTCACCACATCCCCCTTCTTGACCCCGCCGGCATCGGCCGGTCCCTGGGGGATGACGTTGGAGACCAAGGCACCGCCCTGAGTCTTCCATTCGGCCAGGTTCTCCGGACCGGCCACTTCGATTCCGGTCCAGGCCCGCCGGACCGAACCGTGACTCAGGATCTCATCCGCGATGCGGAGCGCCCGTTCGATAGGAATGGCAAACCCTAACCCGATCGATCCACCGCTGGAGGAGAGAATCGACGAGTTCACTCCGATCACTTCACCCAGCGCGTTGGCCAGCGGCCCCCCGGAGTTGCCCTGGTTGATCGCGGCGTCGGTCTGGATCATGTCGAGGTACAGGCCCGACTGATCCCTCCCGGGAAGGATGTTGCGGTGGAGGGCGCTTACTACCCCGGCCGTCACCGTCGGCTCGGCGTTGCCCAGCAGGTAGGCAAAAGGATTTCCCAGCGCGACGACCCACTCGCCGATCATCAGATCGCTGCTCTTGCCGGTACCGACCACCGGGAGACTCTTCCGTTCAATCCGGATCACCGCGATATCGGTGACCGCGTCTTCTCCCAGCAGATTGGCCGGTACGTCGGTCCCGTCGGAGAGCGTGACGATGATCTTCTCGGCCCCGCTCACCACGTGCTGGTTGGTGATGATCACCCCATCGCTCCGGATGATGAATCCGGTGCCGAAGCTCTGCTGTTCGCGGGGCGACGAGGGGACGAAGAAGAAATCGAACGGGGTTTGCGGCGTCAGCTGGCGCCGACTGGTCACCGTTATGGAGACCACCGCGGCCGACACCCGCTGGGACGCCTCGACGATCGCGGTGCGGCGGGAAAGGGTGACCTGATCGTCAGGACGGGCGCTCCGCTGCGCCGCCGACTGGCCGCCGAATGTGGCCAGCAGCACCGTCGATATCAGGATTGCGCGAAGTCTCATCGGTCGACTCCGACACTGTCCGTCTGTCCGCCCGTCCGTCTGACCGTCGCGACCGTCTCGTCCGTCGCGAAACATTCCGAGGGGTACTCCGCCGCAACGAAGTAGAGCCCCTGCGGCGGAGCCGGCGGACTGGTCGCTTGATTGTCGTCGGCGTTCAACAGAATTGCCATGTCGTCAAATGGGCGTCGGCCCAGGCCGATGTCGACCATCGTTCCGACCAGGAAGCGGACCATGTGGTGCAGGAAGCGGTCGGCCGCGATGTGGAAGGTGAAGCCTTGGTCGTTGGCCCGCGGCTGCCACTCCGCCAGCCGAACGGTTGACTCGTAGGGGCCGAGGGGGATTCGGCCATCCCCTTGAACAGTCGTGACCGTCTCGACCGTCTCGACCGTCGATTTTCTCACCGCAAACCCCTTAAAGCGATGCCGGCCCGTCACCAGTCGGGCCGCGCGGTCGAGCAACTGCCGGTCGAGGGTGCGCCCCAGCGCCCATTCGGTTCTACGGCGAAAGGGAGAATGGGCTCCCTCGTCGGTGCCCACCTCGTAGCGGTAGCGTCTTCCCAGGGCACTCTTCCGGGCGTGAAATCCGCCGATCATTGGTGTCAGTCGTTCGACCCAGCAGTCCCGCGGCAACAGGGCGTTGAGGGCTCGGCGAAGTGAATCGGCAGTCCACTTTTCCGGTACCACGAAACTGACCCCCAAACCCAAGGCGTGAACCCCGGCGTCCGTCCGTCCCGCCCCATGCGCCACGATTCTCCGTCCGCAGAGGCGTTCCAGCACCCCCTCGATCTCGGCCTGAACCGAACGTCCGTCGGGCTGTCGCTGCCACCCCACGAATTCGCCGCCATCGTAATGCAGGAGGGCCAGATAGGTCCGGCTCATGAGGCGGGAAATATAGTCTGAAGCGGGCTCCTTCGTCGGCTGCTTGGCGTTCCATCGTTCGCTCGCGGGACACGCCGTCCCATGACCGCACGAAGGGGGCGACAAACGGCTCCCGGCTACCGGCCATAAAATCCTGCCAAACATACGCTTACGGCGCTCGCCTGGTTCGGCACATCGCTTGAGTATGATCCCTCCTGATTCCCCAGAAATCGAAACGTTTCGGAGCTGAACGACGTCAGGCCCTTTCGTCCCGTCTCAGAGGAACACTCGATGAGTTCGCCCGCCGACGCACGCACCGTCACCACGCTGCTGGCCGCACTCCTCATCCTCCCCAACAGCTCCAGTGCTCAGGTAGAAGCTCTGGTCCAGATCAAAGACCTCAATCCGATGGAGCACCGGGTTGAAGGCTTCGTGCTGACCAGTCCCCAGTTTCTTCAGGTCGACGCGACCGGTGCCGAGCCCTACTACGATGACGATCATGGCTGGCTGGGCCGCGACGACGAACGAAACACCTGGCCCGCCGCTGCCTGGATCATCGATGCCAGGAGTCGCGCGGTGGTCTGGGACATGCGCGCGGTGGAGACTCAGCGCTCCCGTAAAGGCCTTCGCAGCTTCACCGGGCCGATTCGTCTTCCCGCCGGTCTCTACGAAGCCCATTTCGCATCTTACGTCGCCACGTCCGTTAATCGCGGCAGCGGCGGCGGTCTGATTTCACTGGGCAAGAAAGGGGTGCGAGTCGGCGATACCTGGTACAAAGGCCACTATGTCGACGACGACTCCTACCGTGACTTTCGGCTGGTGATCACCGGGGCCGGCCGGGCGGCTCGGGCCCGAGAGCTGAAGGAAGCGATCCGGGATTTCGACGCCACGGCGATCGCCACCCTGCAGCCGGATACCTCGGGCGCCACCGTCCGAGCCGCCTTCGAGCTGGGTCGCGAGGCCGATGTCGAGATTTATGCGGTGGGAGAGGTTCGCAAGGAGGAATCGTTCGACTACGGCTGGATCCTCAACGCCGACACTCGCAAAGTGATCTGGCGGATGGACTACCGGAATTCGGAAGAGGGTGGTGGCGCAGTAAAAAACCGAATGGTGCGCTACACCCAGCACCTCCCGGCCGGCAAGTACGTCGCTTACTTCGCCAGTGACGATTCCCACGGAGCCGGGGAGTGGAATGCCGCTCCACCGTACGACCCTGTGTTCTGGGGCATGACCCTCCGCATCGCCGATCAGAGCGCTCGCGAGAGCGTGCACAAGTTCGACTGGGATCCGGTGCCCGCCGGACAGACCATCGTTTCCATGGTCCGCATGGGTGACGACGAGATGCGCTCGCAGGGCTTTTCCCTCAAGCAGGGCATGGACGTGCGGGTCTACGCCCTCGGGGAGTGCACCGACAAGAAAGACTCCGAGATGGACGATTACGCCTGGATCATGGAGGCCAACACCCGCAAACGGATCTGGAGCATGCAGTGCGACCAGACCGAGCCGGCCGGCGGAGCCTATAAGAACCGGATGTTCGACGGGGTGATCCATCTCGACGCCGGCAACTACATGGTCTACTTCAAGAGCGACGGTTCCCACTCCTATGGTCATTGGAACTCCACTCCGCCGGTAGAGAGCAAGTACTGGGGTGTGAGTCTATTCCCCGCCAGCGGCAAGCTCGATCCCCGATTGGTCGGAACCCTGGAACGGGACACCGTCGGGATTCTCGCCGATCTGACCAAGGTCCGCGACGGTCGCCGCTCCCGCCGGTTTTTCAGTCTGGAGCAGCCGACCATGGTAAGTATCCATGCGGTGGGCGAGGGCACCGGCGGCGAGATGAACGACTACGCCTGGATCGAAGACGAGAAGACCGGCGAGAAAGTCTGGGAGATGCGCTACAAGAGCACCGTGGAAGCCGGCGGCGCTCGGAAGAATCGCCTTTTCGACGGGACCATCAAGCTGGAGCCCGGTCGCTACATCGTCTTCTATCAGACCGACGGATCGCACGCCTACGGGGAGTGGAATGCCGATCCGCCCGATGATCCGGAGAGCTGGGGAGTGGTGCTGCGGAGGCAGTAGGGGTTTTTGGCGAACACCTCATCCCGAGGACGTCGAGCGTAGCGAGAGGGACGAGGGACCTGCTCACCCATGCTTTGTGCCGGGTCGGGTAGGTCCCTCCGCTTCACTCCGTTCAGCGTCGGGATGAGGTGCTTCTCTTTTCTTCCCGCCTAGCCGCCTCGCCGCCTCGCCGCCTTGCCGCCCGTCTCGCCCGTCTCGCCCGTCTGAACATTATCTTCCCCCTCCCATGTCTTCCCCCCTTCAGGCCGCCCTCAAGCTCGTCGCCGAGGGCCGCCCCCTCACCATCGCCCAGACCGCTGACGCCTTTGCCGTGATCATGCGCGGCGAAGCGACGCCGTCTCAGGTGGGAGCGCTGCTCATCGGGTTGAGGGCAAGGGGAGAGACCGCCGACGAAGTTGCCGGCGCCGCGAAGGCTCTCAGGGATGCCATGGTCCCGGTCCGTTTGTCGGCCGGTCCGGCTGTGGTGGATACCTGCGGAACCGGGGGAGGCGGGATCCCCACGTTCAATGTCTCAACTGCGGCCGGGTTCGTAACCGCTGCAGCGGGAGCTCGAGTCGCCAAGCACGGCAATCGGAGCTACACCTCCAAGTGCGGGTCGGCCGATGTGCTCGAGGCCCTCGGCGTCGACATCATGCTCGAAGCCGGTCCGGCAGCCACCCTGCTGGATCATGCCGGGATGGTCTTCCTCTTTGCTCCCAATTATCACCCCGCCATGCGCCATGTCGGGCCGACTCGCAAAGAGCTCGGTATTCCCACCATCATGAATCTGCTTGGTCCATTGGCGAATCCTGCCGGGGTGAGCCGTCAGGTGATTGGCGTGGCCGACCGGGCTCGGGCCCCGTTGATGGCAGAGGCACTGCTTCGACTGGGCGCGGAACACGCCATGGTAGTGCATGGAGAGGTCGGCATGGACGAGATCAGCCCGGCCGGTGCCACCAGCGTCTGGGAGGTCGTTGGCGGGAACATCACCGAGTGGCGTCTGGAACCGGGCGAATACCACCTCGAGTGGCGGGCACTCGATGAACTGGCGGGCGGCGTGCCGTCCGACAACGCCGAGCGAATCACCCGGCTGCTCAACCGGCAGAGCGACGAAGCGGCCCGGCGCTCGGTGTTGCTGAACGCCGCCGCCGGGATCTACGTCGCCGGTCTCGCTCCCAGCTACGCCGCCGCCGTGCAGCTGGCGGACGAGGCGCTATCCTCTGGTCGCGCAGCCCAAGTGCTCCAGCGTCTCCGGAATCGGACGAGTTAGCGGCAATGCTACCCGCCTACCCGCCTAGCCGCCTAGCCGCCTAGTGTCCCTCAAACTCCGTCTCGCCCTCTTTCTCTTTGGCCTTGCCCTTGCCCTCCTGGTCATTCACCAGGTGGGAATGCCGGTGCTGCTGGCCCATCTCGCGACTGCCGGCTGGCTGCTGGTACCAGTCGTCGGGGTGTGGGCGGTGGTCTATTTCGCCAATGCTGCCGGATGGCGGACCCTGCTCTCGGTCGAGCCGGCTCGACCAGGCATCTGGCGCACCTGGTTCATCACCGTCACCAGCTTCGCACTCAACTACGTGACACCGGCCGCCGGTCTGGGCGGCGAGGCCTATCGCGCGGCTGCGGTGGCTCAATGGCTGGGGGGGAAGCGAGCGGTCGGCTCGGTGGTGCAGTATCGGCTGCTGTTTTCGCTGGCCCACATGCTCTTCGTGCTTACCGCCCTGGTCCCCGCCTTCTGGCTCCTTCCCAACAGTCCCGCGGCCTACGCCATGTTCGGGGTGACGCTGGTGATGGGCGGGGTGGTGTCCTGGTTCCTTATTCGCAGACACCAGGAGGGGATTCTCGAGGCTGGGCTCGATCTATTGCTGGCGATTCCGGGCATCCGCCGGCTGGCGCGGCCGATGGAGAAGAAACGGGAATCCCTCCGCGAACTCGATCGCCAGATCACCACGATGTACCACGAGCACCCCGGGGCTTTCTGGCGGGCTCTCCTGATCGAGTACATCGCCCGGTTTCTCAACGTCGCCGAGATCTGCATCATCTTCTGGGGGCTGGGGCTCGGCGCCAGGCCGGTCACCGCATTTGTGGCCACTGCCCTCAGTACCACCTTTGCCAATCTGTTCTTCTTCCTGCCCTTCGAGCTGGGGGCCCGGGAAGGCGGCCTCTTCCTCGTCTTCAAACTGCTGGGCCTCGCCCCGGAGCATGGAGTCTTCGCCGCCGTCGTCATTCGGCTGCGGGAGCTGGCCTGGACTCTTCTGGGTCTGGCGTTTCTCTGGGTGAGTGGGGGGAAGATCGAAGCGACGCCGGGCGAGCGGCTAGGCGGCTAGGCGGCTAGGCGGCTAGATCTGAAGGAAAATGTGGATCAAACAAAACGTCCCTTGGAGATTCTTGAGGGACGTTCGCTATCCGCCTTGCCGCCTTGCCGCCTAGCCGCCTAATACTTCCGAATCACCCCGACCACCACGCCCTGAATCAACACGTCGCGCTCCTGGAAGCGCATCGGTGACATCGTGGCATTGGCGGGCTGCAGCCGGACCCAACCACCCGGCTCGCGATAGAATCGTTTCACGGTCGCTTCCGCGCCGTTAACCAGCGCAATTACCATCTCGCCGTTTTCCGCGGCCTGTTTCCCGTGCACCACCACGAAGTCCCCGTCCATGATGTGATCTTCGATCATGGATTCGCCCTGAACCTTGAGGGCGTAGTTGGGACCGCGGCGGGGCAGGAGGGTATCGGGAACCGAGATGGTCTCCCCGTTCATGATGGATTCGATCGGGGTACCGGCAGCGACCTTACCCAGAATCGGGATCTCGGTGGCACCCGCCTGGCCTTTGGGAGGCAGCACCTCGATGGCGCGGCTCTCGTTGTGGGTCCGGTGGATGTAGCCCTTCCGCTCCAGGTTGGTCAGGTGCTCATGCACCGTCGCCAGGGACTGGAAGGTGAAGTGCTCGGCAATCTCCTCGAAGCTTGGCGCGTACCCGCGGTCGCGGATATGCTCCTGCAGGTATTTGAGGATCTCGCTTTGGCGCTTGGTGAGCGGCATCTGGGCTCTCCCTTGTGTGACCGAATGAACTCCGAATTAATGTACCCGAATAGCGACCGAAGAGCAAGATGCCCACGACCTTAGAGCGCATCCTCGCCTCAACTCAGGCTTCTATTGGTTCTCTTCGGGCGAAGAGAAGCGAAATCGAGGCCAGCGCCCTTCGGGTTCCGATCCCCCCTCCTTTGCTCTCGGCCTGGGACCGGAAGCGGATCGCCCTGATTGCGGAAGTGAAGCGTAAGTCGCCATCAGCAGGGGCTATAAGTGAGGATTTGGACCCGGTCGCCCACGCTTCGACTTATTCCAAGTCGGGGGCCTGCGCGGTTTCGGTCCTTACCGATGGGCCGTTTTTCGGTGGGTCTTTAGAGGATTTGAGGGGGGTGTCGGGTGTGGTAGCCATACCCGTGTTGCGCAAAGACTTCATTCTCGATGAGCTCCAGATTGCGGAAGCCCGGGCGGCCGGTGCGTCGGCGGTCCTCCTGATTGTGAGGGCGCTCACACAACCCCGCCTTATCGAGCTCCTGAAGGCGACCAGGGAAATGGGCCTCGAGGCCCTGGTCGAAGCCCACGATGCCCGCGAGCTGGACCGGGCCCTTTCGGCCGGAGCGACGATAGTCGGTATCAACAGCCGTAACCTCGACAACTTTCACATCGACATCCCGGCGGCGTGGGCGCTACTCGCCCGGATTCCTCGAGAGGTGGTGGCTATCGCGGAAAGCGGGATGGCCTCGGAAGCCGATGTGATTCGGGCCGCGGAAGCCGGCGCGGACGGCGTCCTTATTGGAACCGCTCTCTCCTCTTCTCCGGACCCGTCTTCCATGGTGACGGCAGTCTCCTCGGTGCCTCGACGAGGCCGATAGGGTGATCCCAGCGAAAATCTGTGGACTGACCCGAGTCGACGATGCGGCGGCCGCGGTTCGACTCGGTGCCAGCTATCTCGGCGTGGTCTTCGCCGGGGGGCCCAGACAGGTCACTGTGGCCCAGGCCAGGAGTGTGGTCGGCGTGGCTGGCCAAGTTCCTGTCTTTGGGGTCTTTAGCTCACAGACCGACAGGGAGATATTAGAGATACGGGACCAGAGCGGGCTGGCCGGAGCCCAGCTTCATCGGGAGCCGGACCCGGCCCTGATCGAGTCGCTCACCCGGGCCGGAATGCAAGTGTTCATGGTGGCCCGGCTGGCTAACCAGACGGAGTTGCCGAAACTCGATGTGGCCCGACAGCTCGGTGTCCCGGCGCTGGTTGAGCCGCGAGTCGAAGGCCGGCTGGGTGGAACCGGAGTTCAGCTCTCTCTCCAGTTAGCCTGTGCTGCGCGGGAACGTCTGACCGGTCATACCATGATCCTCGCCGGTGGGCTGACGCCCGATTCAGTCGGCGACGCGGTGCGTCAGGTGCGTCCCGATGCGGTAGACGTATCCTCGGGAGTCGAGCAGATTCCCGGCATCAAGGATCACGACAAGCTTGCCCGATTTCTGGAGGTCCTGCGGTGGCTGTGACCCTCCCTCGCGAGCGGTCCGTCGGCGGGCGCTTCGGCGCTTACGGCGGCCGCTACGTGCCAGAGACACTGATAGCGGCGCTGGATGAGCTGGCTGCGTTATACGACGCGGCCCGCACCGACGCGGCCTTCTGGGGAGAGTACGAGCAGCTGCTCCGGGATTTTGTGGGCCGGCCTTCGCTGCTGGTGGAAGCAGGCCGCTTCTCTCAGGCCGCCGGCGCCCGGGTCTTTCTCAAACGGGAAGATCTCAACCACACCGGCGCTCACAAGATCAACAACACCATTGGCCAGGCCTTGCTGGCTCGGCGGATGGGGAAGCGCCGGATCATCGCCGAGACTGGCGCGGGGCAGCACGGTGTCGCCACCGCAACCATCTGCGCCCGGTTCGGCCTC
>CAZOES010000154.1:0-10771 GCA_964578865.1 uncultured Gemmatimonadaceae bacterium | reverse complement strand
CGGCGTTGGCCATGGCTCCACCGCAGGAGGCGTGGGTCAGGAAAGTGGTCCCGCCATAGCTGGTGCTGTGGATCCCGTCCTGGGTCACCGGGAAGATGATTTCCGCTGACGTGTTGTTATCCGCCATGAACAGGTGGCGGTAGTTGGGATCGATGGTAAACGGCCCCGCGATGACCGCCTGGACCGCCGTCATCGCCTCGGTGTAGTGCGGGGTCCCGGTGTAAACCTCGGCATTCATGTAGACCTTGGCGAGCAGCATCTGCGCCGCTTCCGTGGTCGCATGGCCGTAGGTGGTCGGTCCGGCGCTGGCCAGCTGGTCCGGGCCGGAGCCGTCGGTGATTGCGGTCAGTTCAGAGACGATGAAGTCGTACACTTCCTGCCGGGTATTCTGCTTTGGCGGGGTGGGATTGTTCACCGTCACCACCATGATCGGGCCAAAGAGATCGAGACCGTGCCACATGGCCAGGGCCCGGAGGAACCGGGCCTCGGCCCGATACCCGTGGACCTTGGTCACCAGATCCGGGCTGGCGCCCCGCGACGACAGCTTGTCATCGGTGGTCTGTTTGAGGAACTCGTTGCCCCAACCTACCTGCAGGTAGACCCGGGCGAACATGGCCCCGAGGAAGGCGTTGCTCGAGCCCCAGGTCTGCCCGTTGAACTCCTGTACCGGGCCGTCGTTCCAGGCCAGCACGGCCTCGTCGGTCGGCAGTTCCTGGTGCTCCCAGTACAACCGCATGTACTGGGAGAAGCCTTCGTCGTTGATGGTCTGGATGTCCTTGCACGCCGGCTGATCGCCGGGACAGGCCGGACCCTTCTGGCCGGTAGTCGACATGCCGGCGTACATCTTGGCCAGAAACGCCAGATACGAGGCCGGATCCTTGAACACGTTTTCTTCGGTGATGGTGCTGGACGGCGATACCGAAGGATCGGTGCAAGCACCCACCCCCACCAGCATCAGCACGGCACTCACCGACAACACCTTCTTTACGCTGGGAATCATTTTCCCGTCCCCTTCTCGAGTGATCGAGTCCGAAAGGTCGTTAGCGCTCTAGAACCGGAGGCTCAGCCCGCCGCTGAAGGTGCGAGAGCGCGGGTAAATGTTGTTGTCGATTCCGTTGAGTCCGGCCGTCGGGTCAACCCCGCTGTAGCCAGTGATGGTAAAGGCGTTCTGCACCGTTCCGAAGACCCGGGCCGCCTGATTTCTCAGGTTAAAGGAGTAGCCCAAGGTGATGTTGTCCATCCGCAGGAAAGACGCCTTCTCAACATAATAATCAGAGAAGTACTGGGGTGTAGTGAAACCGGTCTCCAGGACCGACTTGTGAAGGTTGTACGGGGAGGCCCGGGTCACTTCGGCGTAGACCCCCAGGTTGGAGGCCACGTTGTTATAGACGTAGTTGCCCAGATAGGAGCGGAGCGTGAAGCTCATGTCGAACTTGCGGTAGGTGAAGTAGGACGTGTGTCCCAGAATGAACTTGGGGGCCGGGTCGTGGAACGGCCGGAGGTCGTTCTGGTTGATGATCCCATCGCCGTTCAGGTCGGCATAGCCACCCTGGATCGGCTTCCCCTGCGCGTCGTACAGCTGCTTGTAGACGAAGAAGGAGTTGATCCGGTACCCTGGGCGGAGCACCTGAATGGTCTGGCCTACGCCGCCGGCAATGCCGCCCACCAGAATTTGCTGGGCCGCCCCTCCGAACGGGGTGATCTCGGTCAGTTTGTTGCGATTGCTGGAGTAGGTAAAGTCGGCGGTCCAAGTGAGCCCGCCGCCCGCCGGCTGAAGCACTTTGGCGCTCAGACCGATCTCCAGGCCGGAGTTCCGCATGCTGCCGATGTTGGTGGTGACGAAGTCACCCGGCACGGTACCGGAAGCCGCCGGGACCGAGAAAATCAGGTCCGTGGTCTTCTTGTGATACCAGTCGATAGTGCCGGTGATCCGCTGGTTGGCAAACCCGAAATCCAGGCCGATATCCACCGACCGGGTCGACTCCCACTTGATGTTGGGGTCGATGGCGCTCGGACGGATGGTGCTGACACAGCCCTCAAACTGGAAGCAGTACTGGGCCTGGGCGTCTCCCGGCAGATAGGTCGAGGTGTAGAGGTAATCCCCGAAGGACTGGTTGCCGGTGCGAGCCCAGGATGCCCTGAGCTTGAGGTCGGACAGCTTGGGAATTCCCTTGAGGAACGACTCTTCCGACAGACGCCAGGCCAGCGCGACCGACGGGAAAGTGCCCCACTGGTTATTGGTGCCGAACCGGGAAGATCCGTCGTGGCGGAGGGTGACGGCCGCCAGGTACCGGTCGTTGACGTTGTAGTTCAGCCGGCCGAAGAAGGAGATCAGCTTGGCGTCGATGACGTTGAGCGATCCCGTGGTAGTCTTGGCCGAGGGAATTCCGTCTTCGCCCAGCAGGTTGGTCGCCAGGGACTCGGCGTGAATCGTGGGGAACTCGGAATGAGAGTGGGAGTACGAGTACCCTCCCGTCAGGTCCAGCAGGCCGGGCCCCACCGGGCGGGGCACCGCATAGCTCAGGTAGGACTCGAACAGGGTGCTGAGCTGAGTCGGGTTGCTCCGGAAGTAATCGCCGAAGTGCCCATTCTTGGTTTCGGAGTGGATGTTGCCCGGCCGGAAGGTCACCCGCTCGGCCTTGGTGGCATCGAATCCGAGGTTGCCGTTCACGCTCAATCCGGCGACCCAGGGCAGATCGTAAGTCGCCTGGACGTTGCCGATGCCCCGGTAGGTGGTGCTGTTGTCCTTGGCCAGCTTGAGAATCTCCACCGGGTTGTCGGCCGAGGCCAGCTGATTCCTGGGCCAGTTATAGAACCCGGTCACCGTGCTGGCATCCTTGATCGGCTGGGTCGGCCCCATCTGGGCGGCATTGGAAAGCACTCCGCCGGGAGTGAAGTCGTCGGCCGCGCGATAGCCCCGGCCGTTGAACCGGAGGTTCAGCCGGTCACTGGCCAGCCGCTGGTTGTAGGAAGCGCCAAGGGTGACCCGCTTGGTGGTGGTTCCGTCGATCACGCCGTTCTGGTCGAGGTAGTTCACCGAGAAGCGATAGTCGCTGCTGGTTCCCGCCCCCGACAAGGCGAAGTTCTGCTCCTGCCCGTAGGCGGTCCGGTCCACCTGGTCGAACCAATTGGTGTTGGCGTTGAGCAACTGGTTCGACTGGGCCGTATCGGCATTGGCAAGCACCGCGGTCCGGAACTGGGAGGCGTTCAGCATGCTGGGGAGCCGGGTAATGCTGGAAGCCGAAACGGTCCCGCTGTACTCGAATTTGGGCTTCTGGCCGGCAGTCCCGCGCTTGGTGGTGATGAGCACCACGCCGTTGGCGGCGTTGGCGCCGTAAATCGCGGCCGCCGAGGCGTCCCGGAGCACCGTGATGCTGGCGATGTCATCGGCGTTGATGAAGTTCAGCGGATCGCGGCCACCGGAGATGCCGGTACCGGCGCTGCCCAGCTGCACGCCATCGACGATAAAGAGCGGATCGCTGCTGGCGTTGATCGAGGTGGCACCCCGGATCCGGATAGTGGTTCCACCGCCCGGTTCGTTGTTCTCAACCACCTGGACGCCGGCCACCTTGCTCTGGATCAGTTCCTGGGGACTGACGATCCGGCCCTTGTTGAACTCCTCAGCGGTCACGTTGGTCACCGCCCCGGTGATGTTGCCGGCCTGCTGCTCGCCGTAACCCACCACTACCATCTCCGACAAGTTGACCGCCTGGGCGTTCATCACCAGGTCGGCAATCAGCGACTGGCCCTCTGCCAGTTCGATCGCCTGACTGATCGGCGCGTACCCGATCATCCGGGCGTGGATGCTATCGGCCCCCGCCGGGACACCAGTCAGCAGGTAGCTGCCGTCCGGCTTGGAAGTAGTGGTCCGGACCCCAATGGATACCGTCACCCCTTGCAGAGGCTTCTGCGTCAGGGCATCGGTGATGTGGCCCAGGACACTCCCGGTTTGGCCCTGCGCGTGCGCCGCCGAAACCAGCAGCGACAGCAAGAGCACGCTGATACTGGTCCGTAACCGTAGGCTCATGGTGCGTGCTTCCTTTCAAGGATGAGCGCGTTATGCAACCGACTGTATAGCAGAAAACCACCGAAGACCGGCATGGATGTGCCAGTGCCCGTCAAATGGAATGGATGCACCTTCGGTAGACTGGTGCTGAATTTCCCTTGGACGACGAGTTGGATCGATTGAGGAGTCGGGTCCTGGAGGCACGGGCGCCGGACGTAATCCGGGTTCCAGAACCCACTTGGCTGGGAGATTCTGCAACCGATTTCAGAACTCGTCAAGAGCCATATTTGTATCGGGTTGGGTGAAATGCGGTACCGCATTTGGGGGGTTGGCGGAGAAAGCCCGAAATGGGTTACCCTTTCCGGGAAGGTATTTTCATACAGAACCCGTTGTCCCCCCGATCTTTCGACCAAGGCTGCTCGACCCATGAGCGAATCTGCGGTCTTCGCGGATGCGGTGGCCTTAATCCGCGCCGGCCAGACCGACCAGGCTGTCAATCTGCTGCAGACTGCACTGCCCGATCTGCCCGGCGATGCCAGGCGTAAAGCCCACAGCTACATCGGGCTGGCCAACTATTTCGGGGAGCGCTGGCCCGAGGCCCTGACCGCCTTCACTACCGCCGCCAGGGACAGCCAGATCCCCGAAGATCACTTCAATCAGGCCATGGCCGAGGTCAAAGTCGGGTCGATTGAAGAAGCCCACGCCTCCTGGCAGCGGGTCTTCGATCTGAGCTACGCCCACCAGGACGCCCCTGAGACTTCATCCTTTTTTCAGAAGAAACTGATGTTTGCCCGGCTGTTGAAGGATGCCGGCAAGTGCGACGAGCGGGGGCTGGACCTGCTGGAGCGGCAGCTCATGGGGTGGTACACCCATCATCACATCACCGACGCGAGCTTCTGGGGGATCCGGAAGGTCCCGGCCTTCGAGGATGTGCTGGATCTGACCCGGGAGTATTACCGGGCGATGGGGCGATCTCAGGCCGAGTGGTCGGCGCTGCTCGATTCGATTGGGCCGGAAATCGACGAAGAGGGGCGGGCTTTCATGGAGACCATGCGGGAACTGGGCAGTTAGGCGGCAAGGCGGCAGGGCGGCATGTCGTCCCGAGCGCAGCGAGGGATCTCCGAGTCAGACCTGGCGGGAACCTGGAGTCGGAGATCCCTCCACTCCGTCCGAGCTACGCTCGGACTCCGGTCGGGATGACACTTGCCGCCTAGCCGCCTTGCCGCCTAACCCAGAGCAACAACTTCAGCCGAAGTGAGTTTCTCACCGATAAACCGCGACCCCACCGCTCGGAACCGCGGCTCGTCGTCGCTCACCACAAAGCGGTGATACACCGGCGCTCCTGCCGGCGCGGTCAGCCCCTTCTCTTCCAGCGTCGCCGCCACCACCCGAGCCGTTTCTTCCGCACTGTCGATCAACTTCACATCGGGGCCCATCACCTTCCCGAGCAGCGGTTTGAGCAGCGGATAGTGGGTGCAGCCCAGCACCAGTACATCGACATGCGCATCCTTGAGAGGCGCGAGATACTCCTGAGCGATCAGCTCGGCCGCCTTGTGATCGAACCAGCCTTCTTCTACCAGCGGCACAAACAGCGGACAGGCCCGCTGCTCCACTCTAAGTGTGGGTTTGAGATTCTTGATCGCTCGGGCGTAGGCGTTGCTGGCGATGGTGCCCACGGTGCCGATCACACCCACCGGTCCGCCGCGGGTCGCACCCACCGCCGCTTTGCCGCCCGGTTCAATCACCCCGATCACCGGCACCGGCGACTCCGCCTGCAGCGTCCCCAGCGCGTGAGCCGTGCTGGTATTGCAGGCGATCACCACCATCTTCACGCCCTGCCCCAGCAGCCACTGCAGGATCTCCCGGCTATAGCGCCGCACGGTTTCGGGTGACTTGGGTCCGTAGGGCACCCGGGCCGTATCGCCGAAGTAGATGGTCGACTCCCCCGGCAGCCGTTCGTAGATCGCCCGCGCCACGGTGAGCCCACCGATGCCGCTGTCGAAGATGCCGATCGGCGCTGGATTCACGGGACCCGGAACGGAAGAGAGACCGACGCGCCGATGCCGCCACCAGGCACCGGCGCGGCTTTGATGTCGAGATCCTTGGGGAAGTCGAACAGATGGGCCGAGACGTAGGCTTCGATCGCCGAGAAGAGATGATTGAAGGCCAGCAACACCAGCCAGTCTTCCCGCTCTTTGCGCTTGTTGCTGACACTGGCTGCATCGGTGCGCCGCATGTAGCGCAGTTCCTGGGTGGTCTTCATGCTCATTCCCAGGGTCACGCCTTCCCAGGCGATGAACAAGGCGCCGGTGAGTTTGCGGTTGAGCTTGGCCTGGCCCCAGCCGGGGATGAGGATGGAGCGCCACATGGCGCCCATGGGGGACACCGGAGGCCTGAGGTCGTTCGAGTCCGGTGATGAGACGGTCGAGACGGTCGGGACGGTCGGAGTCGGTGGAGTTGCCGGCATCGTCGAGTCTGGTCGAACCCGCGTGGTGTCCTGGGCTGACAGTGAACTCACCCAAAGACCCGCGACCGTCGCGACCGTCGCGACCGTCTTATACGCGACCGTCTTGACCGTCTCGACCGTCTTGACCGTCTGCCCCTTCACCGGACTATCTCCTTCACCGCCCGCACAAACTCCTCCACATCCCCCTCCGTCGTATCCCACGACATCATCCACCGCACTTCCGAAATCGCGGGATTCCACACCAGAAAGAACGCCCGCTCCTGCAAGGCCGGAATATGCTCGGGCGGAACCGTGGCAAACACCCCGTTGGCCTGGACGGGCTGCGTAATGGTGACGCCGGACACACCGTTGAGCTTCTCGGCCAGGAGTTTGGCCATCCGGTTGGAGTGCTGGGCATTTCTCTTCCATAGATCGGTGCCCAGGAGTGCTACGAACTGTGCCGAGAGGAAGCGCATCTTGCTCGCGAGCTGCATTGCCTGTTTCCGGATATACAAAAACTCTCCGTGATTCCCCGTCTCACGTCTCACGTCTCCCGTCTCACGTCTCCCGTCTCCCGTCTCCCGATTGCCTTCCAGAAACACGACGGCTTCGGCGCCCATCAGTCCGTTTTTTGTGCCACCGAAGGAGAGGAGGTCGACACCCGCATCGGTGGTGATCTGCTTCAGAGTCACTCCCAGCTCCACCGCCGCATTGGCCAGCCGGGCGCCATCCACATGAAGCAGCAGTCCATTGGCGTGGGCCGTCTCGGCCAGCGCCTTTACCTCGGCGACGCTGTAGACCGTGCCCAGCTCAGTGGCCTGGGTGATCGAGACGACTCGCGGTTGGACCCGATGCTCATCACCGATGCCGGTGAGTTTGCCCACCACATCCGCCGGGCGAAGCTTGCCGTCCCTGGTATCGCAGGGAATCAGCTTGCAGCCGCTGAACCGCTCCGGGGCGCCGCACTCGTCCACATTGATGTGGGCCCCGTCGGAACAGATCACTGCCTGGTAGGGCTTGGTCACCGCCTGGATGCACAGCACGTTGGCGGCGGTGCCATTGAAGACTGGAAAGGCGCGGGTCGCGGGGCCGAACTGTTCCCGGAAAATCGCCTGGGCCCGCTCGGTCCAGAGGTCGGTTCCATAGGAAGGTGCGTGGCCCACATTGGCCTCGGTTATGGCCTGGAGGACCTCGGGGTGTACGCCGGCGTAATTGTCACTGGCGAAATGACGGCGGGCGTTCATGCGTGGGCGACCAGCACCGGCAGAAGACCAGGCCTTATCTCGATATCCATCCGGCCAGACACCTCTCGGGTTTCCCCGTCGAATTGGGCGTGTAGAGTACCGTTCAATGACTCAACCGAAAGCCGAGTGGTGCGGAAACTCCGGACCGCCTTGAGGCCGGTGTGTTTGCCGATCACGGCGAGAGGAAGTTTAGTCAGAATCCCCAGTTTCGTCTGCCGCTCGATGGCGCAGATGTCGAGCAGACCGTCATCCCACTTGGCGAAGGGTGTCAGCCTGAACCCTCCCCCCACCGACGGCCCGATCCCGATTTCTAATAGAAGGAAGCGGTCCGTGAAATCTGTGTCATCTGCGGTAATCCGGGCCTCGAAACAGTCGAAATCCCGCAGAACCTTGAGTACCGCCCCGACATACGCCGCCAGCCCACTCCCCTTCTTCGAGTGATTGATCACCCGAGCCACCTCGGCGTCGAACCCAATGCCCACCGAGTTGATGAAATATTCGCCCCAGGCCTCACCCACGTCGAAGACCCGGACCGTACCCCGGACCAAACGCCGGACCGCCTCGGAGGGTGAGAGCTTCACCGTGCCGGTGATCTTGGCGTAATCGTTCCCGGTACCGGCTGGCAGGATGGCGATCGGTGGGCGCTTCTCGACCTGGGCCTTGAGCAGGCCGTTGGCCGCCTCGTGCAGGGTCCCGTCCCCGCCAAGTACCAGGACCCGCTCGGCGCCAGCCATCACACCCCGGCAGGCTAATTCGACCGCGTCGCCGGCCTTGGTGGTCTCGACCCGGGTGACCTCGCCCCAAGCCTCCTTCGCGGCGCGTTCGGCCTCATCGGCTACACGGCCTGCATGGCCTCGGCCGGCGGTGGGGTTGATGAGGAGGAGGGTGGGCATGGGGGGAAGAAGAAGTGGGCGAGTCGGCTAGTGGCCTAGTGGGCGGTAGAGGCTGCCGGGTTGTGTCGGGTGTTCGGGAGAGGATCGGGGGGAAGGTGATGCGGGACAAAGATGAGGGCAAGGGTCAGGGTTATGGGTCGCAACAAGGCACGATCCCGTTGTGAGGCCGCGCGAATTACAGATGACTGGCCTGCTTGCGCCTCGGCGCTTGCTTATACAACTTGGCTCTTAGTTAGGCGTTCTGGGCACACGCTATCGCCCCGAATTGTCATGACAGGAACTCCACGGCGCTCTCCGAAGACGAAGACCCCAAGCACCCTGTGGGGACCTTTCTTTTATTAGCCCGTGATACTTACCGATGCACCCTTTACGCTCCGCCGAGGCTTACGACCACTGGCGCCAAGTCCGCGCAATCGTCCTCGCCCGCGACGACAGGCGTTGCAGAGAATGCGGGGTGCTCTGCCCCGCCGGCGAAGCCGACGTCCACCACCTAATCCCGAGAGCCTCCGGCGGCTTGGACGAGCCCGCCAACCTCATAACCCTCTGCGACGGCTGCCACGCGGCACGACATCCCAACCTCCAGGCAGGTCTCGCTCGAAGGACAATCGAACGGTGGGGCTTGAGGTTCGCCAAGTGGCTGGATCGCCGGGGCGACATCACCGGCGTCGACGAGTCGCTCGGAACCGTACTACGTGTCCTTGGCGTCAGTCGGCTGCGACCTAATCAACTTGAAGTCATCCTCTCCGCCCTCCGGAGAGAGTCGGTCCTGTTCGTGAGCGCCACCGGATCGGGCAAGTCTCTTTGCTTTCAAGCTCCGATCCTGCTCAGTCCTGGGCACGGCCTCGTCATCTCGCCGCTAAAGGCCTTGATGAATCAGCAGGTCTCCGGCCTCCAACGTCGGCACATTCCGGCCACCTTTATCAACGGCGACCTGGGACCTGCCGAGAAGAAGCTGAGATACGGGCTTCTCCGGGATCATGCAGTCAAGTTTCTCTTCTGCACCCCGGAGCGGTTCGATCCAGGGATGGTACGGCAGGTTGAGATCGAGGAGATCCGGAGGGCGAAGCCGAGCTACTTCGTGGTTGACGAAGCGCACTGCATCGATTCGTGGGGCAAGGACTTTCGGCCCAATTACGGCGAATTGGGCTCGGTGCGAAGCGCTTTCGGACAACCCCCAGTGCTGGCCTTTACCGCCACTGCAGGAGTTGAGAGTCAGAAGCGGATCCTGCAATCGCTCGGGATCGCTGACGCCCGAGTAGTGGTTAGCGGAGTAAATCGCCCCAACATCGCGATCGCGCGCTTGAATGACGTGGAGGACAAGAGGCGCTATGCAGTCATAGCCGATCTCCTCAGGCTGATGCCATCGGGCCGGGCCATGCTCTTTGTACCCACCGTCAAGGTCGGCCAGAAACTCCACGAAGGGCTTCGGTCAGTCAGCGTCGACCTCCCATTTTTCCATTCCAAGCTCGGTACCGCCAATGACCGTGACGTCCTGCTCGGTCGCTTTGCTGGGCGTCTGGAGCCGGCTGCGCCGGCAGTCATTTGCACCAGCGCCTTTGGCATGGGACTCGATTTGCCCGATGTGCGGCTGGTGGTCCATTGGCAATGCCCTGCCTCGGTCGAGGACTACCTTCAGGAGTTCGGACGGGCCGGACGGGATGGCCAGCCCTCGGTGGCGCTTCTGTTCACCGGGCCCGGAGACGCTCGCTTGCTGACCTTCATGGCTGATAAGACGGTCGAGAGCAGTAAGCTCGACCCGGAAGGAGGGGAGGCTGCCCGCCAGGCTCGGTACCATCGTATCGACCAGATGGTGAAGCGGGCTGAAGCACGACATATGTGCTTCCGCTACGCGATCCTGCGGTACTTTGAAGAGGAGAGGCCTGTGTATCCCAAGCCGCTATCCGTCAGGATCGTGGAATGGTTGTTCTCCCGGGGGAACAGAAGCGTGCGTGCAGTGGGCTGTTGCGACAAATGTGATGGCGTTGACATCGCAAACATTGTCAGCTGGGCTTCCCTCATCTGGAAACGGCCCACCATAGGGCAGAGACTGTTCGGCAGGACGGGCTGACTAATGCAACAGCCCCTTCGCGACTTTCCGCCTTTGCGGTGAAGAACAGCTGTTCACTGACCCGTCTTCAGGTGCCGCAGCTTGTCCGGATTGCGTACCACATACACCGCGCGA
>CAZOES010000153.1:7883-10816 GCA_964578865.1 uncultured Gemmatimonadaceae bacterium | reverse complement strand
ACGGAAAGCAGCGGGATTGCCGGACCTCGGCGCCGTCAGTCGCCAGCGGCCGTAAAACTCGCCAGGATATCGGCCATCGCATCTGGAGCTGGATCTCCAAGACCACTCCAGGTGCCAGAGACTCGAACCGATCTGACCCATTCGAGAAAGACTTTGGAAGGCACTTCCATGATTCTATCCCCGGCGGTCACTTGAACCACGGTGCCAGCGGGTCGCACGCTTTGATACTTGGTAAGCAGACTGTCGTACCTGGTGGCTCTCCGTCGCGCCAGTAGGCGATATACCTCTGAGAGATCTTCAATCTCGACAATCGCAGTGACGCCGGAAATTTCCACGTTGGCCTCAATTGGAAGCTGAACCCGGGTGAGCGAATCCAGGAAATTCTGCTCCGTCAACACCGCTTCGCCGCCCGCGAAACGCCACTGAATTTCCGCTGGGGGGACTTTAGCAGCCACCACGGCATGAAGCACCATTAACGTGAGCTTGGCGATCAGCAAAGTGTCTCCCATGTTCGCCTCTCAGGCTGGGTCCTCGCCGAACTGGATATGGTGCGGTTCTTACAGTAATAATCATGATGAGCTTCTGGCTGAATCCTCGCTAACGACATGAAAACCTACCACTACTTCACCCTTGACGTCTTCACCCATCAGCCCTTCGGCGGAAATCCCCTCGCCGTCGTCCCCGACGCCGACGGCCTCACCGACGCTCAGATGCAACGACTCGCGGCCGAGTTCAATTACAGCGAGTCCACTTTCGTGTTTCCCCCTGACAACCCGGCCAACACTGCCCGGGTCCGGATATTCAATCGGACCCACGAGATGGCATTCGCCGGGCACCCCAACGTCGGTACTGCCTATGTGCTGGCGTCGATTCGACCAGGATTGCCGGAGCTGCTGAGGTTTGAGGAGAAGGCGGGACTGGTCGAAGTGAAAGTGGTGCGATCAGCTGAGGGCGAACCCCGTGGGGCATCGATCGTTGCGCCACAATCCCTTAGTACTGGAGTGGTGCTTCCGGTCGATGGAATCGCGGCCTGTCTTGGAATCGCAGCAGGCTCGGTCGAATCGAGTGTTCATCCCCCAATAGTCGCCTCGGTGGGAATGCCATTCGTCCTGGCCCAGGTGTCCTCGGCCGCGCTGAGCGAGGCCCGGCCCCAGCTCGACGCGTTCCAGCGAATGGCGGAGCAATTCTCCGAACTGCAGGGAAGATTGTCGCTCTTCTTCTACTCTCCGTCATCAGCCGACCTGATCAGGGCCCGGATGTTTGCACCACTCGCAGGTACCTGGGAAGATGCCGCGACCGGCAGCGCCAGCGCGGCGCTGGTGGCCTTGTTGCTTTCCCGCAGCAGCGCGCCGCAGCTAGCAGTCGAAATTCTGCAGGGAGTGGAGATGGGTCGCAGCAGCAGGATCGGTGCCTGCGCCTGGCGCGAAGGAAACGCGATCCATTCGGCCGTAGAGGGGGAGGCGGTAATGATGTTTCGAGGCGAGATTCTATTGTAAGGGAAGCGACACTCCTGATGCTACCGCTCGGTCGCCGCGGCTATCCTCTGCGCTTCGGCCCACTCAGCCGAGACGCCCAGAGCCTCCAGCCAGTGCTCGATGTAAGGACGGTCAAGTTCCCCGCGCCTCACTGTAAGCAGTCCGGCGACATCCTCCAGCTGTCGGGTGGATCCGCCCAGCTTGGCCCACTCCAGCTTGGCGAGGATCACGTCCTCCAGCGTAGCGATATGCAGCCTCTGCCCGTCCACCTCGGCTGAAATCCGCCGGTCGAACTCCATTCGGCTGAACGGCCGGGATTTCCGGCAGATGAGATCCACCTTCCAACCGGTGGCGAGATCAATCACGTTGAACTGCGATTCCTGCTTCAGCGCTTCGAGTGCCGCCGCTTCGTCGGCATAGTACTCACCGGCAGGCAGGCTGCGGATCAGCACTCGAATCTGATCCGGGGATGGATCGATCACGAAATCGATGTCCTGCGTCGCGCGGGGCCGCCCGTGGTAGGCACCGGCAAAGGAGCCGGTCAGCATGTAGGGAATGCCGGCCTGGTCGAGCCGAGTGACAATGCGGGCAAAGAGACCGGCGGAGCTCACCGAAGAGCGGCTGGCAGTACAGCTCCGGGCAGGATCAAGCGGAGGGATTCCCGGGCAATATCTGCCTCTGGCCAGGTGGGGTGATCCTTGCGAAGCCGCGCCGTGAGCAGTGTCCTCGCGGCCTGGCTCATCTCCAGCGCCAGGGCCATGCGCTGGGCCCCGCTGAGTTCACGCAGTGCCTGGGTCTGTCGATCAGCAGCGGAGGATGAGGTATCGGTCAGCAATGAATGGCCATCGGTCGCGGGGCTGATCGAAATATAGTGTGTCGCATGACCGCGGGCTTAGTCCTTCAAAAAATGGACGCGGACCGGCTCATCCTTCCTCGGAACATGCAGCCAACGGTCACTTTGCTGCAGTGGGCGGCGCCAAACCTTTGAGGGGGTGGCGCCAGCCCCTACTCGGTGGAGAGATTCTGTCGCGATCTCCCACCGGAGCCTGGCATGCCTCTTACATCGCGCGAACGCTTCCGCCGGTTCCGGCAGGACTACTTCGCGCAGCGGCTGGATCAGGTCACCGAACAACAGGACGAAAAACCGGCCGAACCCGGGCCCAAAAGGCGACGCCGGGAGTATCTCCGCGAATATTTCCGCTGGCTTCGGCCTCACCGAGCCGGGCTGGCGCTGGTCTTCCTGCTCGCGCTTCTCGTCGCTGGACTGCAGCTGGTCGAACCACTCTTCATGCGGTTCATCATCGACCGAGTTCTGCTGAAGACGTCCCTCGACCAGGCCACCCGCCTCAAGCTACTGCATCTCGCCGGTTTCACCTTCGTCGGCGTCATCATCCTCTCCAACCTGATTGGAGCCTTCAAAGATTATCGCCAGCGGCTGCTCAATGTCCGGGTGATGCT
>CAZOES010000153.1:0-7783 GCA_964578865.1 uncultured Gemmatimonadaceae bacterium | reverse complement strand
TTCGAGGCGGTCGACTTCGAGTACCGCGAGGGCACCCCTGTGGTGCAGGACTTCAACGTCACCGTCCCCGGTGGCAGCGTGGTGGCCCTGGTGGGACGGAGTGGTGCGGGGAAAACCACCGTCACCGATCTGGTGGCGCGATTCCACGATCCTACCCGGGGCCGGATTCTGCTCAATGGTACCGATCTCCGGGAATTCCACCTCAAGTCCTATCGCGACCTGCTTGCCATCGTGCAGCAGGACGTCTTTCTCTTCGACGGTTCGGTAAGGGACAACATCGCCTACGGCCGACGCGATGCCACCATGGCCGAGATCGAGGACGCGGCTCGGCGGGCCAATGCGCACGAGTTCGTCGACCGGTTGCCGGACAAGTACGAGACCTTCATCGGTGAGCGGGGCGTGAAGCTGTCGGGCGGCCAGTGCCAGCGGCTTGCCATCGCCCGGGCCATCCTGGCCCAGCCGAGGATTCTGATCCTGGACGAGGCCACCAGCAATCTGGACACCGAGAGCGAACAGCTGATCCAGGAATCGCTGGCCGACCTGCTGGCGGGGCAGACGACTTTCGTGATCGCGCACCGGCTCTCAACCATCCGGCGGGCGCATCTGATTCTATTGATGGAGGAGGGGCGTATCGTAGAACGGGGCAGCCATGAAGAGCTCGTGACTGCCCGCGGCACTTACTATCAGATGGTTGTACGCCAGATGGAAGCGGCCGGCGAAGGGGAACTGGAAACGGCCTAAGCCAGCTCCTGTTGTTCTGCGACACGGAGGTCTCGGAGCCACGGCTTCAACACGGAGTCACGAAATTCACGAAGGTTACACGAAGTAGGAAACACTCGGATAACTTGTATTTATGGTGAACTAATCTCAGGCGAAGGGTCGTCTCAGAAGTTGACGCGAGATTAGTTCACCAAAACCCCGTTACGTATTCACCGCTCCAGGCTTGAACGTCCGACTCACCCTTCGTGCAGGCTCCGAGTCCTTCGTGACTCCGTGGTGAGGCCGTGGCTCCGGGTTCTTCGTGGCGCCGTTCCCGAGCCATCCTTTATTCCAACTTGAGTGCCCGCACCGGATCGACCTTCGCCGCCCGGTTGGCCGGTATGAGGCTCGAGATCAACGCGGTCGCGGTGACGACCAGGAATGCCGAGCCGAAGGTAACCGGATCTCGCGGGCCGATCTGATAGAGCGAGTCGCCCAGGAAGTGGGTCAGGAACATCGCCGCGACCAGACCGAAGACCAGTCCGCTCCCCGCCAGCCACATCGCATTCCGCAGAATCAGCATTCGCACCTCACTCGGCCTGGCCCCCAGCGCCGAACGAATTCCCATCTCCGGCATCCGCTGATTCACCATGAAGGCCAGCACCGCGTAAATCCCGATCGCGGCCAGCAGCAGGCCCAGCGCCCCGATCGATCCGTACAGCCGGGAGCTGAATCGTTCGGTCTGGGTCCGGTAGGAGAATCGCTGCTCCATAGTCTGCACATCGAAGATGGGCAGATCTCGATTGATGCTCGCGATTGCCGTGCGAGCCGCGGGCAACAGCGTTGCAACCGCTGAGCGGCTCTTGAGCATGAACGTCATCGGCTCGTCCAGACCATCGACCGGAATGGACTGGGCGTAGGGCAGGTACCAGGCATCGGAGTCTGGCAGGCCGACGATCTGGTTCTCCTTGAGTGTCCCCACTACACCAACCACGGTGAGCCAGGGCCCCTGCGAGTCGGCCCGTCCCCGCTTCACTCGCTTGCCGATTGGGCTCTCTCCCGGCCAGTAGCGGTCCGCAATCGACTTGCTCACCACGACCACAGCCGGAGCGGTCTGGTTGTCTGCCTCGGTGATATCGCGGCCTGCCAGCAGCGGGATCTTCATGGTCTCGAGGTAACCGGGCGTCACGATGCGGCTGTGGGTCAACTCGTAGCCGCGGGAGCTGCTGGGTTCCTTGCCCTCAACAACGAACGCGGCCAGACTCGATCCCGCCCACAGCGGCTGTACCGTGGTGGCTCCGACTGCCTCGACCCCGGGAACCTCTTTCAGTCTCGCCAGCGCATCGCGGATGAAGCCCACTTTTTGTTCCGCTTGAGGGAAGGTGGAGTTGGGCAGTGTCACCGCGAAGCTCAACACGTTAGTGCGATCGAATCCCCGGTCTTCATTGCGAAGATTCTCCAGACTCCGGTACACCAGGCCCGCGCCGGCCAGCAGCAGCAGAGCCAGGGCAACTTCTACGACGACGAAGGAACCAAGCAGTCGCCGAGTCGCCGCCGGCATGGTGCCCCGTCCGCCTTTGAGCGGCCCCACCAGGCTGACATTCGACAACCTGAACGCGGGAATCAGACCGAAAATCACGCCCACAGTCAGCGAGATCAGAAAGGTGAATCCGAGGGTGGCCAGGTCGAGCCGGGGTTCGATGTCGAACTCGCCGGCGCCGTACAGCGGGCTCAGTGCGACCAGCGGCTTCACGGTCCACAGAGTGAGTATCACTCCGACCAGCCCACCTGCCGCAGAGAGCAGCACGCTGTAAGTCAGGAACTGCCGCACCAGCCGGCCGCGACTGGCACCCAGCGCGGTTCGCACTGCCACTTCGGTTCCCTGACTGAGACTCTGGGCCAGCAGAAGATTGGAGATGTTGGCGCAGGCAATGAGCAGGACGAATACCGCCGCAGCCGAAAGGAGATAGAGCACTCGGGTCAGCTCACCCAGCATCTCCGGCCGCAGCAGGTTCACATTGGCGCCGGTGGGAACGTTGGGGCCCGGATTGGCCTGATAGATCCGCTGAGCCATTGCATCCAGTTCGGCATTGGCCTGTTCGACCGTCACACCGGGCTTGAGCCTGGCGGGCACGTAGAACTCATCGCTACTTGCGGGGTCTTCCCGATAACCCAACGGCACCCACATATCGGACTCGTAGGGATGCCTGAGCCCCTTCGGCATCACACCAATCACCGTGTGGGGCCGGCCGTTCAGAGTTATCACTCGGCCCAATACCGCGGGATCCCCCCCGAAGCGACTCTGCCAGATCCTAAACCCAAGAACCACAGCGTCATCCCGATTGGGCGCATCCTCCTCCTGCGAGAAGGTACGGCCCAGCAGCGGCTTGATCCCGATCACCGGGAAGAAGTTCCAGGAGACCGTGGCGGCCGAGATCCGCTCGGCGCCGTCCTTGTCACTCAGGATCACGCTGTTGCCGGTGCCAGCGGCCATGGACTCGAATACCGTATTCTCGCGCTGCCACAGAGCCAGATCGGCCGCCCGGAAACCGCGGATATCGGGCGCCTGGCCCGGCTGGGCAAAGTCTTGCCGGACCCGCACCACTCGATCGAAGTCTTCGACGCCCCAGGGGCGAATCAGGAACCCATTCACCACGCTGAAGACCGCCGTGTTGGCTCCGATGGCGAGACCCACCGAGAGCACCACCACAGTGGTAAGTCCACGATTTTTCTTCATGGTGCGGAACGCGACGCGGAGATCCTGAAGCACGGATTCCATACCGGATTCTGACCTTTCGAACGGGGAGCCACTCTGAGAACCGAGGCTTTCTCAACGGGACCGCGGAGGAAAGGTTTCCTGCTCCCATTGACCGTCCGTTCGTGGGACGGCAGTTTAGCCGCCGATGACTGTCGACTGGCTTCACCTCATCGCGTTGCTCGGCGCAGTGCAGGGGGTTCTGCTCGCCGCAGTGCTGGCGTTTCGGCGGAAGAATCGAACCGCCAATCGTCTTCTTGCCATACTGGTACTCACGTTCTCGATCCACCTTGCCTCGGCCGTGTATTACGCGGCCGGCCTGGTGGCGGCCTACCCTCACTTCTTCGGCTTTTCCTATCCACTCCATTTTCTCTACGGGCCGCTGGTCTACCTCTACGCGCTCACAGCGGCCGACCGTTCTCGCCGATTTACCAGGCGTGACGCGATTCACTTATTGCCATTTGTGATCGTAGTGCTCTCAGCCCTGCCGATCTATTTCCAGAGCGGTGAGGGCAAGGTGGCGCTGTTCGAGCGACTGCGGCAGGGAGACGAGCCGCTGCTCATCCGCATCCTCGATCCGCTCCGCTTCGTCTCGGGGATGAGTTATGCAGCGGCCACGATGCTGTTTCTCCGGAGGCATCACGAACAGCTGAAGGAGAACTACTCGTCCCTGGAGCGGGTCAACCTGCGCTGGCTGTTATGGCTGGGTGGTGGATTCGCGGGGATCTGGCTGATGGCGCTGGGATTCCAGCTGCTCGAGTCAGCCGGCATCGCCCGGATCGAACGTCAGGATGACTACGTCTCGCTGGCAATCGCGGTGCTGGTGTACACCGTGGGCTACATGGGATTGCGCCAGCCCGAGATCTTCCGGTACGAGACGGCCGAGCATCCGATCCCGGTCGTCGAAACGGCAACTGCCTCCATCGAGGACCCACCCCGTTATCAGCGCTCCGGCCTGGGCGATCGGGAGGCAGAACGCTTGAAGGCAGAGCTGACCCAGGTGATGGAACGGGACCAGCCGTGGAAGAACTCTGAGCTGACGCTGGTGGACCTCGCGGATCGGATCTCCACCACGCCGCACAAGCTCTCTGAAGTGCTCAATGGCGAACTGGGAGTGACGTTTTACGACTACGTGAACGGCTTCCGGGTGCGGGAAGTTCAGCGCCGGATCGACGCGGGGGAATCCAGCCGAGTCACGATACTGGCCCTGGCCTTGGAGGCTGGGTTTGCGTCGAAGTCGACATTCAACCTGGTATTCAAGAAGCAGACTGGACGGACACCATCCGAGTACCGACAGTCACTGCAGGTGTAGACTTCGTCAGCGACACGAAGGGAACGGAGCCACGGCCTGCCACGGAGCCACGAAATGCACGAAAGGTCCACGAAGGAAAGCACAAAGAGACAGTTTTTGATTGTCTGTTCTTCGTGCTGGCTTAGGGAACCCCGTGTCTCCGTGGTGAGCCGTGGCTCCGGAACTCCGTGCCACCAGCGCATCAACTCCTGATCAACTGCTGACTTAGCCCGTCCTCCCGGCCCTTCCGGACGTCCCATCCCATCGGCCCGGTCGATCCGACCCCTCCAGGACCCTATTCTCGCCCCCGAAGCGGCCGACCACCGGCCGCGAAACTCAAGGGAGAAGAGAATGCAACATCTGAAATGGCCGGTCATGGCCCTGGCGGGACTCGCTGTCCTTGCCTGTGACACCATGGAACCCGGCGAACCGGGGAACCTTGTTCCCAGGACGGTGGCCGAAGATCCCACTATTCCGGCGGTCGAGATCAACGGAACCCGGCTGCATTTGGAGACCAGGGGCAACCCCGCCAATCCCGCCATTGTCTTTCTTCATGGTGGCCCGGGCGGCGACTACCGCGGAATGCTCCGCTTGGCGAATCCCTACGGCGGCTACGGTCTGGACGACGGCCACTTTCTGATCTTCTACGATCAGCGAGGGGCCGGCCTTTCCAAGCGAGTCGGCAAGAGCACCCTCACCATCGATACCTACCTCGCCGATCTGCAGAGCGTGATCGACGCCTATTCTCCGGGACGGCCGGTGTACCTGGTCGGCGTCTCCTGGGGCGGCATGCTGGCCACGGCGTACATCAACAAGCATCCCGACCGAGTGGCCGGCGCGGTATTGATCGAGCCCGGTCCGCTGGACGGCGCCACCGCCAACCGCCTGAAAGACGACATCGTCGACTTCGACCTCGGCGCCGAGTGGCTCAATGATCTGGCCTGGAGCAGCCAGTTCCTCTCGCCCGACGATCACGAGCGGATGGATTACGAGCGCACTCTGGGCGCGCGGGACGGGCAGCCCCGCTTTCATCTCAGCAGGACCGACCCCGAGCCGGGTTGGCGGATGGGTGCGGCGGCTTCGAAGTACATCATGGAGGATGGGCAGAACAGCCACGGCGACTTCAACTACGACTTCACCAATCACCTGGCCTCGTACCAGACGCCGGTGCTGTTCATCGCCGGCTCACTCAGCGAGGTGCTGGGCGAATCGCTGCAGCGGAGCCAGGTCCACAAGTATCCCAGGGCCGCGCTGGCGGTGGTCGATGGAGTGGGTCACGACGTGGCGTGGGTGAAAGCCGAGCGGGTGGTGACCGAGATCCGTGCCTACCTGACTGTGTTCGAGGGAGGTGCGCGATGAACCGGGCTCTTTCGATCGCCGCTGGACTCTTGCTTTGGGTCGGCGCGACCGGTGAACTGAAGGCCCAGTGGAACGTGGCCCGATTCGATGGTGGGAGGAACCGGGTGTACACCACTTTCGGACTCGACCCATCGTTGGTGACGACGGCGGGATATGGCCGAGTGGCCAAGGTATTCGGGCATCACGTGCAGCTGACGGGAGACATCGGGCTGGCGGCGGCCCATTTCGACACCAGGGACTTCCGGGCCCGCTTGGGAATGCAGACCTCGATCCTGCACGCCGGATCGATCCATCTTACCGGAAGCGCCACGTTCATCACCCGCGGAACCGAGAACTCGGTTTACCGGGCCCTCAACTTTGGTTCCGACTTCACCGGCACTCTGGGGATGTACCGCCACGGATGGTACGCCGCGGGAGAGTTTGGCTTCGATAAGGCGATCATCACCCATCTGACTCACAGCCAGTGGTACCGGGACAACTATTACTCCGATGCGAAGGATGGCTGGTACCTCGATGCCGGCGGGGTGTTTCACTACGGGGTGGTGGCGGGGGTGAATCTGGGGCGGATGGAGGTCGGGGCGAAGTTTGGGTGGCGCCAGACCGAGAACTGGAAGGATCTACCGACGCCGCTGTATGGGAGTCTGGGGGTGGGCTTGGGGTTCTAAGAAATCGCCCGGTGTCAGGTAAGTGACGCTACAATACGTAAGTGTGTCAGACAGGTAGGGAGCGTCGGGAGACCGGAGACGGAGTGACTCGATGAACCGTCGTGTCATGCTGGGAGTGAGCGCCGCGGCAGTCACCTGGATGGCACGGGTAGATCTGTCTCGGCGCCCACTGCCAAACCTCCGTTGGGGCTGCGCCTCACTCACCTGGAACGGCGACGATCGCCAGGCCATCGGTGACATCGGCTCGCTGGGATACCGCGGGATTCAGCTGCGCACCGCTGCAGTAGAAACCTGGGGCAGTCGGCCAGGGGAATTGGCCGACCTCCTCGCCGCCAACCATCTCACCTTCACAGCGCTCTCCAGCGGGCTGCTCCGACTCGATCCCGCTTTCGAATCGGAAGACCGCCAACTTCATCTTCAGCACGCCAAGTTCCTCCGCGCTTCCGGTGGTTCCTATCTCCAGGTCATCGACGAACGGCCCGCGGGCCGCGAGCCGACCAACGATGACTACCGCCGTCTCGGCCACCTGCTCTCTGACCTGGGCAAGAGAGTCGGCGACCTCGGCGTCCAGCTGGGGTACCACCACCACATGGGAGCAATGGGCCAGAGTCCTGAGCAGGTCGCGCGGGTAATGGACGCGTCAGACCCGAAATTCGTGAAGCTGGTGCTCGATACCGCCCACTATCAGCAAGGCGGCGGCGATCCGGCGACCGCAGTGAAGACTTACGCCGAACGTCTGCTCTTTCTCCATATCAAGGATCTGGAGAGTCCGGTGCCGGGAGACAGTCCGGACTCGTACCGTTTCCTCGAGTTGGGAGCAGGTCGAGTGGACTTCCCCGCAGTCTTCGCCGCGCTGGAGCAGGTTGGGTTTACTGGGTGGGCGATTGTCGAGCTGGACCAGGTGCCGGTGGCAAACCGGTCTCCCAAGGATTCCGCTCTGCTCTCCAAGCAGTACCTTCAAAGGTCGGGGTTCACGCTGTAAACCGTCTCCCGTCTCCCGTCTCCCGTCTCCCG
>CAZOES010000152.1:0-10855 GCA_964578865.1 uncultured Gemmatimonadaceae bacterium | reverse complement strand
GAAACCGGAATCGACGTGACTGGTGATGATGCGGTTGCTCGACCAGCGGGAGGTGGTGAGAGCGCGCCAGCCCAGCAATGTGCTGGGGTTGCTCTTTCCCGCGGCGGAACTCACTCAACGGCACACCGGACAGGTGATCACCACGGTCAAGATCCTCCGGGGGCAGGGGCTGAGATGACCTCGACGATCACGCAGGAAGCCGAGGCAGTGTGGCGGGGCGAGCTGATGCAAGGGGTCGGAGCCTTTCGCTCCGGGACGCTGGAGGGCAGCTATTCGTTTCCCGCCCGGTTTGAGGGTGGACCCGGCACTACTCCGGAGGAACTGCTGGCGGCGGCGCACGCCGTCAGTTTCACGATGGCCCTTGCCCGGTTCCTGCGCCACCGGGGCCTGGTTGCCGACGTGATCCGGACCTCGGCGACGGTGCATCTCCACCCGGAAAAGTTCGTCATCGCCGGCATCGAGCTGGCGACCGAGGCCGCTGTTGCCGGGGTGAGTCCGCCGGATTTCACCCGAATCGCCATGCTCGCCAAGGAGAACTGTCCGGTCGCGAAGGCCTTCGGAACGGAGCGGGTCGTCCTCAAGTCGGCTGCCCTCAGCGCCGGCAGCACGTGAGAGCCGGTTCTAGGGTGCCGGCAGCGGGCCGGCCCCGACCGGCGTGCCCAACGGATCCCGAGCTGCGCCGCCGTCACGGTTCCGTTTACACCGTGCCAGGCAGTCTCAAGGCTCCAGCACGGCGTTGAGTTGGTCTGCTTACCGACAGCAGCACCTCCCACTCCAGCAGTCGTGCCAGGCAGCCGCCTGAGTTAGGTCGCCCACGTGGGAATGCACGCGGCCGGCGCCGGCGCCGGCCAGCATACCTTTCAACTGCTCTGAGCCGGGCGCCGATCAGGCCGGCGACGGATCGGTCGCCATCTCAGCTAGTTCAGGCCCGCCTTGCGGCCAACTCGGAAGGCTCGGCGGTTGGTTCCATTTGGTGCCGCAGCGAGTTCGATGGCTGTGTCGTTTTTTGTAGCGCGGATGGTGCTTCTTGGGGGATTCTGGCGCGGAAGAGTCGTTGAAAATCACCAACTTACGCGATGGGTCCGCTGTTTCGCGGGTCTCATAATGCCGGGGTCGGCGGTTCGAATCCGCCCCCAGCTATTTCCTCGCTTCGCTGCGGAAACACACCGGATTCGCCGTTCCGAGTCGAATCCGCCCCCTCCCGAGCTGAAGGCGAGGGATCTGGCCGAGCAGAGGTGCTCGGCCATCTTTTTTCACACTCACACCGCCACCGTCAGCGTCGCGGTGTACCCCGCCGCCACACTCCCACTCATCGTCGGAATTTCCAGCGATGCACCATCCCGGAAGACGTTGTCGGTCGCAAGACTGACCTGGGCGTAGTTGTTCACGCTGGCCTCGTACCCCGAGGTCGCGTACACCGCGCCATTGCTGGCCTGGGGCAGGGCCAGCTGCGAGGTCGCGAGCTTGTTCGCGACGTCGGTGGCATCGGAGAGTGAGCGATACACCTCGAAGTGGATGTGGGGCCAGCGGCCGCTGTAGCAAGCCGGATAGATGGTGGTGAAGGTGACCTTGCCATCGGCATCGGCTTCCTGCACTCCCCGCAGCGCAATAAATCTTCCTGCAAACCACCGAAGTCGTCGTGGTCCTTCATGCAACCTCACTCGAGCTGAGCGTGACCGTTGGAATGTGTCAGGTCGTACGGCCGGAGTGAGGCGAGTGTTGGGTCAGTATCTGACCGGCGGGGGCGGGGACATCCGATGCACCGCCCCGCTGCCGCTGCCAGCCGGCGGCTTAGGAGGCGGGGTGACGCTGGGCGGAGTGATCTTGACCGGGCCCGATTGCTTCTTGCGGGCATCGAAGGCCCCTGGATTGGCGGCTTCTTCCTTGGCTCGCAACTCCCGCATTCGCTTTTTGGCGCCGTCAGGATTGTCCGAGGTGGTCAGCTTCTTGATTTCCATCCACCCCGCGGTAGAAAACGCCGCTTCGGTAATTCGAATGAGCCTCTCGTACTCGCCCTTGAAGAGGACCGGACCCAGAATGCTGGGGCCGATCCCATAGACGTTGATGAGTTCCTCGACCACCGGGACCCGCTTCTGGTGCCCCCGCTTCTTGGGGTCTGCCAGTTTGATGCCCTGGGTAGTCAGGATGTCCGTGGTAATGAGCTCCACCAGACCTTCAAGCAGCCCCGCTGCCAGCTGTCTTACCGCGACGCTGCTATCCTCGCCGGAGACACCTGGCTTGTGAGAAATCAGGTGCACCAGCTCGTGCAGTCCATGACCCAGCATGCCCTCACGTGATTTGGTCCCGAAGTATCCCTGGACCCAGGCGATCCCGTTCTTCTTGTCGGTCACCCCGGGCGTATCGTTAGGCGTCGCAGTCTTGTCGAGCTTGGCCAGCTCGGGGGCATAGTCCGCCGGTGGCACCACCCGGAAGGGCCTTTTGGCCATGTTCTTCTTGCAGGCTTCCGCTGCCGGCCCGATGAACTCCTTCCATGAGGAGTCGCCGGTCAGAACCGCCCAGACCGCGTCAAACGAATCGTCATCTATCCTGTCTTCGGCCGATTTGAACCCCATAGATCCTCCCAGCAACAATTGCCGCCTGCAACCCTTTGGCCCCTCCAGCCTTCTATCTCAAATCGAAACCCGACCGAAGAAACCGACACCACCTCCTCGCCGGGCGATTCGGCGGATAGTTTCCGCCCCCATGCGAAATTCAATCATTGTTGTTGCCGTTGTCCTGATCGGAGCCGGATCCCTTTCGGCGCAATCCAGGGTGCCCGACCTCGCCACCATCATGCGGGGGCCGGAGCTGGTCGGGCGCACACCCACCGACCCCCGCTGGTCCGCCGACAGCCGGTGGATCTACTTCGACTGGCTGCCGCCGGGTACCGACTGGCGCGAGACCCTTCGACCCTATCGGGTCAGGGCGGTCCCGGGAGCCATCCCCGAATCCTTGAGTGTGCCGGCGATGGACACGCTCGGCCCGCTGGCGGCGGACGGACCGCGATCGCCCGACAAGAAGAGCCGAGTGGTGGAGTGGCGCGGCGATCTGTACCTGGTGGCGATCGGCTCGAGCCGGGCCCGCCGGCTCACCAACACCAAGGCCCCGGAATCAGATCCTCATTTTGGGCCCGACGGAAAGAGCATCGTTTTCCTGAGCGGCGACAACGGATATCGCCTCACCCTGGCCGACGGCGCGCTTAGCCAGCTCACTGACATCCGAAGCGGCACTGCACCGGCCGATAGCGCCAGCTCAATGGCCCAGCGAAGAGCGCTCGAGGCCGACCAGCGCTCATTGTTTGGCGCGGTCCGCGATCAGGTCCGGGCCGACAGCCTCACCAAAGCCGAGAAAGCGCGGCGAGATAGCCTCGGTACCCTGCCGATGTACCTCGGCAAGGACGTGAGCGTGGTTCAACTGAGCGTCTCCCCGGCGGGTGTTGGGGCGGTGGTGATCGTCTCGGCCAAGGCGGGGAAGGCTCGGAAAACCCAGGTCCCTTCGTGGGTCACCAAAAGCGGCTACGTCGAAGAAATCGAGTCGCGTGAGAATGTGGGTGACGATCAGGAGCCGGTACGGGCGGCCTTTATCCATCTCCCCGATGGGACGGTCACCTGGCTCAAACCGATCCCGGGAGATACCACCGGCCTTGCGGACGGGATGTCACTACGCGGATGGAGCGACGACGGGAAGTTTGCCCTGCTCGGCACCACCAGCCGCGATTTCAAGTGGAGCTACATCCACGCGGTGGACGGGAGCAGTGGTGCACTCACCACACTCGAGGCGCTTCACGATACCGCCTGGGTCGATGGTCCCTGCTTCCAATGCGGCGGCTGGCTTCCCAACGGCCGGGCCTGGTTTGTCAGCGAAGCCGACGGGTTCGCTCATCTGTACACCGAACGGGCCGACGGCAGCGGTCGCCGGCAGCTCACCACCGGCAAGTGGGAAGTCAACGATGTCGCGCTGGTACCGGACGGCAGCCAATTCCTGCTTCACACCAGCGAGAAGTCGCCCTACGAGCTTCACGCCTACCTGATGCCGGTCGACGGGGGATCACGGACTCGACTCACCCGCCAGACCGGAGGCCACGCCGTCACCATGTCCCCCGACGGCCGGTCGCTGGTGGACCTGTTTTCGACCGCCAATCGTCCCCCCGAGTTGATGCTGCAACCGGTCAAGCCCGAAGCCGCAACAGCTCAGCTGACTAGCTCTCCTACTGCCGCGTATCTCGCCGGACCGTGGATGGTTCCCGAAATCATCGGGATCCCGGCCAGCGATGGGGTCGAGGTTCCGGCCCGGATCTATCGACCCTCCGATCTCGGCGCCAAACCCAATGGCGCGGCGGTGATCTTTGTGCATGGAGCGGGGTATCTCCACAACGTGACCCGGTATTGGTCGTACTACTACCGCGAATTCATGTTTCATCACCTCCTGGCCTCCCGCGGTTACGTGGTGCTGGACCTCGACTACCGTGGTTCGGCAGGCTACGGACGGGATTGGCGCACAGCCATCTATCGTCACATGGGTGGCCGGGATCTGCAGGACCAGGTCGATGCGTCAAAATGGCTCACCCGAGAGCTGGGGATCGGGTCCGAGCGGATTGGGCTCTACGGCGGGAGTTACGGCGGATTCATTACCCTGATGGCTCTGTTCACCGAGCCCAGGTTCTTTGGCGCCGGGGCGGGCCTTCGCAGCGTCACCGACTGGGCCCACTATAATCACGGTTACACCGGCCGAATTCTGAATCTCCCTCAGGATGACACACTCTCCTTCCGCCGGTCTTCTCCCATCTTCTTCGCTGAAGGCCTGGAGGATCCACTCCTGATCGCCCACGGGATGGTGGACACCAACGTGGAGTTTCAGGATGTCGTCCGGCTGTCCCAGCGGCTGATCGAGCTGGGAAAGACCCGCTGGGAAATGGCCCTCTATCCGGTGGAGGATCATGGATTTGTTAGACCGGACTCGTGGACCGATGAGTATCGACGTATCTTGGATCTGTTCGAGCGGAATCTGCCTGACACAGCGGGTTTACGGTGAACGTCACTCTCTCTGAGGTTGCCATGCGGTCGCATCGGGTTTCGTTGCTACTGGGCGCGCTGTTCTTCGCCGCCCATCCCCTGCTGGGGCAGCAGGTTGAAGCTCCCGCCACCCCCAAACAGCAGGTGCCGGCCGCCAAGCCGGTCGCCGCCGCCCCGATGTTGGCGGGCAAAACTGGCGGAATTGCCCCGAGCTGCGGCCGGATCCGTGCCGCTCTCGCGGCCCGGCCGAGGCCCAGGGCCGCCAAGGGTGCGACCGTCGAAGGGATTACCGAGTACACCCTCCCCAACGGACTTCGGGTTCTGCTCTTTCCCGATCAGTCCAAGCCCACGGCCACGGTGAACATCACCTATCTGGTTGGGTCCCGGCACGAGGGGTACGGCGAGACCGGCATGGCCCACCTGCTGGAGCACATGGTGTTCAAGGGTACCCCCTGCCACACCAACGTTCCCCAGGAACTGACCGCTCACGGCGCCCGGCCCAATGGGACCACCTGGTTCGACCGGACCAACTACTTCGAGACCTTCAGCGCCAGCGACTCCAACCTGGTCTGGGCCCTCGACCTCGAAGCCGACCGGATGGTGAACAGCTTCATCGCCCGGAAGGATCTCGAATCGGAGTTCACTGTCGTCCGGAACGAGTTTGAGTCGGGTGAGAACAACCCCTTCAATGTCCTGCTGGAGCGGACCATCTCGACCGCCTACCTCTGGCACAACTACGGCAACTCCACCATCGGGGCCCGGGCCGATATCGAGAATGTGCCGATCGAGCGGCTGCAGTCGTTCTATCACCGCTACTATCAGCCGGATAACGCCGTGCTGGTGGTCGCCGGGAAGTTCGATCCGGCCAGAGCTCTGGGCCTGATCGAAGACAAGTTCGGCCGGATTCCCCGTCCCGATCGGAGCGCCGCACTCAAGATCTATCCCACCTACACGCTGGACCCGACCCAGGACGGCGAACGGAGTGTCACCCTTCGCCGAGTGGGTGATGTGCAGCTGGCGATGTCGGTGTATCACGTACCGGCGGGAACCCATCCCGACTTTCCGGCGGTCGACGTGTTGTCCACCGTGCTGGGAGATTCGCCCTCGGGACGGCTCTACAAAGCCTTGGTCGAGCCCAAGCTCGCGTCGGACGTGGGGGCTTTCAATTTTCAGCTGAGGGAACCGGGGATCGTCATCGCGTTTGCCCGGATTCGCAAAGAGGATGACCTGGCCAAGGCGCGGATCGCCATGGATTCGGCTCTTGCCGCCGTGATCAGCAATCCTCCGACCAAAGACGAGGTTGAGCGGGCCAAGACCCAGATCCTCAAGAACATCGAGCTCAATCTCAATCGGTCCGACAACGTCGGCCTCGAGCTCAGCGAGTGGGCCTCGATGGGAGACTGGCGGTTGCTGTTTATCCATCGCGACCGGGTCAAAGCGGTCACGGCGGAAGATGTCCAGCGGGTTGCCGCAGCCTACCTCAAAGGCACCAATCGCACTGACGGTACCTTCATTCCAACCGAGAAGCCGGACCGGACCGAGATTCCGCCCGCGCCGGACTTCGCCGCCCTGGTGAGGGACTATCGGGGTGACACGGCACTCGCGATAGGTGAAATCTTTGATCCATCGCCCGCCAACATCGACAAGCGGACCACCCGGTCCAGCCTGGCCAGTGGACTGAAAGTGACCCTGCTGCCGAAGCAGAATCGGGGGCAGGCGGTGAACCTGGCGATCACCCTCCGGTTCGGAAATCTGAAGGCAGTGCAGGGCAAGTACGCTACCGCCGACATGACGGCCGACATGTTCATGCGGGGAAGCCGCACCAAGACTCGGCAACAGATCAAGGACGAGTTCGACAGGCTCAAGGCCCGGGTCAGCGGGTTTGGCGCCACACCCACTTCAGTGCGAGTCGGCATCGAAACCACCCGGCCCAACCTGGTTGCGGCACTGCGGCTGCTGGGCGAAGTACTGCGCACGCCGGCCTTCCCCGAGAAAGAGTTCGACGAGCTCAAGCGCGAGGATCTGGCCCAGTTCGAGCAGAATCGCTCTGAGCCTACCTCCCAGGGATCGATTGCCTATCAGCGTTATCTCAATCCGTTTCCCAAGGGCGACCCGCGTTACGTCAACACCATGGAAGAGGAGATCGCCGACTACTCCGCGGTGACCATCGATGACGTGCGCCGGTTCTACGCCGAGTTCTACGGAGCCAGCAACGGGGAACTGGTTGTGGTGGGCGATTTCGATCCGGCCGAGGTTTCGGCCGCAGCCAATGAGGTGTTCGGAGCCTGGAAGAGTCCTCAGACGTTCACCCGGGTCCCGCAGGTCTACAACGATGTGAAGGCCACCTCGATCACCCTCGAGACTCCCGACAAGGCCAACGCCTTCATGCTGGCGGGAATGAACCTGAACCTGCGGGACGACAGCCCCGATTATCCCGCTTTGCTGCTCGGCAATTACATGCTGGGCGGTGGCTTCCTCAATTCCCGTCTGGCGGTGCGGATCCGCCAGAAAGAGGGGATCAGCTATGGTGTGGGCTCAGGACTCTTCGCCAGCTCGCTGGACAGCACCGGCGGTTTCCAGACCTTCGCGATTTACGCGCCCGAGAACGCCGCTCGGCTGGAAGCCGCCTACAAGGAAGAGATCAACCGGATGCTGAAGGACGGATTCACCGCCGATGAAGTGAAGGCCGCCAAGGGCGGGTGGCTCCAGTCGCGCCAGGTCGGTCGTTCGCAGGACCAGCAACTGGTCGGCCAGCTGGGCAACTACACCTTCATTGGCCGGACCCTCGCGTTCGATGCGGGTCTGGAGAAAAAGGTGGAGGCGCTCACCCCGGACATGATCAACACCGCTATGCGGAAGTACATCGACCCGGACAAGATCACCATCGTGAAGGCGGGGGATTTCAGCAAGAAGCAGGAGCCTGCCAAGCCGTAGCGGTTAGCGGTCAGGCGGCAAGGCGGCTAGTCGGCTAGGCGGGTAGGCGGGTAGAGAACTGCACTTCTACCCGTCTACCCGTCTACCCGTCTACCCGACTACCCGCCTCAGGCTCTACCTTACCCCACATGTCCCGCCCCTTCTACTACAAGCAAACTGACGGCATCCGGATCTCGGTGCGCCCGGTCTTCCTTCCCGAGCGGTCCAACCCGGCCCGCCAGCAGTTTGTGTTCGCCTATTTCGTGCGGATCGAGAATGTTGGATCGGAGACGGCCCAACTCCGGACCCGCGAGTGGCTTATTCACGACTCGATCGGTGAGGAGACCGTGGTAGAAGGGGAGGGAGTTGTTGGCGAGCAGCCCACCCTCTCCCAGGGCCAGGTCCACGAATACCAGAGCTTCTGCGTGCTCAAGTCACCCAGCGGCTACATGGAGGGTCGCTACCATTTCCTTCGGAGCGATGGGGCGAGCTTTCCGGCGGCCATTCCCCGATTCCAGCTCGAAGCCAATGAATCGGTCGAGCAGTAGGAGGTCTGCTTTGGCAGACCGACTCTCGGTCGTCCTCGGGCGCCTCAAGCTTCGGCCCGGCCGAGTGCTCGTAGCTGTCTCGGGCGGTGTCGACTCGACCGTCCTGCTGCACTTGATGAATCGCCTCGGTGCAGCCCACGGACTCGAGCCGATCGTCGCCCACCTCGACCACGGTATCCATCCCCAGAGCAGCACCGTTGCCACCCTGGTCGAGGCATCGGCCCACCAGCTTGGCCTGCCTTTCGTCCTCGGTCGGTTGCAACTGGGCGCAGGGACGTCGGAGACCGCAGCCCGAGGCGTCCGGAGGCAGTGGCTGGAGGAAACCCGGAAGCGCATGGGTGCCAACTACATCCTCCTCGGCCATCAGGCTGACGATCAAGCCGAGACCATCCTGATGCGTTTGCTTCGGGGCTCGGGACCTGCCGGTCTCGCGGGAATGTCCCTGCGTCGTGGTCCCCTGGCCCGACCGCTGCTCTCCTTCACCCGCCGGACCATCCTCCGCTACGCTCGAGCCAACCAGCTTGAGTGGTGGGAGGATTCAGCCAACCGGAACACCCGCCATCTACGCTCCTGGCTCCGCGCTGACGTGCTTCCTGTGCTGGCCCAACGCCTTCCGGATGTCTCCCAGATGATTCGAGCTGCCGGGAAGCATGCCGCCTCGAATCGACGAGCCTGGACCACGGTGCTCCGCAGCTGGCCCGGCCTCGAGTTTCGCCGGGAGGGCGGGGTAAGCTCGCTCAACTGGTCGTGCCTGATGGGCCTTGATGCCAACATCCAGGTCGCTCTGCTTCAGGCGATGGCTAGAAAACAGGGTGTTCTGCCGGGTCCGAAGCGAATTCGGGCCGCAATCCGTACGCTACGGACCGGCCAGAGCGGGGCGGTCGCGGATCTGGGATCCGGGTGGTCACTGGAGCGGGGGTTCGACCGGTTGAGACTTCTCGCCCCCAGGGCTGCTTCGCCCGTTGCTCAGGCGATTCTGGCGGGAGACTCGGGAGAGATGTCCTGGGGAGGATTTCAGGTCAGCTGGACTACCGACACCGCGCCGGAGACTCAGGCCCGCAACGGGGACACCGCATGGTTCATCCCCGGTGAGATGCTGCTCCGGCAATGGCAGAAGGGGGACCGGCTCTATCCCCTGGGAGGCCGGGGGCAACGTCTGGCGGTCCGCTGTTTTCAGGATGCCAAGGTGCCCGCCAGTGAACGCCCCAACTGGCCGATACTCGAGGGTGCGGGAGAGCTGGCCTGGATCCCGGGGGTCTGCCGTTCCGATCGGCTGGTGCCATCGGCCGGATCCCGGTCCCTCAGAGTGAATGTGGCCCGCCGTGGCTGATCCCCGCGCCGGCAGCCGGGCGCTGAAGGAAGTTGTGTTCGATGAGGCGGCCATCAGGGAGCGAGTCGCTGAGCTGGGCCGCCAGATCACTGCGGCCTACCCCGACGGGGACCTGCTGGTGATCGGGGCCCTTAAAGGGAGCTTCCTGTTTCTGTCGGATCTGGTCCGCCAGATCGAGCGGCCGCTCCATATTGACTTCCTGGTGGCCAGCTCCTACGGGAAGGCTACGGTGTCAAGTGGGGAAGTCCGGCTGCTCTACGAACCGGCCGCCCCCCTGACTGGCAGGCATATCCTGCTTGTAGAGGATATTATTGATAGTGGACGGACTCTGGCTTCCCTGGTTGAGCGGCTGCGGTCGCGGGGCCCCATGAGTTTGGCGATCTGCGCGTTGCTGGACAAACGGATCGCACCCCCGTTGCCGGAAACTCGGTTCGTGGGTTTCACTGCGCCCACCAAGTTCCTGGTGGGCTATGGACTGGATCACGCGGAGGACTTCCGGCACCTCCCGTACATCGCGGAACTAGCTTGAATGGCTGAACGTATGCCTCCATCTCCTCGACCTGACTGGCGTAGCCTGAGCAAGAATCTCGCGCTCTGGCTTCTTGTTGCCCTCGTTGCCATGGCCCTGTTCCAGCTGATGAACAGTCAGCGGAGCTCCATGCAGGAGTTCACCTACAGCAACTTCAAGCAGCAGCTGCAGGCCGGCAACGTGAAGAATGTGGTAGTGTACGACGGTAAGCAGCTCGAGGGTGAATTCGTAAATCCGGTCGTGCAGGACAGCCGCAAGGCCAAGAACTTCACCGTCCTGCTCCCCATCAAGGACAGTGAGAGCCTGCTGTCTCAGCTGGAACAGTCCGGGGTCCCCATTTCGGCCAAGGAGCCGAAGATCGGGGTGGCCAACTTCCTGATCGCTGCATTGCCCTGGATCGTGATCATCGGGCTCTGGGTCTTCCTGCTCCGGCAGTTGCAGGCCGGCGGCAGCCGGGCCTTCTCTTTCGGGAAGAGCCGGGCCAAGCTGCTCTCGGGCGATACTCCCAAGCTCACCTTTGCCG
>CAZOES010000151.1:0-10899 GCA_964578865.1 uncultured Gemmatimonadaceae bacterium | reverse complement strand
GCGAGCCTTAGGGGCGGGCAAATGAGTTTTCGGGGTCGGAATTGATCAACCAGCCAAAGGGGCCGGTGTGTGCGTCGATTTTGCTGGATGAAGGGGCTGCTAGGCGAGTGTTCTGGGTACAGGGAGCACCACATATATAGAGAGCCTGTCTACCACCGTCAAGAGCACCGATGGACGCACTGACCCATTGCTTTGCCGCATGGCGCGTCATCCGGGCGGGTAACCGGGAGGTGGTCGAAGGCCTGGTCTCTCCGGAGCACCAGGGGCCGTCCGCCCAGCTCGCCGCGGCACTGGCCGACTGGCCCCATGCCTACTACTGGGCCGGGACGCCGGGAAAAGAGCTGGTCCTGATCCGGCCAGTGGGTGAGGCTCGGAGTGAGGCCTGGCTGGTCCACCTTGGACTCTTCGGGATCACCATTATTTGCGCTCTGGGGGCCGGGGCAGCGCTGGCCTCGGAGTACAGCCCAGTAACGGCCCCTGGGTTTACCGGCGCGCTTAGCGCCGGACTCCGCTTCTTCGGCGATTTTCTCCGCCAGCCGCTGCCGACCATCCTGAGTGGCTGGCCCTTCGCCGTTCCCCTTCTGGCCATTCTCCTGATCCACGAGCTGGGCCACTACTTCGCGGCCCACCGCTATGCGATCGATGCCTCGCCCCCGTACTTCCTGCCGATTCCACCCACCCTCTCACCGATTGGAAGCCTGGGGGCCTTTCTACGGCTCCGGTCTCCGGTGGTGGACCGGCGCCAGCTACTGGATGTAGGTGCGGCCGGCCCGCTGGCAGGGTTCGTGGTGGTTCTGATCGTTCTTGCGTGGGGCTACGCGACCTCGGATTCGATGCCGGTGGGGCCCAATCTGCCCGCCACCTTCATCGAGTTCGACCACCTGCGCTTTGGGCTGGGCGATTCCCTCCTGACGCGGGCTTGCCGGGAACTGTTTCTACCGGGGGCCGAGTCGGTTCACCTGAGCCTGACTGCCTTTGCCGGGTGGGCCGGTGCGCTGATCACCGGGCTCAACCTGCTGCCGCTCTCCCAGCTCGACGGGGGGCATGTAGCGTACGGGCTGCTGGGCAAATGGCAGAAGCCGCTGGGGCTGGTGGCGCTGCTGGGACTGGTGTGGCTGGCGCAGTACTGGATCGCCTGGCTGTTCTGGGTGGTGATCACCCTGATGCTGGGCGGTTGGCGCTGGACCCACCCCTCAGTCACGATCCCGGAGCGTGAGGTCCCCGCGGGGCGCCGGATCGTGGGGTGGCTGTGTGTCCTGGTGTTCGTGGTGACTTTCGTTCCGGTGCCGTTTCCCGGGTAAAGTGAGACGGTCGGGACGGTCGGGACGGTCGGGACGGACAGACGGACAGACGGACAGACGGGTGGTTAAGGTCTCCCGTAGATACCCGGTTTCACGATCTCCATGTGATTCTCCGGCTTCGCGACCGGGGCAAAACCCAGCGGACCGTACAGGCCCTGGGCCGAGCGGGTCACGGGGGAGAACGGCGGAGACCCTGCAGCTCGGGATGAGCCATGACGTATTCCATCATCCACCGCCCCAGTCCTGGCCCTGGTATTCCTCCAGCACGTAGACGTCGCAGAGATAGGCGAAAGTGGTCCGGTCAGTGATGACCCGCGCCAGTATTGCGGTGAGATCGAGCCGCGAGGGGTCGTCCGAGACGACGAAATCTCCTCGACGGACTTCGCCCTGCGGCATTGCCCCCTCCATCGAAAGCAGGTCGAACCTTATATTGCCACCAGCGGACCATACCGGGGCCGCTCCCCCACAACAGCCAGGATCGCATCGTGACGTCTGAAAACGACCGATTCCACAAGCTGCGCCACGACCTCTCCAATCCGCTCTCGGCCCTCCTGGCCGAAACTCAGCTTCTTCTCCTCAATGAATCGCGGTTGGATTCGGAGACCTTGAGCAGTCTGCGGGAAATCGAAGCGCTGGCGGTGCGGATGAGGGGAATTCTGAGAGAAAGCTAAGAGCTGATAGCTAAGAGCTAAGTCGCGAGTCCTTAGCTCTCAGCTCTTAGCTGCTTCGACCGAAGCCATCCCCACCCGTTGACCAGATACGCCAGCAGGAACAGCAGGCTCGCTCCGCTCACCGCCAGGCGGTACGGCAGCGGCTGGGTGCTGGCCGAGACAAACCCCTCGATCAATCCGGCAAAAAAGAGCAGGATTACCACGGTCCCGATCATTCGCAGGGCCAGTCTTCCTGCCAGGGTGAGCGCTTCGGACCGGGAGAGATCGCCCGGCGCAATGAATGCCCGGCCGAGCAGAAAGCCGGCTGCCCCCGCGACCCATATGGCGAAGAGCTCGAGGACCCCGTGTCCGATCACGAAGGTCCACAAGTAGCCGAGCAAGCCGGAGTTGGCGAAATGCCCCGAGATGGCGCCGATGGAAAGCCCATTGAAGGCCAGCAATACCAGTGAGCCCACGCCGGCGAAGATCCCTCCAGCAAAACAGTAGATGGCGACCGTGATGTTGTTGGTCATGATCTGCGACGCCATCATCGGCCGGTGTTCCAGTTCTTCCTCCACATAGCCCCGGCCTTCCTGCTGCCGGAGTTTCCCGGCCTCCGCTCGATCGAGCATGACGTCGGGAAGGACTTCCTGGGCCAGCGCCGGCTTCTCCCGCAGCAGCAGAAACCCGCCGGCCGCGGGAAGGGTGAAGACCAGGAATGCGAGCAGGACAGCGCGCCAGGCTTCGATCACACCGGCGGGGCACTCCCGGGCCAAAAACTGCCAGATCCGCAGCCCGGTGCGTCGCTCGTCGCGATAGAGCGAATTGTGTCCGGCGGCTACCAGTCGTTCGAGCCGAACCAGGGTTGGCGGAGCGGCCCGGTAGGTCCGGGCCCGGGCGAGGTCGGCGGCGATTTCCCGGTAGCGGGCCGCGAAGGCGGGGAGTTCTTCGGCGGCGAAGCTGTCGAGGCCGGAGCGCGACGCCCGATCGGCCATCTGCTGGAACTCTTCCCACCGTTTCGACTTCCGGGCTACCAGCCGCTCGGCCACTCCCCGGCCGGCCGCACGATTGCCTTCGGCGGGCGCCGCGCTTCTGCCACCGAAGCGTCCCCGGCGGCGGGCCAGTTCGTCCTGATAGAGGGTGACGAGAAAGAGCTCAGGATCGGGGATGCGATTGGGATAGCGGGCCCCCAGCCGTTCAGTGAGCCGGCCGGCGAGCCTGCTCCGGACCTCGGCGGGGAGTTGGGGCGCCCGTTCGGCGAACTCGCGGAGAAAGTGGAATTCTTCGTCGGCCAGTTCGGGTACGCCGGCAGCGGCGAGCTCCGCCTGATCGGCCGGGCTCTGGGTCTGAGTTGCAGCGGGTGCCTCAGCCGGCCGATCTCGCACCACCACCGTGCCGGCCACCAGATCGCCCAAGCGCTTGCCGCGAGGATGCACTGCAACGAAGATCGCGCCGATCAGATACGGGGGAGGAAGGAAATCGGCGATGCGGAGAAGATTACGGGCCACCGCGGCGCCAAACGACACCGCGTGGCCGGTATCGAGTACCACCCGGATACCCAGCCAGCGTTTCCCTGGGGTTTGCCCATTCCGCAGTGCTTCGAAGAAGGTGAAGTAGCACCAGAAGGAGAGGAAGGCGAACAACCCGATGATGGCGAACACCCACTCGCCCAGGCCCCCGATCAGGCGGCTGAGGATGAGCGTCATGGCAAAGAGCCAGAGAGTCAGCAGGAGAGTATCGACGATGGCCGCGAGTGCCCGGGAGCCCAGTCCGGCGATCTCGTAGTCCAGGACCACGTGTTCCGGCGTCTCGACTTCGAGGTGCTGGCGGAAATCTGGGGGGCTGCTCATGCCGGCCGGGCGCTCGCTAGGGAAGGGCTGGACTAATCTAGCGTCAACCGGGGTTCACTTCCCAAGCCAGCAGCCGGGGGCCATCTTCCAGCATCCTCCCTGGAGAACTTCTCATGACCGGTCCGGTGCTGCGTCCGCTCTCAATGGGCGAGATTCTCGACGTGTCGTTCGGGATGTACCGTGCGCTGTTCGCTCCGCTCCTGATGGTCACTCTGGTGACCCAGGGGTTGCCGCTGGTGCTCTCGGTCTACGTCCAATCGGCCGGCGGGATGATCACCCAGCCGCTGCTCTACCTGATCTCGATCATCCTCAGCGTGGTGCTCAGCGCCCTGGCCCAGGCCGCCTCGACCTTCGTTATCTCCGAGAACTACATGGGTCGCCGGATCTCGGCCCAGGAAGCCTTCCAGCGCTCGGTGCCGTTCATCGGCAGGTTGATCGGGCTGGCGCTGCTGACCGGTTTCGTGTGCGGACTGGGGTTCATTCTGCTGATCATCCCGGGCTGCATCCTTATCTCGGGATTGATTCTCGCGAGCCCGGCCCTGGTCATCGAGAACATCGCCAACTCGACCGACGCGATGGGCCGCAGCTGGGCCCTCACCAGGGGGCACCGGCTCAAGATCTTCGGGTGTCTTTTCGTGACCTTCCTGCTGGTGTTCATCCCGGTGCTGGCGCTGGGCGGATTCGCCGCGGTGACGGCCAACCCTGACGGGGCCACTCCGGGAGCTTCGCCGATGTCGATCTTCTGGCTCACCCTGGCCTCGGCGCTGCAGGTACTGATTTATCCGCTGGTGTACTGCGTGCTGACGGTGGCCTATTACGATCTGCGGGTGCGCAAGGAAGCCTTCGACCTCGAAGTGCTTGCGGCGGGGCTGTCCCGGGCGTGATCGCGGTGCAGGTGCCGGCGCCGCTGCAGGCGTCTCCCGACTCCCTGAGGTCGCTGCTCGACTCGGTTTTCACCGGTGACGCCTACCGGTGGGTCGAGCGCCCCCACCCGTTGGCTTTCCTGTTCCGCTGGTGGTTCGAGTTCAAGCGCTGGCTCGCCGGGCTGGAGCACAGCCAGCCGGTGCTCTACTGGGCCATGGTCTGGATCCTGATCGGGGTCCTGGTTGCGATCATGGTGCACGCCCTGTGGATCATGGTGCGAACCCTCAAGGCGGCGGGCGCGCCGGAAGAGGCCGGCAATGAGCGGTCGGTTCCCGAGAGTCGCGGCGCGGCCTGGTATCGGCGGGAGGCTCAGCGCCTGGCTCGGGCAGGGCAGTACCCCGAAGCCATGCAGGCCGACTTCCTGGGATTGGTGCTGGAACTGGATCAGCGGGGCACTCTCAAGTTTCATCCCAGCAAAACTCCCAACGAATACACCTACGAAGTGAAATCGGGCGAGACCGCACGGCTCACCTTCCGCGAGCTGGTACGGGCATTATACGGGTTCGCCTTTGCCCGTGAGCCGTGCGGTCTACAGGAATTCGAGGCCTGGCACGCCCAGACCCGGGCAGAGCTCTATGCGGCCGCGCACTGAAGTCGCCATCGCCATGGGCGCGGTACTGGCCTTGGTGGTGCTGGGAGCCGCGCTGGGTCAGCGGGAGAATCCGCCGGAGAAGCAGGATCCCCGGGCCTCCACCTACATCACCGGGCCCCGGGGCGCCCGGGGGCTGGCCGACGGGCTGGGCCGGCTGGGCTTGAGGATCGAGCGGTTCCGCGCCTCACCCCGTCAGCTCAACCCCACCGGCGACAGCGACCGCACCGTGCTGGCCATCCTCGATCCGATCTACGGGTTCTCCAATGCCGAAGCCCGGGAAGTGATCAAGTGGCACGAATCGACCGGGGGGGGAGATCTGCTGTTGGCGGGTTTGGCCTCGGTCAATCTGATGCGCTGCTTCGGATTTCAGCTGGATGAGCGGTACCTCGACAGCGTCCAGGTGCGGGGGCCGGGCAGATGGCCCAAGCTGAGCGCGGTGCTGTCGCTCTCCAGCGATACGGTGGTCGATTCCAGCCGAGTGGGAGACACGGGAGTGTGGACCTGCGCCGTGCCGCCATACGCCCGGATCGATACCCTGCTCACCGCCAGCAATGGTCGAGTCCTGGCGCTGCGGCTGGTGCGATCGGATATGGATCGCCACATCCTGCTTCTGGCCGACGCCACAACAATGAGAAACCGGGCCATGCGGGAAACCGACTCGGGGCCCTGGTCGCTGGAGTTGCTGGCCGGGACCTACAAACGCGTGATCTTCGAGGAAGCCCATCAGGGATTCGGCACCGGCGGATCCCTGGCGGCTGCCACACTGGACTGGAGCATTCGCTCACCGTGGGGCTGGGCAGCGTGGCAACTGGCCTACGTGGGAATCGTGATGCTGCTGGCGGGCGCGTTCCGATTCGGACCGATCCGCTCGGTGATGCAGCGGAAACGCCGCTCCCCGCTCGAGCATGTCCGAGCCCTGGCAACCGCCCTGGCCGCGGCCAAGGGGCATGATGTAGCGATCGGCTCGCTGGTGCAGGGTCTTCGCAGACGGCTGATGCCGGCGGGCCAGCGGGGTCGGGCCGACTGGAAGAGCTGGGTCGAACGCTTGTCGCAGAATCTCAGGAGCCGGCGGGCGCTGGATGCCGCCGCAACACTCAAATCGCTGACTCGGCCAGGACAGCCACCGGACGGTGTGCTGCGGGCCGCCAACGCCGTGGAGGATGTGTGGGAGGAATTGCGCCCCTGACGTCGCTCGAAGCCAAGAGCCATTCGCAGACCGCTCAGAAAATCATCGAACAACTCGGCCGGGTAATCCTGGGCCAGGACGCGGTGCTGCGGGAGGCAGTGCTCGCGCTGCTGGCCCGAGGCCATGTGCTGTTCGAGGGAGCGCCCGGTACGGCCAAGACGCTGCTGGTGCGAACCATGAGCCAGACACTGGGGCTCGAGTTCCGCCGGATTCAGTTCACCCCCGATCTGATGCCCAGTGACATCACCGGGGTGAACCTGCTCACCGGGCAGGGCGGATTCACCTTCCGGGCCGGTCCGCTCTTCGGCGATCTGGTGCTGGGCGACGAAATCAACCGCGCCCCCGCCAAGACTCAGGCCGCGCTGCTGGAGGCGATGCAGGAGCGCCATGTGACGGTGGACGGAACCAGTCATCCGCTCTCCGCCAGCTTCACGGTGTTCGCCACCCAGAATCCGATCGAGTTCGAAGGCACCTATCCGCTGCCGGAGGCCGAACTGGATCGCTTTCTGGTGAAGAGCCTGCTGGGCTATCCCGATGAGAGTGCCGAGCGGGGAGTGCTCTCCAGGGTTCTGGATGGGTTCGAAGCGGCCGAGCCGAAGAGTTACGGTGTGGCCCAGGTGCTCGACGCCAACGGATTGGGCGAGCTGCGCCAGGCGGTCCGCCGGGTCCGGGTGGAGCAGAGCCTGATCAACTACATCACCTCGCTGGTCCGGGCGACGCGCGACGCACCGGCGTTGACTCTGGGTGCCTCGCCTCGCGCCAGTGTAGCACTCCTCAAGGTGTCTCAGGCTGCAGCGTTACTGGATGGCCGGGACTACGTGATTCCGGATGACGTGAAGCTGCTGGCACCACCGGTCCTGCGCCATCGTATCGCGGTAGCCCCCGAACTGGAACTCGAGGGCGTGACGCCGGACCAGGCGTTACGGACCATACTCGAACGGATTGAGGCACCGAGATGAACTGGACGGGCGGGGCGGGCGGGGCGGGCGTTTGGTGGAGGATGATGGTTCTTGCGACGGTCGCGACGGCCGGGACGGTCGCGGGTCTTGAAGGTCAGGTTCCGGCGCGGGCGATACGGCGCACGATTCCGATTACGCGAACCTTCGAGCGGGGCCTCGCGGCGGGCACTCGGGATTCCTCGGGTAATCCGGGGCCCAAGTACTGGCAGATGACGGCCGACTACAAGATCGCGGCCAGTCTCGATCCGGCCCTGGGCCAGATTACCGGGCACGCGGTGATCACGATCCACAATACCTCTCCCACCCGTTTCGATACCATCCCGATCCGGCTGTATCAGAACCGGTTCTCCGGCCCCGGGCTCAAGACCCGGCATCCTCCTACGGTTACCGGCGGCATCCGGCTGACCAGGATCGTGGCAAACGGAGCGGCGATCGACAGTCTGCCGAAGGTCGAGCCGCTCTGGCAGATGCCGCCACTGGCGCGGGTTCCCGTGGCGTCGCCCATCGCACCCGGTGGGAGCGGCACCCTGGAGATCGACTGGGTCAGCGACGTTCCTGATGTGCCGGAGGGAAGGCGGGGACAGGCTCGGGGTGGACGAAGAGGCTCCCGGGTGCTGCAGATATCGCAGTGGTATCCTCAGGTCGCCAAGTTCGACGATCTCCGGGGCTGGGACTACGAACCGCACCTCGGCGGGAGCGAGTTCTATAACAGCTTCGGCAAGTTCGACGTGACGCTGGATGTGCCGGCGGGATGGCTCATCGGTGCGACCGGCACGCTGCAGAATCCGGCTGAGGTGCTGTCGCAGGGTACTCGTGACAAGCTGGCCCAGGCTGCCGGGAGTGATGATCAGCGGTCGGTGGTCGGTGTGGATGACCGCGGTGCTGGTAAGGCCACCGCTGCAGGGGACCGGCTCAAGTGGCATTTCACGGCCGACTCGGTCAATGACTTCGCCTGGGCCACCTCGCCCGAGTATCTCTGGGACGTGACCCGCGCGACGATTCCCGGTCGAGGGCCAATCCCGGTCAACCTCTTCTACCTGCCGGAGCGCACCGCCTATCAGAAGACCGGGGCGATGGCTCGTCACGCTCTGGAGTTCTACTCCGCGTTGTGGTTCCCCTACGCGTTTCCCCAGTTCACCCAGGTCGACGGCCCCGAGGGCGGCATGGAGTATCCCATGCTGACCATGAGCGGGCCGAACTTCGGCGTCACCGATCATGAGATCGGGCATCAGTGGTGGCCGATGATGGTCGGCACCAACGAGACCTGGTACGGCTGGATGGATGAGGGCTTCAACGACTACATGAACATCATCTCGGAGGCGGACTACCGGAAGGTTCCCTTGGTGCTCGATTCGCTGGGTGCGTCGTATGGTGCCACTGCGCTGAACGAGAGCCAGGCCCCGATGATGTGGGACAACAACTACGGCGGGCCCTTTACCACCTACGTGACGTACAGCAAGGCCGGGATGATGCTGTCGATGCTCGGTGCGCTGGTGGGCGACAGCGCGGTCCATCGGGCCATGAAAAAATACGCCACTGCCTGGCGCTTCAAGCATCCATCGCCGTGGGATTTCACGTTCGCCATGAACCGCGAACTCAAGCAGAATCTCGACTGGTTCTGGTATTACTGGCTCTTCACCACCGAAACCTCGGACGGGGGAATCACCAGTGTGACCCGGAAGGCCGGCCGCACCACGGTGACGGTGCACCAGAAGGGGGAAATGCCGGCCCCGGTGGTTCTCAAGGTGGAATTCGCGGCCGAAGGCGCGACTTCCCGGATGAAGAACGCGGTGATCTCGGGGCGGACTGCGACGGTAACCTGGCCGGTGAGTCTGTGGTTCGATGGGAGGCGGAGCTTCACCGCCGATCTCCAGTTCGGCAATGCCAGGATCGAAAAGATCACTTACGATCCGCAGCTTCGCTTCCCCGATCGGGATTACAGCGACAACGTCTGGCCCCGGTCCTCCCAGTGATCTATCTCCCGTCTCGCCGCTGGTACACCATGGCCGCGACGTTCGCGCTGATCGGGCTCCTCGGCCTGGTATGGCCCGAGGCGGGATACCTCATGGTAGTTCTCGACATCCTGTGGCTGTTCGCCGCGGTGATCGACGGGTGGAGACTGGCCGGCCTCGATCCGAAGTCGATCGGGATCGAGCGGGAAGCGCCGCCGGCTTTCTCGGTGGGCCGCCCCCTTCCGGTGACCTACAAGTGGACCAATCCACTCAGGCGAAAACTCTCGCTCATTGTGCGGGAAGTGTTTCCCCCGGAGCTCAAGCCGGAAGGGGGTCTGGAGCGACACCTGCTGGTTCAGCCCGGAAAGCTCCTTCGGGACACCATCACCCTGACGCCGACTCAGCGGGGCAAAGGCTCCGGCGGCCGGCTTCATCTCCGGATTCTCGGCCCCTGGGGACTGGTGTGGCGCCAGGTGCGGCGGGAGCTCCCCTGGCAGGCCACGGTATACCCCAATCTGGTCGGAGCCTCGCTGCGTTCGCTGCCAACTCAAACCCAACGGCGCCGGGAGGCGGGATTCCGCAATGTGCGTCGGCTGGGCGAGGGGCGTCTCTTCGAGAGTCTGAAAGAGTGGGTGCCGGGCGAGGATACCCGGAATATCGACTGGAAAGCGACCGCTCGGCGGGGCAAGGTGATGGCTCGGCAGTACGAGGACGAGCGGCGGCAGCAGGTGCTGATCGTGATCGACGCGGGCCGAATGCTCACCGCCGAGGTGGACGGACGGGCTCGGCTCGAATCGGTCATCGAAGCGGCGCTGCACCTGGCCCACAGCGCCGAGGAGCATGACGATAACATCGGCTTGATGGTCTTTGCCGATGAGGTGCAGCAGTTCATCCCGCCGGCCCGAGGGCGCCGGGCGTTACGGGCCGTGCTGGACGCTCTGGCTTCGATCGAAGGGAAGCTGGTCGAGCCTAACTACCCGGCGGCGTTTGCTTATCTCGCCTCCCGCAACCGCAAGCGGGCCCTCACGGTGCTGTTCACCGACGTGATCGATCGCACCGCGAGCGAGGCACTGGTGGCTCAGGTCGGGACCCTGCGGCCCAGACATCTTCCTCTGGCGGTCGCGCTGCGGGACCCGGCGCTCGAGCGTCTCGCCACCGGGCGGCCGGCCAGCACTAACGCGGCGTTCGAGCGGGCCGCAGCCGAGGAATTGCTGCAGTCGCGGGAGGAAGCGCTGGCGGAGATGCGGAACCGGGGTGTCCTGGTGCTCGATGTCCCGCCGGCTGGGGCCAGTGCGGCGGTGGTGGACCAGTACAACCGGCTCAAGCGGCGCGGGGTGCTCTGAGCTTCCGCCGGGCGATCAGGCTTGGGCCACCTGATCGTCGACCGGTTCGGATTCTACCGGCCGGGACGCCGGCCGGGTCTCTTCCACCCGGTCAAGCCATTCCTGATCCCGATCGATAAAGAGCCGGAACCAGAGTTCAACG
>CAZOES010000150.1:0-11001 GCA_964578865.1 uncultured Gemmatimonadaceae bacterium | reverse complement strand
CCGACCGCGCTGCCAAGGGCGATGTAAAGGAGGATCATGCTCGCTGTATAGATGGTCTGTACCGTGGGTGAGGCTGACCGCCTGACCGCCCGACCGCGACCGAGCCCCTTCGGGAGCGCACCGCGCGACCCGGGGCGAGGGAGTCCTTCAGGGCCTGACCGCTACCGCCGGTTCCAGTACATCCGCATCTCGGTGATCTTGGCGCCATCGGTCTCGCAGAAGATCGCCCCCTTGCACTCGACCCATTCGCCGGTGCGGCGGCGGCGGAAGACGCACTTGAACTCGGTGGAGAACCAGGGCCCCACCGCGAAGATCTCACCCGAAGTGAACTTGATCTCGGACTGATTGAGCGGCACGTCGGCCCAGTAGCCCCGGACTGCTTCCAGGCCTTTGAGCGGCTCGGAGAATGGGGTCTCGAGGAAGACCGGATCGGCCGAGAAGACACCCATCATCAGATCAGGTTTGCCGCGCTCCCACCCTTCGCCGAATTCGTCGATCAGTGCACGTCCCAGCGCCCGCGTGATATCCAACGCCGTCTCACCCATGAAACCAGCTCTCTCCGTGGCTAAGATTGGGGCAACCCATGGGACCGAATCTACACTCTCGGCTGGTTGCCTGCGCTTGGTTGACCCTGTTCTCCCTTGCAGGAGGGCGGCACTCGGCAGCGCCACCTTGTCCACCCGAAGCCGGTGAGCTGGTGGCCGCGGGATGGCGGGCCTATCGGGCCGATTCGATCGCGGTGGCGGCCGAGCGGTTCAGCCGGTCGGACCAGATGTGTGAGGACAACTTCGACGCCAAGGTGGGACTGGGGTACACCCATCTGCGATCGGACCGGGTCGGGCCGGCCGATTCGCTCTTCGAGCTGGTGACCGCGAAGGTCCCCACCAACGGAGATGCCTGGGATGGACTCACGCTGACCCGCTGGCGCAAAGGCGATCAGGCTGGCGCGCTCGCGGCAGCGCGAAAGGCGATCGCCCTCAACCCGAGCAACGCAACCACCAAAGGCATTCTGGACCAGCTGGACCCCGATTGGACCCGCGGGTCCGTCCGTCCGCCGGTCCGTCCGTCCGTCTTGCGGGTAGATGCCCGCGCCAAAGGCGACTACTTCGAGATCCCCGGCAAGAATGGCTGGCGCAAGTTCTACGTCAACGGCGTCAACCTGGGCGTGGCCTTGCCGGGCAAGTTCCCTTCTGAGTTCCCGCCCGATTCCATCACCTACGCCGGCTGGCTCGATACCCTGGCGGCGATGCATACCAACACGCTCCGACTCTACACCATCCTGCCACCCACGTTCTATCGAGCGGTGCGGGGGTGGAACCAGACTCATCCGGATCAGCCGTTCTGGTTGATCCACGGGGTCTGGACCGAGTTACCCCCGGAACACAACTTCAACGACCGGGAGTGGCGCGACGAGTTTCGTCAGGAAATGCGGCGAGTAGTGGATCTGCTGCATGGGCGGGCCGCGATTCCGGTTCGTCCAGGCCATGCCGGAGGGCGCTACGATGCCGACCTCTCACCCTGGGTGCTGGGCTACATCATCGGGCGGGAGTGGGAGCCCTACGCGGTCACCGCCTTCGATAGCCTCAACCGCAATCCCCGTCCCTTCCGCGGCAAGTACCTGAGCACTCTGCCCAGGGCCGGGGCCAGCGATATCTGGATGGCGGAGCAGTGCGACTACCTGATCGGCTACGAGGTCGGCCAGTACAACACCATTCGGCCGATCGCCTACACCAACTGGCCCACACTCGATCCCTTCACCCACATCACCGAAGCCACCGGCAAGGAAGAGAGCGCCTGGCGCCGCCGGGTTGGCCGGCCCCTGCCCCGGGATCCGGTCGAATACGAGAACGACGCGATCGGACTCGACGCGATGGTGATCCGGGCGACACCCGGCAATCCGGCCGGCTGGTTCGCCAGTTACCACGCCTATCCCTACTATCCCGATTTTCTCAACTACGATCCGGTCTACAGCAAGGCCCATTCAAGCGAAGGCCAGTCTAACTATTTCGGCTACCTCCAGGCCCTCAAGAAGCATCACGCCGGCATTCCACTGCTCCTCTCGGAGTACGGAGTGCCTTCCAGCCGCGGACTGGCCCATCTCCAGCCCCAGGGCTGGAATCATGGCGGCCACGACGAGGTCGCCATGGCCGCGATCGATGCCCGGCTGACCCGGGAGATCCGGGAAGCCGGCGCCGCAGGCGGAATCATCTTTGCCTGGATCGATGAGTGGTTCAAGAAGAACTGGATCGTGATCGACTACGAGATCCCGCTGGAGAACACCCGCCAGTGGCACAACCTGATGGACGCGGAGCAGAACTACGGCATCCTTGGCATGTACGCCGGCGATTCGGCTGCTACTCCCGTGCTGGGAGGAGACATAAAGCAGTGGCAGGCGCTGTCATTGTATCTCGAGGATCCCCGAGCGACCGCCAACCTGCCCCGGAATATCCGGGTCGGCTCAGATGAGTCCTATCTCTACATAGCAGTGGAGCTGGCCGAGTATCAGCAGCGACCGTTTCCGGGCGCCACCAACCGGGAGAAGTTCTACCTCGCGCTCGACACCTATCGATCCGATCTGGGCCAGATGACTCTGCCGGGGAGTCTCCTGGGCAGCGATGTGGGATTTGAATTCCTGGCCACTTTCAGTGATACGACGTTCGCCCAACTGGAAGTCACTCCCGACTACAACCCTTACGCCTCGCCCGAAGTCATCATCAACGGTGACGACTACGGTCATTTCCGTCACCGCCCCATTCTCACCCGGCCCCGCTGGGATGGACGGTTCGACTCGCTGTTCGTGATCACCAACCGGTCCCGTTTTACTCGCGACGGCAAGTTCATCCCGTCGAAGGGCTACAACCGGGGCCTGCTTCGTTATGGGACGGAGAAGCAGTCGACTCTTTCGGACTGGTACTGGGACATGGCCACGGGAACCCTGGAAGTCCGGCTTCCCTGGGGGCTGATCAATGTGAGCGATCCCTCAACCGGCACTCTGCTCTACGAAGAACGCGACGAAGGCGACCTGGGCACCGCGAAGTCGGACGGGATTCGTATCGGGGTGGCCATCGCCGGCCAGACCCGCAATCCAACCATCGATTACGCCCTGATCGGGGCGCTCCCCAAACCGGGATACGGCGATCAGTGGCGGGCCGGTCAGTTTCCCACCTGGCAGTGGCCGACTTGGACAGTGCCGAGGTATCATCAGCGCTTGAAGCCGGTGTATGACTCACTAAGAGCGCTGTGGGGGAAATGGAGAGATTGACTGAAGAGCGAGGACGGTTTGTCGTCCCGAGGACGCACAGCGTCCGAGGGATCTCAAATCATGCGATTCGGCGAACTCTGGATTTGAGATCCCTCCACTTCGCTGCGCTCAGTGTCGGGACGACACTGCTTCTATCCGTGTACTCAAACCAGTTGCGAGCACAGACCCAGTCCGCCGACTCGGCCTGGGCCGCCGGCGACTACCAGACCGCGCGGGAGCGCTATCACGCCGCGCTGATCCAGGACCCCGGCTCGGTCCGCGCGCTCTACCGTCTCGGTATTCTGCTCGGGTGGGACGGGAAGCTCGATTCCTCGCTCACGCTCCTCCGATACGCCCGGATCGTCGAACCGGATGAACCGGATGTCCGCTTGCAGGAGGCGACAGTGCTCTCCTGGAAGGGTGATTTCAAATCTTCGCTGGCCAAGTGGGACTCGCTGATCGCGCTGGCGCCGGACCGGCGCGACGCCCAGTACGGTATGGCTCGAACCCTCTCCTGGGCCGGCCGGATGAAGGAAGCCGATTCGGCCTACGCCGAGCTCTCCAGGCGCGATCCCGCTGACATGGATGCGATCGCCGGGCGGGGACAGGTGGCCGCGTGGCAGGGCGACTACTCCAAGGCGGTGCAGTATTACCAGGAAGTGCTGGTAAACGATCCGGAGAATGTGAACGCGCTGGTTGGCCTGGCCCAGGTACGGCAGTGGCAGGGCCGACCTCAGGAAGCAGAGCAGCAGATCGCCAAGGCGATCGCCGTCGAGCCCACCAACCGGACGGCCATCGAGGCACAACGATCGATCCGGGCCATCCGCCGGCCCAAGCTCAACCTGGAGCTGGGGTGGAGCCATGACTCCGACAAGAACACTCTCTGGTGGCAGAACCTCGGCGCGTCGGTACTGCTGGCCAGCGGGATCCGAGGCTTTGCCAGCGCCGGCGTGGCCCAGGCGACTGACCCGGTGCGGGATGGCAGCCGTCTCTCCGGAGAAGCCGGGGTCTCGTTCGATTACGGCAACCTGAACCTGACGGGCGCCCTGGGCGCCCGGCGGCTTTCCAGCGATGGGTTCGACAGCCGGACCGCCGGGACCTGGCGGACAGCCGCCAGCTATCGCTTCGCGCCGAATGCCGGTGCCGGGATCGGCTACGCCCATTACAGCTTCGACGAGACCGCACTGCTGCTGGGACGGGACCTCGATATCGATGAAGTGTCGATCGATGGCGACATCGAGCCGAGACCGGGACTATCCATCGGCGCCGGGCTCGCCAAGGGCTGGCTGAGTGACGACAACAACCGGAGCTCGGCGGTACTGGCGGTGACGCAGCGGGTAGCGAGGCGGTTCACTTTCGGCCTGTTTGGGCGAGCCCTGGGCTACCACGATCGGGGGATAGGCTACTTCGCTCCCGATCGATTCCTGCTGGGTGAGGGACGGGGGTCGTTCACCTACGGGGTACGCCGCTGGGAGGCCAGGCTCTCCGGCGGGCTGGGAGTTCAGCAGATCGGCAACGGCTCGGCAGCCCAGAGCGAATGGCACGCCGAGGTTCGCGGAGCCCGCCGGTGGTCGATCGACAATGAAGTAGCGCTTTCGGGCGGCGTCTCCAACAGCGCCGAGAGCAGCACGACCGGCGCGTTTCGATATTACACTGCTGCGTTGACCGTCAGGTTGGGCCTGTAGGGCCGTTAGCCATTAGCCGTCAGCTTCTCGAGAGATTATGTCAGCAACGCGACACGATCGGCTGGTCACAGAATTGAACGGGACTTCAGAAGGATTCCTCCGCTCGCTGGAGGGGATTCCCGACGGAAAGTGGAACTACTCTCCCTCGACCAGCGTGTGGTCGGTGGCCCAGACCGCGGAGCATACCGCGGCGGTGTTCCGCAATATCCAGAAGCTGACCTCGACCAAGCTGCTGGAGCAGCCCTTCCCCGAGGGGCAGCGCTCGCCGATCACCGACGAAGTCATCGTGATGCGGATGTTCGACCGCAATACCAGGTACGACGCTCCCACGTTCGTGGTACCCAAAGGCCGCTGGGCCACCCAGGGGGAACTGATCAAAGCATTCACTCAAGCCCGGGTGGATCTGCTGAAATGGCTGGAGGAATCCACCGTGGATCTGCGGGCCTATTCGTTTGATCACGTCTTCATCGGCCCGATGGATGGAGTCCAGTGGATCCTTTTCGCAGCGGCGCATACCGAACGGCACACCAGACAGATCCTGGAGTTTCGGCAAACAAACGGCTTCTAGCGATATGTCGTCCCGACATCGAGCATAGCGAGATGGAGGGACCTCAAACTCCGAGTTGGCAGGAATCCATGGTTTGAGATCCCTCGACCTCCCCCTCGCAAGCTCGGGGTCGGCCTCGGGACGACATTATCTCTTCACCGCTTCAAGTAGGTCTCAAAGAACCCCGTCCCCGAGTCCGCCACCACCGCGCCACCCACTCTCCCCTCCAGCCGGAAATCACCTCGCATCTGCAGAAAGGCCCGTTTGCGGCCGGCGCCGATCCCTTCGCTCTCCTGATAATCGATGATTGCGGCTCGCAGGGTGACCGTGTCGGCGTCCCGGGCAGCGACGAAATCAAAGGCAGTCGGAGGCTCACCGGGCTGGGCGGTGTAACGAACTTCTCTGGCCCGAAGGATCTGGCGCACCCCCAGTGAATCGACCAATGCCACGAATATCCGGGGCGACGAGCTGCCGCTATGGTAGAGGCTGTCGTCCGGGGTGTAGACCGCTCCGTAGAGCAGGTTGAATTGCTTCCCCCGGGCGGCACCCCAGTCCCAGGTCACGTCGCGCCACACGCCCCAGTTGTGGTCGTGATAGGCTGGAACCGCGTTGAGCTGACGGCAGGTCGCTCCGGCACACACCGTACCACTGGCGCGGCCACTCAACGCCGGAACCACATAGCCTGACAGGTATTCCCCTTCCTTCAGATCGACCGGAGGGAAATAGCGATTGCGATCGGGAGTGAGGCTCAGCTCGAGCCGCACGGTACCGGCTGGCCCACTGGCACGGGCCGAAAGGTGGTAGACCCCGTCGATCTGACGAACGGTGTTACCGCCGATCGAGAGGTTGGCGCTGGAGGTATCGAAGCTCACCAGCCGGCCGGGGAAATCGGCGAGGTAGCGCTGGTAGCCCCCGCCGGCGACTCGTCTCGAGATCAGCAGCCTTCCGCCCCAGCGACCGTCAGGGACCTGTCCCCCGATGAGGTAAGTGATATACCACCACTCATTGGGGCCGGCCGCGAGATTGAAGTAGTGCCACTCGCCCCAACTGGAATCGGCGACCTTGGGCAGGTGGAACCGGTCCAGCTCGTGGTAGAGCTGCTCCCGGCTGGGCGCGATCCAGCTCGAGTCCCGGGCCGAATCCTCCCACTGCCCCTCCCTCACCTGAAGCCCGGCGTCCACCCGCTCGGCTCGGCTGGGGATCTCACCTCCGGCCCGCGCCGCGACCACGACGTCCCCCCGGCGCAGGTAGACCAGCTTGTTCTCGATGACGGGAGAGACTGCTCTCACACTCTCCTGCTGCCGTTCGCCGCCGAGGAGCTGGCGGGTCAGAAAGCGGGCCCGGTCGATCCCGAAGAACATCCCGCTCACGCCACCAGTCCGCATCGCTTCAATGTCGATGCCCTGGGGAAGCACCGTGATGTCGCCTCCGCCGACGAGCGACACGTCGCGCGACTGATCGACCATTGCCTCGCCGACCGAGAGCAGCACGATCATGACTCCCACGCCGAGGCCGTAGCCGAGCAGCAGCAACGCGGAGCGGCCTTTGTTGACAACAAGCTGACGGAAAGCAAGGACAGTGATCATCAGGTCTGCAGATTCCTCGTTCCTCGTTCCCCGTTCCCCGTTTCATCCTTCTGTATCTTCCCATCCAGCATGTGGATGACTCGGCCGGCTTCATTGGCCAGTCGTTCATCGTGGGTGACAACCACGAGTGTCGACCCATCCTTCGAGAGTTGCTTGAAGAGATCCAGGATCCCCCGGCCGGTGGCGGCATCGAGTTCGCCGGTCGGTTCGTCGGCCAGGATCAGCGCCGGTTTGTTAGCCAGCGCCCGGGCAATCGCCACCCGCTGCATCTCGCCGCCCGAGAGCTGGGTGGCTCGGTGATCGGCCCGGTCTCCCAGGCCAACGTAGCCTAGAAGCTCCCTCGCCCGGGCTCGCCGCTCGGCCTTGCCGATCCCGGCTTCGGCCATAGGCAACTCGACGTTCTCCCGGGCCGACAGAACCGGGAGCAAGTGAAACCGCTGGAACACAAAGCCGATTCGAGTGAGCCGGAGCCTGGTGAGGGCGCTGTCACCCAATTGTTCCAGTGACTGGCCCAGCAGTTCAACCCGTCCGCTGGAAGGCGTATCGATACCGCCCAGCAGCTGCAGCAAGGTGGATTTGCCGCAACCGGATGGCCCCACGATGGCGGCGTAGTCCCCCTGATAAATGTCGAGCGACACCCCTCGAAGGGCGTGCACCGATTCGCCATTCATCGGGTAGTCCTTCTTGAGATCCCGAACCGAGGCGACAATCATGTGGCCTCAGTCCGCAGCGTGGCGGCGATGGGTGCACGGGCGGCGAGCAGAGCGGGATAGGCACCGGCGATAATACCAGTCAGCAGGAGCACCGCGGCGGCGAGGGTGAGGCCGGCCGCATTGGGGACGAAGAACGAGATCGCGGCCGGAAGTCCGGGGAACGAAGTGAGTATCCGGTCGAGGTAGCGGGCGGTCAGGGCACCCAACCCCGTGCCGATTGCGCCTCCCAGCAGAGTAAGAGTTGCGCCCTCCAGTACCACACCCTTGACGATGCTCCCTCGGGAAACCCCGATCGCTCGTAGCGTCGCGATCTCGCCCAGCCGTTCATTGACGGTGATGGTCATCAGGGTGGATACCAGGAGCACCGTCACGATCAGACTGATGCTGCCGAGTATGTAGGAAAGTTGCCGGAAGTAGACCAGTCGTTGACGGAAGTGGGCCACCAGGTCGGTCACGCTGTTGATCTCCACCAGCGGGAGCCTGGCCCGCAGCCGCTGGCTCAATGGCCCGGCATCCCTGTCATCCCTGGCCCGGACCACGATGGCCGAGACCCGATCATCGGCTCTGAGCCGTGAGAGTTCCTGCATCGTCGTGAGCATTGCTCCGACCGAGGGCTGGCCCCGGTAGTCGTACAGCCAGCGCACTCTCCCGCGAACAACCAGGCTGCGCTCGACCGCGGCGGCGGCCATCTGGGGATCCAGCTGTCCGACCAGACGAACACTGTCACCCACCTTGAGGTTCAGCCGCGCCGCCACCGGCCCGCTGATCAGCAGACCCAGGGTGTCGCCGGGAGCCAGATCGTTGCCCTCTTCCAGTTGATAGAGTGCCTGAGCCGCGGGATCCACCCCGTAGCCGAAGAGCGTCACCAGTGAATCGCCTCGACGGGCGTACACCGAAGTGCCCAGGATCGGACCTGCCGCGGTGACCGAACTATCGCCCCGAATCGAGTTCATCAACCCGGTCGCGCCCGGGATGGTCGCTTCGGTGTCGAAGGGCAGCGTTCCCTTGGGCGAGACCCGGATCTGATAACCGCGGCCCACCAGCATCCGCTCGAAGGACCGCTCGATCCCGCCGGACAGGAGCACCATGTCGAGCAGCATGGCCGTGGTTATGGCGATACCCGCCAGAGCGAGCCCGGAACGGACTGGGTGACGGGCCAGGTTTCGGAATGAATTCAGCATTGGCTATCAGTACCGAGTACCGTCATCATCTCCCCCACAGCACGAGCGGCTTGGTCCTTACCAATCGCCACGCGGCTAACGAACCGGCGGCCAGACCCAGCCCCAGCGAGAGCAGCACACTGAATCGGACGATCGGGAGCGTGAGGACCGAGAAGACCAGCGCAGTGTCGAAGAAGCGCTGGTAATAGGCGTTCACCACGGCGCTGGCGGCTCCGGCCAGAACAACCCCTGTGAGCGAACCAACCGCCGCGACCAGGATCGCCTCCAGCAGGAGGGCCCCGAAAATGGTGCGACGGCTGATCCCGGTGAACCGCATGACCGCCGCATCCCGCCGGCGCTCCTCCACCTTGAGCAGCATGATGCAGAGCAGGAAAATGGCACTGGCCATTACCGAGATGACCGCGATCGCCCGGTGGAAGCGGCTCACGACCTTAAAGGTCTGGGAGGATTCACTGGCGATCTCACCCGATGAATAGGCCCGGTAGCCGAAGGCGACCTGGTTAAGGGCCCGGGCCGCGCTGTCGACCGTCACCCCCGGGAGCAGGCCGACTCCGAACCGGTCGACCCGGTCGGGCGTGCCCAACAAGTCGGCCAGATCGGGCAGATGAAATCGGAGGTAGAACTCTCGCTTGGTGATCGCGGTGGGGTCGGCTCTGGGTTCGTAGATGGCCGAGACGATCACTTTGCCTTGGCGCTGCCCGGCCTCGAGTCCAACCTCGAGGGTATCTCCCACCCGGGCCCCGAGACGGTCGGCCAGGCGGCGTTCGAGCGCTATTGGCGGCAAGGCGGCCAGGCGGCCAGGCGGCAAGTGACTCAACGACGAGTCAGGTGCTTGCGCGCCAAGCGCCAAGGAAAGCAGCAGAAAGACCATTCGTTCTCACCTTTGTTCCAGCCGCCTAACCGCCTCGCCGCCTTGTCGCCTTGCCGCCTAACCGCCTCGCCGCCTAGCCGCCTGAATCTACCTCCCATTGGCTCCCCGCCCGTCCAACGTTATCGTAGACATACACATGACACGCTTCGAGACGCCGCGAGTCACGGTGGTTGGCGCGGGAGAAACCGGCCGGGGATGGGCCGCGCTCGCCATCGCCTCCGGCTGGCCCGTCACCATTTACGACGCGGACGGCGACCTGCTGGGCACCGCCGCCGAGGCGATTGGAGACCGGGTGGTCAGCCTGGTTCGGCTCCGCCGAGCCGAGGTGACCGTCGCCGAGGACGCCCTCAACCAGATGCGAGTCGGCCGCAGCCTGCTGCAGGCGGTGGAGTCGGCCGACTGGGTCATCGAAGCGGTGCCCGAGGACCCCACCATCAAGCACAAGGTCCTCCAGCTCACCGAGCAGGTGGCCCGCCGCGCGGCAATCATCACCAGCAGCACCAGCGGCCTCTCCCCAAGCATTCTCAGCTCGAGGCTCCAGCGTCCCGAACGCTTCATGGTGACCCGGCCGCTCAACCCGGTCGAATTGGTCCCCCTGGTCGAGGTGGTGCCCTCTCCCGTCACCGATCCCACCTGTGTCGAAGACATCCGCTTCTGGCTCAGCATGCTGGGCCGGGCTCCGATTGTCTTCCGCAAAGAAGTCCCCGGCAACATTACCGGCCGGCTGACCGCCGCCGTCTGGCGAGAGTGCATCCATCTGGTGCTGGAAGGGGTCATGGACGTCGAGGACGTTGACCGCGCAGTAGCGGTGGGCCCGGCACTGGGCTGGGCGGCCTCGGGCCCTCACCTCGAGCACCATCTGTCGGCCGGTGGCTGGGGCATCGAGGTCTTTCTGGCCCAACTGCTCACCACCTACGAGGATATCTGGAAGGACCTGGCCGAGTGGAAGCAGCTGAGCATCGAGGATCAGAAAAAGCTCGCGCGCCTGGTCGAAAAGGCTTACGCGAGCTACATCCCGGAGCTGAGGGAGGCCAGAAATCAGAGACTGGTCCGGCTCCTCGAAGCAATTCGAGAGTAGCGTTAGTGGGCTAGTACGCTAGTGGGCTAGTAGGCTAGGCTGGTTAGCCCACTAGCCCACTAGCCCACTAGCCCACTAGCCCACTAGCCCACTAGCCCA
>CAZOES010000149.1:0-11092 GCA_964578865.1 uncultured Gemmatimonadaceae bacterium | reverse complement strand
CGGGCCATCGCCCGCCGGCTGGAGGGCCGGCAGTCGAGCAGTGAAGCCGCTATGCGGAACGAGATCGATCAGCTGCGGCAGCGGGTAGAGGATATGGAAGTACTGCAGCATCGGATGGTGGAACTGGAAGAGCGGGTGGACTTCACCGAACGGCTTCTGGCCACCCAGCGGCGGGAAGCCGAACGGTTGCCGGGAGGGTAAGGCAGGCTGAACATGGATTTCGAAACGATACTCAAGGTCATAGTCATGGCAGTCGCCGCCGTGGGCATTCCGGTGGGAGCATACGCCGCCATTGCAGCAACTCGGGTCATTTGGGCCCGGCCCCGGGTCCAGCCCGATGGTGAGAACGCCACCGAGATCTCGGCTCTGAAGGACCGGGTTCAGGATCTCGAGGCCATGCAAACCCGGATGATGGAGCTGGAAGAGCGGTTGGATTTCGCCGAACGGATGCTGGTCCAGAGCCGCGAGGCAGCGCGCTTGCCGGAGGGCAGGGAGGTCGGATGATCAAACGGCACTTCGGGCTGGATTGGTTCGACCTGCTGGTCCACATCGGGATCACCGCGATGGTCATGGTGGTGATTGCCACCGCATCCCGAGGACCGGATGCCGATGGACCTATCGCCGCCGTGGTGGGAATTTCGCTCGGCGTCCTCGCCTGGCGCCGCAATCGGGCGATGAAAAACCGTCCCCCCGAGACCACCGGCGAGGTCCAGCTGGAGCGAATGGCGATCCTGGAAGATCGGATGGCCGAGCTGGAGCAGATGCAGAACCGGGTCATGGAATTGGAAGAGCGCCTCGATTTCACCGAGCGGTTGCTGGTGAAGCAGCGGGATCAGGAAGCGGCCCGTCTGGCGCCGGGAGTGAGCGAAAGTTGACTGTCGCCGCAGCCGCCCTGCTGATCTCCGAACCATCGGAGGTCTTCCTGATCACTCTCACGCTGGTCGGGGGAACCTTCCTCGGCTGGAAGTTGCTGGTGCCGCTGGTGCATGCGCTCGCCCGGCGGCTCGAGGGCAAGCCCGCCGGCGCCGATCCTGCGGAACTGTCCGAGTTGCGCGGACGGGTGCAGGAACTCGAAGCTCAGCAGGGACGAGTCTACGAACTGGAAGAGCGGCTGGACTTCGCCGAGCGGCTCCTGTCGCAGCAACGTGATCAGGCCCGGTTACCCGCCGGCGATGAGGCCCGATGATAAAACGATTTCTGGGCATCGACTTCGTCGACCTCCTGATCCAGATCGGAATCACCATTCCGCTCTGCGTCCTGGCGGCGACTAAGACCCAGCCTCAAGAGGAAATCGGGGTGGCGTTTGTGGTTGCCGCGTCCTTCGGAGTCCTGGCCTGGCGCCGGGCCCGGGCGATGAAGCACCTGCCCGAACCCACTCGGAGCGAGCCGGACCAGGATCGCATCGCCGAGTTGGAGCAGCGGGTAGCTGAGCTGGAATACGGCCAGAGCCGAATAGTGGAGCTGGAAGAACGGGTGGACTTTCAGGAACGGTTGCTGGTGCGCCAGCGCGACGATCTGAAACTGACTCCGGGAGACCACGAGAAATGATCGCGGCCCTGGCCTTGCTCCAAATGGACGCCGGCTCATTCCAGACGATGACCATCGGCATCGTTCTGTTAACCGCGTTCGTCTCCGTGGCGGCGGTTCTCTATCCGCTGACTCGGGCCTGGGCCCGGCGGATCGAAGGGAAGGCCCGGGAGGACGGATCCCAGGGAGCGATCGACGAGCTGGCTGATCGGGTCCAGGAGCTCGAAGGGCAGTTGACCCGCATGCACGAGCTGGAGGAGCGACTGGAGTTCGCCGAGCGGTTGCTGACTGACGCTCGGCACCCGTTTCCGGAACGGAAATTGATTAAGGGAACCAGGGAGGCCGGCGTGGATACCCCGCCGGAGCCGGTCGATGTCGGCTGAAGCAATGGCAGGCGTAGTCATCATCCTTTCAGCCGGGTCGGTCCTCGCCCTGGGCACCTGGGCGATGCTCATGGGGCCCATCGGCAAGGCCATCGCCCGGTGGATCGAGGCTCGTACGCCTAACGCGCATGGTCAGCTGATGGCCGACCTGGCGGAAGTGGAATCACGGGTGACCCGGTTGGAGCGTTTGCTCAGGGAGACCGCACCGGCGCGCGGCCGGCGTTGGCCCCGTGCTGAGACCGATTAAATTGCCCGGCAAGGGCCCCTCACGTGGGCCCGCCAAGCGGAGACACAATGCTCACTAAAGAGGATATCGAGGGCTTCCTCGGCCGGCTGGAAGCGGGCACCGCGGAGAGCGAAGAGCTCGAACCGGGGCTCTGGCTGGTCCGGACCACGGCCGGGGCCGAAGTTCTGGTCAACTATGCGCCGCCGGTCGTGATCTTGCGTGTGCTGGTGATGTCGTTGCCGGCGGGGCAGGGCCGCCAGTCCGAGCTCTTCCGCCAGCTGTTGGGGTATAACGCCAAGGAGCTGATCCACGGGGCCTACGGCCTCGAAGGGGACCGAGTGGTGCTGGTCGACACACTGGAGCTGGAGAACCTCGACTTCTCCGAATTCGAGGCGAGTTTCGATTCGCTTACGCTCGCCATCGCCACCCATCTGGGCGCCTTGGCGTCCTACCGGGAGTAAGTCCGCATGGGACTCTTTGACCGTCTCTCGACGCTGATCCGGTCGAACATCAACGACCTCATCTCTCGGGCCGAAAACCCCGAGAAGATGCTGAACCAGCTGATCGGGGACATGAAAGGCCAGCTGGCCAAGGCCAAACAGCAGGTGGCCTCCGCCATCGCGGACGAGAAAAAGCTCCAGTCCGACGCCGAGGCCATGAAGAAGCAGGCCGATGATTGGGAGCGCCGGGCCATGCTGGCGGTACAGGAAGGCCGCGACGACCTGGCCAAGCAGGCCCTGATGCGCTACAACGAGGCCATGCAGGGGGCCCAGCAGCTGCACGAGACCTGGGTCAAGCACAAGGCTGAGACCGAATCGCTCAAGGGCTCGCTCCGTCAGCTCAATGACAAGATCGAAGAAGCCAAGCGCAAGAAGAATATCCTCATCGCCCGGGCTCGCCGGGCCGAGGCCCAGCAGAGGATCCAGGAGACCATGTCGGGTATGTCCGACAAATCGGCCTTCGAATCCTTCGAGCGGATGACCGAGAAGATCGAACAGCAGGAGCGCAAAGCCATTGCGGCGGCCGAACTGCAGAACGAGTTCGAGGGCGACCAGTTGATGCAGCAGTTCCAGGCGCTGGAATACAAAGGCGCCCCCGACCAGCAGCTGCTCGAGCTCAAGTCCCGGATGGGGCTGCTCGGTGCCGGCGGTGGGGGAGCTGCCAAACAGTTAGGCAAAGGCGGTGAAACCGTCGAGGCCGAATTGGTCGACGATCACGAGGACGACAAGAAGTGAAACACCGGCGGGGTCGCGATTGCGGCCCCGCTCTGCATTAGCTAGCTTCGCCCCGTCTCCCTCTCCATACGGAGCTGTCATGTCAGGCACTCGCCTTGCGGCGCGGCTGGCGTTGGGTATTGGGCTGCTGTCAGGGCTTGCCTGCGGTGACTCGTCCGGCCCGTCGACCGCACCAGCACCTCAGATTTCCAGTGTGGCCCCCAACGATTTTGAGGCTCAGGACACGGCGATCACCCTGACGGTGAGCGGGACCGATTTCGTGCATCGCTCCACAGTCCGGCTGGATGGCACGGCGCTGCACACCACCTTTGTGAACGGCAGCACTCTCAGGGCCAAGGTGCCCCCCGCATTGATGGCCACTGCCGGAGGCCATTTTGTTACGGTCGTCACCTCGGAGCCTGGCGGTGGTACCACGCTGGCCGTCTCGGTTTTCGTCGAAGCAGCGATTGCGGTGATCAGCGATGTGTCGCCCAGCGATGTCATGGCGCTGAGCCCGGCGGTCGAACTCACGATAGCTGGGGACCGGTTCAAGACCGGCTGTGTGATATATGCCGATACCGCCGCCCTGGTAACCCAGCGCATTTCTGCCACCCAGCTGAAGGCGACGCTTCCGGTCGAACTGCTGCGCCGCAGCGATACGCTGATGCTGCGAGCCCTCAATCCCAATTCCAACAGTTCGGTCGAAGTTCCCCTGGTGGTCCGAGGGCCGGCTCCGGTGGTCACCGGTTTGGGAACCTCCCAGATTGACGCCGGCCTCGACAGCTTCGATCTCCATATCAATGGGACCGGGTTCCTGCAGAACTCGGTGGCCAGCTTTGCCGGAGCTTCCCGCCCGACCAGCTGGATCAGTGCCACCGAGCTGGTCCTTCACCTCCCTGCCGATGATATCGGCCAGACCGGGGTTTTCCCTGTCGAAGTGACGACCCCCGCGCCGGGCGGGGGGCACTCGGCAGCGGTCAATCTCACTCTGGTGAACGGGGTACCGGCACTCACCGGCGTGCCGTCGCGGAGCGTGACCGCAGGGGTACCCGGATTCACCATCACGGTCTATGGCACCGGGTTCGTCACTACTTCCACGATCAGCTGGAACGGGACGGCCATCCCGACCAGCTACATCAGTGGAAGCCGGCTGACCGGAAGTGTCCCGGCGGGTCTTGTGGCCACGCCAGGCATCGGCAACGTGGTCGTGGTGAACCCGGCGCCCGGGGGTGGCAGCTCCGCTCCAACCGCTATCACCGTGCGTGCTGCGCCTTCAGCGACAGTGACCAATCAGTCCACCGTCGCGTTGCCGGCCAACGACCTGGTTTATAGTCCCACTGCCGGGCGTCTGTACCTGACCATCAAGAGTTCGGCTCCAACCAGGGCCAACACTGTCACCGAGGTTGACCCCGCGAATGGGGGCATCGGAACCTTCGTCTTTGTAGGAAGCCAGCCCGGCCGCATCGCCATGGCCGATGACGAGAGCCGCCTCTGGGTTGCGCTGGATGGGGCCAATGGAGTACGTCAGGTCAGTCTGCCGGCACTGACACCCGGCCTGCAGTTCGATCTGGGCGCCGGCATGACCGTTGACGAAATGGAAGTCTTGCGAGGGCAGCCGACTTCGGTGGTCATCACCCGCCAGTTTCTGCAGCAGAGTCCCCGCAATACCGGCACGTTCGTTTACGACAACGGGGTAGCCCGGCCCAATGCCGGACCGGGTCACACCGGCAGCAACAGTATCGCCCTCGGTGCCGCGCCAAATGTCGTTTATGGCTTCAACAACGAGACCTCGGAATTTGGAGTCCGCCGCCTGGTGATTGATCCTGCCGGGATCCGGGAGGTCCAGAACAAGACCGGCCTGATCAACAGCTACTTCCGCCATATCAGGCAGGCTGCCGGCCGGATCTATGGCAGCGGAGGCGAGATCATCGATGCCGACCGGCTCCAGAGTGTCGGCACTCTTCCCCACGGTGGAGTATCGGTGCTGCCCGACACTGCGCTGGGGCGGGCCTACGTTCTGCAGGAAAACGGAGCGATCGAGGCGTTCGATCTCTACACCTTCCAGTCACTCGGCTCGGTGCAGGTGAGTGGCTCGGCGATCGATTTCTTCAATGCCCGGGTTCACCTGGTCAAATGGGGAGCCGATGGGCTTGCTTTCGTCGATGGCAGCCAGCTGTTTCTGATCCGCACTCCACTCGCCGCACCCTAGGAAGCCGTTCCGGGCCGGATCACTTCGATCCGGCCCGCCTCGTTCCATCCTGCTCCCTGCCCGCTTACCTTACGGCCGCGAAAAAGCCAATCCCTTTTCCTCGGTCGACACCGGCATGCACGGAAACCGCTTCCTTATTCTCGCCGACGGCGAATTCGGCCCTCTCACTTCCAAAACCGCAAACTCCATCATCCGGTACCTCCCTGAGCGGACGGTCGGGGTGGTCGATCGAGTGGCCGCCGGGAAGACCGTGCAGGACGTGCTTGGTTTCGGAGGCTCCATTCCGATTCTGGGCTCCATGCGTGAAGGACTCGCACTGAAGCCGGACGCCATCCTGGTGGGTATCGCACCGGTGGGTGGTCGGCTGCCGGAAGAGTGGCGGAACTGGCTGCTGGAAGCGATCGATGCGGGGTGCTCCCTCTGGAGCGGACTTCACACGTTCCTGGCGGATGACCCGGCCCTGGCGGAACGGGCCAGGAAGCGGGGCACCGAGATCCACGATCTCCGCCGTCCTCCGGCCGATCTCCCGGTTGCATCCGGCAAAGCCAAGACGGTCGATCCCTTCGTGATTCTGACAGTCGGCACCGACTGCAATGTCGGCAAGATGACCAGCCAGCTGCAGATCACCAAGTTGCTCAATCAGAAGGGTATTCGCACCCGGTTCGTGGCGACCGGCCAGACCGGCATCATGATCGAGGGCTGGGGTCTCGCGGTCGACGCGGTAGTGGCCGACTTCATCGCCGGTGCCGCCGAGCGGCTGGTGCTGGAGGGGGCCAAGGACGCCGACATCGTGCTGGTAGAAGGGCAGGGAAGTCTCAATCACCCGGGCTATTCCGGGGTGACCTGTGGTCTGCTCCACGGCTCCTGCCCTGATGCCCTGATCCTCTGTCATCAGGCCACCCGCGAATATATCGGCGACTATCGCAAGGCCGCCTGGCTCAAGATTCCTCCCTTGAGCGAATACGTGAAGCTGTATGAGACCGTCGCCGGATTCGTGCATCCCACCAAGACGATCGCCATCGCGCTCAATACCTACGACCTGGATGACGGGGCGGCCCGCAAAGCCTGCGAGCAGGCCGCCAAAGAGACGGGATTGCCCTGCACCGATCCGGTGCGTTTCGATCCCACCCCGCTGGTGGAAGCGGTGGCCAAGGCACGGCTCGACTACCTTGCCGCCCGCAAGAAGCAGTAAGAGTTGTGGCTGAGGCGCTGCTGGTCGAGCGACTCGCGAAACGGTACCCCGGTCCCCCCGAGGTAACCGCTCTCGCCGGAGTCGACCTGCAGATTCAGACCGGCGAGATCTTCGGATTGCTTGGCCCCAACGGTGCTGGTAAGACCACCACCGTTGGGGTTTGTACGACCCGGGTGCGGGCCTCCGGTGGTCGGGTCCTGGTCGAAGGGCTGGATGTGAAGGCCGAGCCCGGTGCGGTGAAGCGCCGCATCGGCGTGGTTACCCAGCAGAATACGCTCGATCGCTCCTGCACTCTCTGGGAAAACCTCTATTACCATTGCCGCTTCTTTGGCTTCACCGCCGCCGAGGCGGGGAGGCGAGCCGGCGAGTTGCTCGACCGGTTCAAGCTGGGCGATCGGGCCAGGGCGTTTCCGCTCTCCCTGTCCGGTGGTCTGGCGCAGCGGGTGCAGATTGCCCGCGCCATCGCCCATCGGCCCCGCATTCTCTTCCTTGACGAGCCGACCGCCGGTCTCGATCCGCAGAGCCGGCTGGCCCTGTGGGAGCTGGTGGCCGAATTGCGCCGGGACGGCATCACCGTTCTGCTGACCACCCACTACATGGAAGAGGCCGACCGGCTGAGCGACCGGGTCGCCATCATCGATCACGGCAAAGTGCTGGTCACCGGCGAACCGGCGGATCTCAAGAAAAACGTCGGAGTGGGGACCGTCATCCAGGTGCAGCTGGAGCGACCCGACGTAGAGCTGGCGGGCACCTTCCGGGGCCTTGCCGGTGTGCGCGAGGTCGAGCCGATGCCCGGGGGGCTCCGGGTCATGGCCCAGTCGAGAGAAGGATTGATCTCCAGTCTGGTGGAAGCCTCCCTGCCGTATGGTCTCCGGGATCTCGCCGTGAACGAGCCGACCCTGGAGACCGTGTTCATCAAGCTGACCGGGAGAGATCTGCGTGACTGAGCCCGGCCGCCTGACGGCCTACTCCGCCGCGCTCTGGGGCATGATCCTCCGGGACCTCAAAGTCCTCCAGCGAGGTCTGGCTCCCTTCATCATCCGGACCGTGATGAACCCGCTGCTCTTCGTGTTCATCTTCGCTTACGTGCTGCCCCACATTGGCCAGGGAGTGCAGACCGGCGCCGCCGGCGTGAGCTACGCGACGATCATCGTGCCCGGCCTGGTGGCGGTTGGAATGGTCTTCCAGGGAATTTCCGCGGTCGCGCTGCCGCTCTCCATCGAGCTGGGCGCCACCCGGGAAATTGAAGACCGGGTGCTCGCACCACTTCCGGTTGAGTTGGTGGCTATCGAGAAGCTGGTCTTCGGGGCGGCTCAGGGAATCCTGGCCGGGGCGGTGGTGTTCCCTCTGGTTTATGCCGTGCCGGCCACCGAGGTCTCGATCCATGTGGCGAGCTGGCCGTTGCTGATCGTCGTGATCCTGCTGGCCAGTCTTACCTCCGGCGCGCTCGGACTTGCCCTCGGCACGATCGTCCGGCCCCAACAGATTGGGCTGATGTTCGCTCTGGTGGTCGTTCCCATCACCTTCCTCGGCTGCGTCTACTACCCATGGGCCATGCTGCATCCGGTTCGCTGGTTGCAGATCGTGGTGCTGGCCAATCCGCTGGTCTACATGAGCGAAGGGCTCCGAGCCGCGCTGACCCCCGATCTTCCCCACATGCCGGTCTGGGCATTCCTTGGCGCGCTCACCTCGGCCACTCTCATTCTCGGTACGATTGGGGTCCGGGCTTTCGTTCGCCGCACAATCTCATAATCCTTCCATCACAAATCGTTCAAAAAGCAGCGGACTCTCTCCTCAATTTCATACGAAAGGATGTAACTGCACGGTAAGATGCCTCGTACACTGACTGATTCCGCCGATCGGTCGACTCCCGCGAGGTCACTCAATGCATCATTCCTTCCTCGTTGTGCTCACCGCCGTGACTGCCGCTTCACCGCTGATGGCTCAGGCGACCAAGTCCGAACTCGAGCCTGGTCACTGGGATCTGGTTTACGATGTCCCCGCCACCCGAAGTGTGGTGGTTCGAAAAGACCTTGTCTTCGCGACCGTGGGTCAGCACCCCCTCAAGTTCGATCTCTTTCTGCCGCCTCAGCACAAGCCTGGCGACAAACGCCCCGCCGTTGTTTTTCTGAACAGCCTTGGCGGTGCGGGAGCGAACACTCCCCGCCGTTGGGCCATCTACCAGAGCTGGCCCCGGGTGGTCGCGGCGCACGGGATGGTCGGGATCGCAATGGACGCGGAGGATGGGAAGTCACAGGAGAGTCTGATCGCGGCCTTCCGCTTTCTTCGGCAGGAAGGCGCCCAACACGGCATCGACCCGGAGCACCTCGGCGTCTATGCCGCCTCGGCCAACGTCACTGGGGCCTATCAGTACCTCAGCGGCGACTCGGTGGATCAGGGGATTCGGGCGGCGGCGCTGTATTACGGCGGAGTACCTGAAGGCCATCTTCGGAGAGACTTGCCGGTGCTGTTCATCGTGGCTCAGACCGATGTGCCACGAATGGGCCCAGCCCTGCCACTATTGTGGCAGCAGGTGGTTGATTCCGGGCTGCCCTGGACCCTGACATTCGGGAAGGATCTTCCTCACGGATTCGACGCTTTCTCGGATAACGATGAGGCCCGGCGGGTGATTCAGCAGACTATCGCTTTCTGGCGCTCCCATCTCGAGCCGATGCCGGCCCGGAAGGGATCACCCCAAGAGGGCCGCGCGATTGTGGCCTCGCTGTATGCCCACGATCAGAATCGTTCGGCCGAGTTGTTGAGTCGTTGGATAGCGACTCATCCGCATGACGCCGTCGGCTTTGCTCAGTATGGTGCCACACTCCAGAACCTGAATCGGCCCGAAGCGGCGGACAGCGCCTGGACTCATGCCTACCAAGTCGATTCGGCTAATCCCGGAGTGGTCAGCGGGCTGGCCTATTTCCGCAATTCGCAGCGACGCTGGGAGGACTCCGAGCGCCTTTTTCTCCGGCTGGTTCAACTGGGTCAGGACAACAGCCAGGTGCAGGGCCAGATCGGCTGGGCTCGCCTCCATCTCAATAAGAACGCCGAGGCAGTGGCCAGTTACGAGCGGGCTCTGGCGATGGGAGTTCCCCCGGGGCGGTTCCGGGCCCTGGCTTACTACAACCTGGCCTGCGGCTACGTCAGGTTGGGGCGGAAAGACGAAGCGTTTGACGCGCTGGGGAAGGCGGTCGATCAGGGGCTCAAGGATCGGGCGACATTCGAGGGCGATGACGACCTCCGGCCGCTGCAGGGCGACCCCCGTTTCCAGCAGTTACTGGCTCGACTGACCGCCTGATCTCCGGGAGACGGCGAAGATGGTAAGAATCCCGTCTGAGTTCCCCCGTCAGGCGGGGGGATGTTGCGAGGTCCGGTCCCGGCTGGCACTTTATGTGGGTCGGCGGGACTGGTTGTGCGTACCTCGGCGGGACAGACGTCCCACTTGGAAATGGCCACAATCCTGAGTCACCCTGTGACCGGCCGAATTACTGCCGGTCTAACCGCGGTCCTCACCAGCACGGTCACCCACGGAGTGATCCTGCTGCTTTTGTTGTGGCGGACCGGGCCGGGCATGGTCCGCGAGTTCTCTCAGGTCCTGCCGGCCCTCTATCTATATGCCCCCGATCGCCAGCCGTCGACACCCCGGGAAAGCCGCTTCCCCTTTGAATTGACCCGCGGGGTCAAGGAGGGCAGCGCCCTTCCGCCGCCCCAGAGTAAGCCTGGCGGTGAAGTCATCCCCGCGGCCACCGAGCAGAAGCTGGGGGTTCCGCCTCCGGGACGCACGACCATCCGGATTGATTCGGTCTTCAGCTCCATCGCGGTGGACTCCGAGGTGGTCCGCTATCCCAGTGCGGCACCGATTTATCCCAAGGACCTGCTGGAAGGCGGCATCGAGGGGACCGTAGACGCCGAGTTTGTGGTCGACACCACCGGCCGGGTTGACCTGGAGACGGTGAAAATCCTGACCAGCACCCACGAAGAATTCAGTGGCTCGGTAGAGACCGCCCTGGGCGGGGCCATGTTCCGGCCGGCGTGGCGCAACCTCCGCAAAGTCCGCCAGCTGGTGCGCCAGCGGTTTTCCTTCAAGATCAGCCGGAGACTCGACAGCGTACCCACCTGAGTGGGTTGCGGCGAGGACCGCAGCTCACCTTCAAGATGAAACGGAGGTCCACTCCAACCAATTGAACTCCGCCGGCATCTAGGGCCGCCGCCCGTTTCTCACCCTCGTGCAACCCCCTGACAACGGGCCTCGTACTCGGGCCTAACGTAGTCCTGTTCAGTTGGCCCACCACCAGGCTACCACTCCCGAGGACCCCGTGCATCGCTCCCTCTTCTCGCTCA
>CAZOES010000148.1:0-11097 GCA_964578865.1 uncultured Gemmatimonadaceae bacterium | reverse complement strand
GCCGGTGCTCGATCCCTCGAAAGATGTGCGGGGGAATGTCGAGGACGGAGTCCGCGAACTGCGGAAGCTGCTCGACGACTTCAACGACATCTCGGCCAAATTCGCCGATCCGATGAGCGATGACGAGATGAACAAGCTGCTCGAAAAGCAGGGGCGGCTGCAGGACCAGATCGATCATCTCGGACTCTGGGAACTGGATCACAAGCTCGATCTCGCCATGGACGCCTTGCGGCTGCCCCCGCCCGAGGCCGATGTCACCAAGCTCTCCGGCGGTGAAAAGCGCCGGGTGGCCCTCTGCCGGCTGCTGCTGGAGCAACCCGACATGCTGCTGCTGGACGAGCCGACCAACCACCTCGACGCCGAATCGGTGGCCTGGCTGGAGAAGTATCTGGAGAACTTTCCCGGCACGGTCGTCGCCATTACCCACGATCGCTATTTCCTCGACAACGTCGCCAAGTGGATCCTGGAGCTGGATCGGGGCGCCGGCATCCCCTGGGAAGGGAACTATTCCTCCTGGCTGGATCAGAAGGGCAAGCGGCTGGCGGTGGAGGAGAAGCAGGCTTCCGCCCGGCAGAAAACCCTGGCTCGCGAGCTCGAGTGGGTCCGGATGTCGCCCAAAGGCCGTAACGCCAAGAGCAAGGCCCGGATTCAGCGCTTCGAGGAACTGCAGGCCGAGAGCGAAAAGCAGACGGAAGGCAGCGCCGAAATCATCATTCCCGCTCCCGAGCGGCTGGGCAATGAAGTCGTGATCGCCGAGAAGGTCTCCAAAGGCTTTGGCGACCGGCTGCTGTTCGAGAATCTGAACTTTTCGCTGCCGCGCGGCGGCATCGTGGGCATCATTGGCCCCAACGGCGCCGGCAAGACCACGCTCTTCCGGATGATTCAGGGAGTCGAGAAGGCCGATAGCGGTACGCTGACCGTCGGTTCCACCGTGAAGACGGCCTATGTCGATCAGAGCCGGGAATCACTCGATGGGACCAAGAGTGTCTACGAGGAGATCTCCGGTGGGCAGGACGAACTGCTCTTCGGGACCCGCAAAGTGAACGCCCGGGCCTACTGCGCCGGTTTCAATTTCCGGGGCTCCGACCAGCAGAAGAAGGTGAAAGACCTCTCCGGCGGCGAGCGCAACCGGGTGCACCTGGCCAAGCTGCTCAAGAGCGGCGGCAACCTGTTGCTGCTGGACGAACCGACCAACGATCTCGACGTCGATACCCTGCGGGCGCTGGAGGATGCCCTGCTCTCCTTTGCCGGCTGCGCGGTGGTGATCAGCCACGACCGCTGGTTCCTCGACCGCATCGCCACCCACATTCTCGCCTTCGAGGGAGAATCCGAAGTGGTCTGGTACGAGGGGAACTACCAGGAGTACGCCGCCGACTTCAAGAAGCGGAAAGGCGTCGACGCCAACCAGCCGCACCGGATCAAGTACAAGCCGCTGCATCGCTAGTCGGGAGACGGGAGACGGGAGTCGAATCAAGACTCCCGACTCCCGACCCTTCACCCGTTCTTCCCCGTCATCCCCGAATGGGCTAGCTTCCCCGGGCCAGCCCGCCCCCGAACGTTCACCCGGACTCAATGGCTCAATCGCGCGTGCGCATTCCCTACCTTCCCCCTCGGATCGAAGGTCTCGCAACGCTCGCCACCAATCTCTGGTGGAGCTGGCATCTCGATGCCCGGCTGGTCTTTCGCCGGATCGACGAACCACTCTGGCATCGCACCAAACACAATCCCCTCGAACTGCTCCGCCGGGTGGACCCGGCCCGGCTGGCCGCCTGTGCCGGCGATCCCGGCTTTCTGGCTCTGCACGACCGGGTGCTGGATGCCTTCCACCGGGCACTCAATTCGCGGAACACCTGGTTCCAGGACCGCTTCCCCGATCTGACCCGGCCGATCGCCTATTTCTGCGCCGAGTTTGGACTGCACAACTCGGTGCCGATCTACTCCGGTGGTCTGGGCATTCTCGCGGGCGATCACCTGAAAGCCTCGTCCGATCTCGGGGTTCCCCTGGTGGGGGTGGGCCTGTTCTACACCAAGGGGTACTTCGATCAGCAGCTCCGGATCGATGGGTGGCAGGAAGACAGCGATGTCCGTTTCGATGTCGAATCCACTCCGCTCGAGCGGGTAGCGGGACCCAACGGTGACCCGTTCCTCACCACCGTGCGTACCTTCGGCCGCGACATTCACATCGCTGTCTGGAAGATGCAGGTCGGCCGGGTGCCGGTGTATCTGCTCGACACCAATCTCGAACTGAACGATCCGGCCGACCGCGATCTTTCGGCGAAGCTCTACGCCGGCGGTCCCGACATGCGGCTCCGGCAGGAGTGGATTCTGGGAGTCGGTGGAGTGCGAGTGCTTCGGGCCCTGGGTCTGGACCCGGCCGCCTGGCACGCCAACGAAGGCCATGCAGCCTTCATGCTGGTCGAGCGGCTCCGGGAGCTGGTTGCGGCGGGGGTCCCGCTCGATCAGGCAGTGAACGAGGTCCGCACCCGGAGTGTCTTCACCACCCACACCCCGGTTCCCGCCGGACACGATCGCTTTGGCAAGGATCATGTCCTTGCCTGTGCCGAGCCGGTGTGGGACCAACTGGGCATCACCCCGGAACGCTTCCTGGCGATCGGTGGTGCGACTACCGACGACTTGTTTCACATGAGCATCACCGCCCTCCGGCTCTCCAGTCGGGTCAACGGTGTGGCTCGCAAGCACGGCGAAGTATCCCGCGAGCTTTGGCACGGGCTCTGGCCCCAGCTACCGGTCGACCAGGTTCCCATCGGTCATGTCACCAACGGCGTGCATCTGGCTACCTGGATGTCGAGCCGGATGTCCCATCTGCTCGACAAGCATCTGGGTGAGGGCTGGAGTGAGCGGCTGGATCAGCCCGGCTTCTGGGACTCGGTGCTCAGCCTGGATGACGCCGAGCTCTGGCACCTGCACCTGGAGACCAAGCAGGCCCTGGTCAACTACGTGCGGGAAGAAGCCCGGCGCCGCTGGGCCGAGCGGTGGAAGGAAGCGGCCCATGTGGTGGGCGCGGGAACCCTGATTGCACCCGATGCGTTGGTGATCGGGTTCGCCCGCCGGTTCGCCACCTACAAGCGGGCGGCGATGCTGTTCCGCGACTTTGACCGGCTGCACGATCTGCTGGTGAATCCCTGGCGACCGGTGCAACTCATCTTCGCCGGCAAGGCCCATCCCGAGGATGGGCCCGGCAAAGAGGTACTCCAGCAGGTATACGCCCACACCCGGGATCCTCGACTGCAGGGCCGGGTAGCGTTTATTGAAGACTACGAGATCCACCTGGCCCACCGGCTGGTGCAGGGTGTGGACCTCTGGCTCAACCTGCCCCGGGTGCCCTTGGAGGCCTGTGGCACGAGCGGTATGAAGGCCGGGCTCAACGCGGTGCCCCAGCTGAGCACACTGGACGGCTGGTGGGCCGAGGGATACATGGGACAGAATGGCTGGGCCATTCCGCTGCCTCAGCCTGATGAAGACGCCGATGTGGCCGACACCGAGCATCTGTTCGATCTGCTGGAACAGGAAGTGGTGCCGCTGTACTACAAGCGGGACCCCCGCGGCCTTCCGGTAGAGTGGCTGCAGCGGATGAAGCAGGCACTTCGTATTTCGGGTGAGCGCTTCACCGCGCGGCGAATGGTGCAGGACTACGCCAATCACTACTACGCCCCGGCCTGCCGGGGAGAGGTTCAGCCGAGTGCCCCCCCGGCCTGATCAGCGCCCCTCGGGCGAGTATTACTCACCGGAAGCCGGCATGGAGAACGCGGTCGGGGTCGTGCACCTGGCCGCGGAGTATGGCTGGCTGGCCCGTACCGGTGGTCTGGCTGAAGCGGTTGCCGGTATCGCGTCGACCCAGGCGGCCCAGGGTATCCCGGCGGCCGTGATCATCCCGCTGCATCGCTCGGTCCGGAGCGCTGCCTCCGGGCTGGAGCGGGTCTACGGACCGTTCCAGGTGCAGGTCGGACCCCGGATGGAAGAAGCCCGGCTGTTCCGGATTCCGACCGAGCCCGGCAAGGCCCGGGTCTATTGCATCGAGTCTCCCTACTTCGATCGGGCCGGTCTGTATGGTGAATCGGGACTGGATTATCCCGACAACCTGCAGCGGTGGGCCTTCTTCTGCCGTGCCGCTCTGGAGGTCCTGCCCAGGGTGACCCGTTCTCCCTGCATTCTCCACTGCCACGACTGGCACACCGCGCTCGCGCCGGTGTACTTGCGCACTATTCACAAGGGCCAGCCCTTCGCCGACGGCATCCGCACCATCGTCACGGTACACAATGCCGGGTTCCAGGGTCACTATCCGCCCAGCGGTATGACCGAGATCGGACTCCCCTGGGAGCTGTTCACCTGGGAGAATCTGGAATGGCACGACCAGGTGAACCTGCTCAAGGGCGGGCTCAAGTTCGCCGATGCGGTGACCACGGTGAGTCCCACTCACGCCCACGAGCTGCGCACTCCGGTGGGCGGCTTCGGCCTGCACGATGTGTTCCTCTGGCTGGGTGACCGTTTCACCGGCATCGTGAACGGGATCGACATGGAGGAATGGAATCCAGCCAGCGATCCCCACATCACGTCTAACTATTCGATTACCGATCTGGCCGGCAAGGCCCGCTGCAAGGCGGCCCTGCAGCGGAGCTTCGGCTTGCCTCAGCGGCGGCGGATCCCGCTGTTCGCCATGACCGCCCGGATGACCCACCAGAAGGGGCTTGAGCTGATCACCGGCGAATACACCCTCTTCATGCTCGAGGCCCAGTTCATCTTCCTCGGTACCGGTGAGGCCAAGTACGAGGCGATGCTCAAGATGTACGAGTCCCGCTGGCCCGACCGGCTGAGCGTGCATCTGGGCTTCTCCGAGCGGCTGGAGCACCGGCTCATGGCCGGGGCCGACATCTACCTGATGCCCTCGCTGTATGAGCCCTGCGGACTGGCCCAGCTGCGGGCCGAGCGCTACGGTGTGGTGCCGATCGGACGGCGGGTCGGCGGCCTGGCTGACACTATCGAGGACGGCCACACCGGATTTCTATTCGATGAGTACACCTCGGAAGATCTGCTGCGGGTCTCCCGCCACGTGATGGACCGCTATCACAACCCCGATCAGTGGGAAGGAATGATGCGGAACGCCATGGCCAAGGACTTCAGCTGGGCCCGTTCGGCCGAGAAGTATCTCGCGGTTTATCGCCGGGTGCTGGGCGCCCCCTCGGTGAGGTAGGCATGGACTTCGTGCTTGCGCTGCACAGCCATTTGCCCTACGTGCTCAATCACGGGCGCTGGCCCCACGGCAGTGACTGGATCTGCGAAGCGGCGATCGACACCTATCTGCCGCTGCTGGCCCAGCTGGAGCAGCTGGAGCAGGACGACGTCCCCACCCCGCTCACCATCGGGATTACCCCGATCCTGGCCAACCAGCTTTCCAGCCCGGTGTTCCGGGACGAGCAGGAGGCCTACTTCGCCCAGAAGCTCACGACCTGCGCCGAAGCGGAAGAGTCGCTGGCCGGCACCGGGGACTCCCATCTCCTGCCGCTGGCCCGGTACTGGGAGCAGCACCTGCTCGATCTGCGGGCCCGGTTCCGGAAGCACAATGGCGATCTGGCCGCCGCCTTCCGGCACCAGGAAGAAGCCGGCCGGGTGGAGTTGATCTCCTGCGCCGCGACTCACGGATTTCTCCCGCTGCTCTCCCGGGACGAGAGTATCCGGCTGCAACTGGGGCTGGGCCGGGCCGAGCACAAGCGGATCTTCCGGCGTGAACCTGACGGGCTGTGGCTTCCCGAGTGCGCCTACCGGCCCCGCGGTGTCTGGCAGCCGATTCCCGGCGGCCCCCGGATCGACAACCGGGCCGGAGTAGAAGAGTTCGTGAGCGAGGCCAGGTACAAGTACTTCTTCGTCGACAGCCACCTGGCCGAGGCCGGGCATGCCTTCAAACTCTATGGCGCCGATGGCGGCAGCGTCGCGGATGGAGCGGTAACCCACTCGCCCTACCGGGCCTATCGAATCGCCGGCCGGAACGGACCCAGCAGCGTCAGTGCGTTCCTGCGTGACCCGCGTTCCTCCCGGCAGGTGTGGTCCCGGCAGGAAGGGTATCCCGGCGACGAGTGGTACCTCGAGTTCCACAAGATCCGCTGGCCTGGCGGACTCAAGTACTGGAGAGTCAGCGCGCCTGGCTCGGACCTGGGCCAGAAAGAGCCCTACAATCCGCAGCAGGCGAAGTATCGGGCGGGGGATCATGCGAAACACTTTGTGTCGCTGCTGGAGAGGATCGCATCGCAACAGGGCGGGCAAGGCGGACAAGGCGAGTCACCCGCCTCCTCCGTCATTGCCGTTCCCTTCGATACCGAGCTCTTCGGCCACTGGTGGCACGAGGGCGTCGACTTCCTCGGCGCAGTGTATCGCGAGTTGGAGAATCAATCGGCGGTGCACCCGATCACCGGCCGGGAGCACTTAAGCAATACTCCGGCCGACCGGGCGGTGAACCTGAGCACCGGCAGCTGGGGCGCCAACGGCGACTTCAGCATGTGGCTCAACCCCGGTACCGAATGGACCTGGCCCCGGCTTTGGGCCATCGAAGCAACCTTCTGGGATGCGGCCCGCTGGTCGCTCGGCACCCCGTCGCACCAGCTGATCCTGGCGCAGGCCGCCCGCGAGATGCTGCTGGCGATGGCGTCCGACTGGCAGTTCATCATCTCGACCGGCGCGGTGACCGACTACGCCATCAAGCGGTTCACCGAACACTGCTCCGACGCGGAGTTTCTCATCTCGGCACTGACCCCGGGTGCGACCCATGTCTCGGCGGCACAGACTCGGGCGGCGGAGTTGTGGGAACGGGATCACGTATTCCCCGACGTGCTCGCGTCGATCCGGGCAGTGCTGAATTCACCTGTGGCGGCAACCGTCTGAGAAGAGTGGGCTGGTGGGCTGGTGGGCTGGTTGGCTGGGATCTCCGGTCCTCCTCCTAGCCCACTTGCCCACCAGCCCACTAGCCCACTAGCCCATTAGCCCACCAATCACGTGCCGCCCCGTTCCGTCGTCATCCACGGTCATTTCTATCAGCCACCTCGCGAGAATCCCTGGCTGGACGAGGTCGAAGCCGAGCTCTCGGCCCGGCCCAGTCACGACTGGAATGAACGGATCGAGCAGGAGTGTTATCGCGCGGTCGCTGCGGCCCGGATTCCCGGGGCCGGCGGGCGGATCTCCCGGGTAGTCAACCTCTACGAGTCGATCAGTTTCAACTTCGGGCCTACCCTGCTCGAATGGCTGGAGCACGCCGCACCCGATACCTACCAGTCGATCCTGCAGGCCGATCGAGTCAGCCGCCGCAGGCTGGGCTTCGGCAATGCGATCGCCATGCCCTACCACCACTCGATTCTCCCCCTGTCGAGTCTGCGAGAGAAGATCATCGAGGTTCGCTGGGGCATTGCCGACTTCGAACGGCGATTCGGGAGGAAGCCCGAGGGGATGTGGCTGCCGGAGACCGCCCTGGATGAAGAGACCCTCGACGTGCTGGCCCGTCAGGGCATTCAGTTCACCATCGTGGCCCCCAACCAGGTGGTGGAAGCCCCGCCCCAGGGACTCCCGGGTCTGGTCCAGACCAGCGCGGGTCATTCGATCGCCCTGTTCATCTACGATGGCCCGATCTCCCACGACGTTGCCTTTGGCCCCCTGGTGCGGGACGGGGCCACCTGGGCCCGGCGGCTGCTGGCGACGCCGGAGCAGGGGCCAGAGCCGGCCCTGATTTCGGTCGCGACCGACGGCGAGACCTACGGTCATCATCATAAGTTCGGTGAGATGGCGCTGGCCCACACGCTGGAACGACTGCGCGAGAACGAAGCCGTCATCGTCGAGAACTGCGCTTCGTTTCTGGCCCGCCATCCAGCAGTCCACCCGGTGACCCTCGTTGCCCCCAGCGCCTGGAGTTGCGTGCATGGGGTAGAACGCTGGCGAAGCGATTGCGGCTGCAAGATGGACCCGGGCCAGCCCACCCAGCAGAGATGGCGTACTCCGCTGCGTGAAGGCCTGGCCCAGCTGACCGAGGCCTGTCACCTGATCTACGATGCCGAGGCACCCGCGGTACTGCAGGACCCCCAGCAAGCGCTGGCCGAGTATGGCAGCGTGATCGGTGCGGGAGCCGAGGCGATCCGGGCTTACGGCGAGCGGGTCAGCAAACCGGGACTCAGCCCGGACGCCAAGGTCCGCGCGATCGAGCTGCTGGAGATGGAGCGGGGTGCGCTCCGGAGTCTGACGTCCTGCGCCTGGTTCTTCGACGATATCGGCGGCATCGAACCACTGCAGGTGCTGCGCTACGCCGCCTGGGCCATCGAGCTGACGGGGAATGCCGCGGGAAAGATCGAACACGACTTGCTGGAGCATCTCAGTCAGGCTGAGAGCAACAACCGGATGCTGGGAACCGGGAAGGACATCTATCTGGGACGGGCTCGGCCCCGGCTTCCCGAACCGGTTCGGATCGCGGCCGGACTGGCGGTGGCCCGAGCCCTGGCGCGGCACGCGGCCCACAGCCCGATGTGGGAACTTACCGGCCCGGACGAGGATGCCCTGCTTACCAATGGCCGTAGCGGCCGCGGCTGGAAGGTCAACCTGTCGATCGAACGGAGCGATCTGGACGTGACAGTTACCGCCCGATCGCAATTATTCGAAGGCGACTTCCGGCTGACTCTCCCCCAACTTCCCGAGCGCCAGCGCTCGGCGGTGAGCGCGGCGCTCCGGGGTGAAATCCTCTCCCGTCATCTCGAACCGGCCGAACAGGCCGCGGTTTCCCGGGGTGAGGATCTCAAGCCGATTCTGCGGCGAGCCCTGACTCGGCGGATCCAGAGTCTGGCCGAGGATCAGAGCGAGGCTAACCGGCGAATTGTGCTGGAGTTGCTGACTATGCTGGAAGGACTAGGCCAGTCCGCGCCCTTCGAGGCCCAGACTCAGTTCTGGCGGGTCTGGCAGGGGAGCGACCGGCGAGACCCCGGGATGGCCGAGCTGGCGAAGCGGCTGGGGTTTGTGGTGTGAAACGGGCGTAGAGCGGGCGTCCAGCGGGGATATAGCGGGCGGCGTAAGAAAAAGGGTGGACTCTTCATCAAGAGCCCACCCTTCGACGTTTCCACTGCCCGCTTCTCGCCCGCTACTTGCCCGCTTTACGCCCGCCAAACTTCATCGACTGCGCAATAAACTCGGCGAACAAATGCCGGGTATGCGGATCGCTCATCTCGAACACTTCGGGATGCCACTGCACCCCAACCAGGAAGTGATCCGAGTCGTGTTCTACCGCCTCAACCAGCCCGTCGGGTGCGACCGCTGAAGCCACCAGTGCCGGGGCCAGATCCTTGATGGCCTGATGGTGCATGCTGTTGACCTGGATTCTCCCCCGCTCCAGGGCCTTCCGAATCCGGGTTCCCGGGGCCAGTTCGACTTCATGGGCCAGATGATCGCGCTCGAATCCGGCGGTGGGGAAGTAATCGTGCTTGATCGCAGCCGGGACCTGAGCCTCGATGTCCTGATAGAGGGTGCCGCCCAGCGACACATTGATCACCTGAATGCCGCGGCACAGTCCCAGCACCGGCTTCTTGTCTTCGATGGCCCAGCGGGTGAGCTGCAGCTCGACCCGATCGCGGGCGGGGTCGAGAGCCCCGAGCTTGGGATGACGGGTTTCGCCGAAGGTGGCAGGGTCCATATCGACCCCACCGGGAATCAGTATTCCATCCAGACGCTCGTAGATCTCCCGCAAGGTGGGAAGATCGTCATCCAGCAGCGGGATCATCCACGGCACTCCGCCGACCATGGTGGCCGCGATGAAGTACCGCTGGTTCATCACCCAGGAGTCCGGCAAGGAGGCCGGGATCCCGTCGATGGACTGGAGGGTCTGAGTGGTAATGCCGATTACTGGCCGATTGCTCATTCGTTCCCTTCCGCGTTCCCCGTTCCCCGTCATGGGGGCTGATCGTCGAGTCCGGGAACCGCAAACCTTATGCTAGAAACTAGTCGGTTGGCAGGCTCCCCGGCAGTAGGTAACTCATTGTCGGACAAAGAAGTTCCCCGCATGAGCCGGGGCTCGAAACGGGGAACGTGGAACGGGGAACGGGGAACGGGGAACGTTTTTCCTATACTACACCTTCTGCAGTCTCTCGGGCCAGCTGATCCACCACGGCCTTCAAGTCGCCGGTCTGCTTGAAGGTGGCAATCTGGCGGTCGGCGCTGGTGCCTTCCCGGAGAATCTTGAAGGCGTACTCCACTTCCTTCCGGGTGCCCAGCTCATCGAGCACGTCATCCAGGAACCAATGGATCATTTCCTCGATCAGTTCCCGGGCCGGCATCTCCTTGCTCTTGCCGAAGTCGATCAGCTTCCCGTCGAGACCGTAGCGGCAGGCCCTCCACTTGTTCTCTTCGATGAAGGCTACCGGATACTGGCGGAAGGAGAGATTGTCCCGCCGGAGCTTCCAGAGCTTGGCCACGATGGCCTGGAAAATCGCGGCGATGCACACCGCTTCATCCACCCGGGTACAGACGTCGCAGATCCGGAACTCGAGGGTAGGATAGCTCCAGCTGGGCCGCACATCCCACCAGATCTTGGAAGCATTGGGAATGCTCCTGGTGTCGACCAGGGTGTTTACCACCTGCTCGAACTCGCCCCAGGAGCTGAGGCTGCGGGGAACTCCGGTTCGGGGGAAACTCCGGAAGACGATGCTCCGGTAGCTCTTGAGCCCGGTCTCCCGGCCCATCCAGAAGGGCGATGAGGTCGACAGCGCCAGCACGTGAGGCAGCAGGTAGCGCGACACGTTCATCGCGTCGATCAGAAACTCCCGGTCTTCGATGCCGATGTGGACGTGAGTCCCGAAGATCAGCAGTGCCTGGGCCAGGTCCTGGAGATCCTCCTTCACACCCATGTAGCGCTCGAGCGGGGTGATCTCCTGCTCCATCCAGGAGGAGAATGGGTGACTGCCCGCGGCCAGCACCACCAGACCCTGTTTGGCCGCAAGATTAATCACCAGCCGGCGCAGGCGGACCAGCTCGGCTTTCACCTCGGCGGGACGGTGACACACTTTGGTGCCGACTTCGACCATCGACTGGTGCAGCTCCGGTTTGATCTCGCCCAGCACCATCGAA
>CAZOES010000147.1:3057-11392 GCA_964578865.1 uncultured Gemmatimonadaceae bacterium | reverse complement strand
CATGTATGCCGTCGAGCTCGCCATGCGGGCCATGGCCGGGAAGTTCGGCGGTGACCCTGATGAATGGGGCGTGGTCGGGCTGCTGCACGACTTCGACTACGAGCGCTGGCCCAACACCGAGCACTCTCCCACCGAAGGCCATCCGGCCCAGGGCGTCCGGCTGCTGGCTGAACAGGGTCTGCCCCAGCCGATGCAGGAGGCGATTCTGGGTCACGGGGACTACACCGGAGTTCCCCGGATCACCCCGATGGCGAAAGCCCTGTTTGCCGTGGATGAATTGTGCGGCTTCCTGGTGGCCTGCGCCCTGGTGCGACCTTCGAAGAGCCTCAAGGACCTCGAGGTTTCCAGCGTCAAGAAGAAACTCAAGGACAAGGCTTTTGCCCGCGGGGTCAATCGCGACGATGTGATCCAGGGGGCCCAGGAAATCGGGGTTCCGCTCGACGATCACATCGCCTTTGTGCTCGAAGCACTTCGTCCCGGCGAAGCCTCCCTCGGTCTCGGCGGGTCGTGAACGAGGTTACCCGCAGCCGGCCGCTGGTTCAGCGAGCTATCGATCGCGCGGCCGCGGCCCGGCCCATCCCCGGCAACCGGGTAGTGTTGCTGCAGGATGGCCCCCAGGCTTACGGGGCCATGCTGGCGATTATCGCCAGCGCCCAGCGCTACATCCGGTTCGAGAATTACATCATCCGAAACGATGCCACCGGCTGGCGCTTCGCCAAGGCATTGGCCGAGCGGGCCCGGGCCGGTGTGTCGGTGAAAGTGCTGTACGACTGGTTCGGTTGTGTGAGCACCAGCCGGAAGTATTGGCGCTTTCTGCGTGACGCCGGTTGCGAAGTCCGCTGCTTCAATCCCCCCAATCCGTTTCACCCCATCGCTCTCTTCTCCCGGGATCACCGGAAACTGGTGGTGGCCGATGGCGCCATCTCGGTGATCGGTGGGCTTTGCATCGCTGATGAATGGGCCGGTGAGCCCGATCGAGGGATTCCGCCCTGGAGGGACACCGCGGTGATGATCGAAGGCCCCGCGAGCCTGGCGCTGGACGCCGCCTTCGCCCAGGTCTGGTCGCTCACCGGTCCGCCCATCCCCGATGAGGAGCGTACTCCCGAGGCGCCCGAGAGCGGCACCGCCGCTATCCGGGTGGTAGTGGGCGAACCAGGCAAGGAACGCGCAGCGCGGGTTCTGGAGTATCTCGCGGCCGGCTGTCGCCGCCGGCTCTGGATCGTAGATGCCTACCTGGTTCCACCGCCGCGTCTGTTCGAAGTCATGGCACTGGCCGAGCGGGATGGAGTCGATGTAAAGCTGCTGGTGCCGGGTTCCAGCGACCTCCCGGTGATTCGCAACGTCACCCGGCTGGGTTATCGCGACATGCTGCGGGCCGGGATGCGGATCTTCGAGTGGGAGGGTCCCATGATCCACGCCAAGACCATGGTGGCGGACGGACGCTGGACCCGAGTGGGCACCAGCAACATCAACATCTCTAGTCTGGTGGGAAATTACGAACTCGATGTCGTGATCGAAGATCCCGAGCTGGCCCGGGCCATGGAGCTGCAGTTCCGCCGCGATGTCGGCGCCAGTGTGGAGGTGGTGCGGCGCTCGAGGCGGGCTCCCCAGGCGCTGAAGCGAGTGATGCCCTCCCGGCTGGCTCGGCGGCAAAGCAAGACCGGCATGGTTGCCCGGGCACGAGGCCACCGAGAGTTGCGGGCACGTGCCGTGGTCGCGGCTCGACGGCTCACCAGCGGTGCCTTCCGTTCGACCCTGGGCCCGGTCGCACTTGCCCTGCTGGTAGTAGGACTTCTGGCGCTGGGTTTACCCACCGAAGTTGGCTATGTAGTGGGGGCAATTTCCGTGGTTACGGCCGGGGTCTTTGCCCTCCAACTCTGGCGCCGCCGGGAGGGTGGATGGTAGGGTAACGATGCCGGCCCGTCGCTCTCCCGCAACACGAACCCCCGCAATAACTTACCGGCCGACTTCGAGCCGTCCCGGGAATCCCTAGTGACTGATGCCGAGCTGGTCCGCAAAGCCAAAGCCGGCGACCGAGACGCCTTCGGTTCGCTGGTCGACCGCCATGCACCGATGGTGCGGCGATTGACCCGTGCTGTGCTGAGCCAGCTGGAAGACGCGGAAGACGCGGCTCAGGATGCTTTTCTTCACGCTTGGATTGCACTCGATCGGTTCGATTCCAATGCGTCGCTGGGTCCCTGGCTGGCCCGGATCGCGATGAACGCCGCCCGCGACCTGCGGCGGCGGAGACGGGTGCGCAGCACCGAAGCGATTCCAGAGTCACAGGCGGCGACTACCCGGCCGCCCGATAGCGAAGCTGAGCGGTCCCTGCTGCGCACTCGGCTCAGCGAAGCGCTGCGAGAATTGCCCGAGCGGCAACGGGCCGCGGTCGTGTTGTTCGAGGTGGAGGGGTACAGTCACGCCGAAGTGGGTGCGATGCTCGGCATTCCTGAAGGCACCGCCCGTTCCGACGTATTTCATGCGCGCCGAAAGCTGCGCGCGATGCTCGGCAGCGAGGAAAAAGGCAGCGGATCGCCCTGAGAATCTGACTCAACGAATTGGGGGGGTGCCGCGTAATTAGCCTTGACACCCCCCTGGCGGAAGTAGACCGATCAGCAGTGGGTTACAGACCAGGAGGAACTGGAAAATGAACACTGAATCGCCCTTTGACCCCGGTCAGGATCGCGAGCTTGGCGACCTGCTCCGTGAGGCGCTGACTCCCGGCGGAAACGCCGAGTTCGTCTCGCGCGTACTGGCGCGTCTACCGGTCGCAGGATCATTCTGGGATGTGCTGGCCGGCTGGGCCCGCCCGGGAATCGCCGCGGCGATTCTGCTGGCGGTGGCGCTGGGTTACTGGCTGACGCCGCGGGACAATCAGATCCCCAGCGCAGCCGAGGTGCTCGCCGCCGATCAGCCGCTGGATCGCGATGCGATGGCGAGCGTGGTTCTGGGAACGGGACGGTAGCCGGATGCAGACAGGCACCTGGAAAGCGGTTTCGCTGCTGGCGCTGGCCGCGGCGGCTGGGGGTGTGGTCGGCAGCGTGGCCACCCTGAGCATCAGCAAGGGCGGTCACGAGAGTCACGGTCACGGCTCCAGCTGGTATATCGAACTGCTGGACCGCGAGCTCAAGCTCAATCCGGCGCAGAAGGACAGTGTCCGCGCCATCCTCGACCGAAGGCAAGGGTCGATGGATTCGATTCTGGCGGAGATGCGGCCGCGGATCGAAGCAGCGCGGGGAGTGATACGAAACGAAATCAGCGGACAGCTGAGGCCGGAACAGCAGCGGCTGTACCTCGAACTGACGGCCCGGCTCGATGCCGAGCGCAAGGCCAAGAACCAGGCGGAGTCAAAGCGGCAATGAGGATGGTTTCGATGCGTGGTATGGTGCGGCTGCTGGGCGCGATGCTGTTGATCGGGGTGGTGCCGGTACAGGCCCAGATTCCGACTGTGACCCTGGAGGAAGCGGTCCGGCGGGCCCAGCAGGCGCTCCCTCAGGTGGTGCAGGCGCAGAGTCAGGTGCGGAACGCCGAGGCCCAGGTGCGGTCGGCCAAGGGTGCCTACCTGCCGAACCTCTCGGCCAACACGACCGGATCGACCAGCTTTTCTGCCGGGCCGTCACGTACTGACCCGACCACCGGGCAGATTATTAACGGAGATCGCACCTCGACCAGCGTGAGCATGGGGCTCTCCGCCAGCGTCGATCTCTTCACCGGTTTCCGCCGCGGGGCGGACAGCCGTTCGGCCCGGGCCACCCGGTCGTCGGCCGAGGCCTCGCTCACAGACCAGCAGTTTCAGGCGGCCCTGACGGCGACCCAGTCGTTCTTCGACGCCCTGGCGGCGCAGCAGCTGGTCACGGTACGGGAGGCCAGCGTGAAGCTGGCGGAGCAGCAGCTCAATATCTCGGTGGCCAAGCTGCGGGTGGGCCAGGCTACCCGATCGGATTCGTTGCGCTCGCTGGTGAATCTGGGCACCGCCCAGTCGAACCTGATCACCGCTCAGAGTGACGTGGCCCGAACCCAGGCGATCCTCGGCCGCAACATCGGGGTGGACAGCCGGGTGCAGGCGGCCGATGACTCGGCGTTCTATCAGACCTCGGTGGTCCTGGATACCACCCAGCTGACCCAGGAGGCACTGGCCCGCTCGCCCCAGGTCCAGGCGGCCGAGGCCAGCAGCGAAGCCGCTTCCGCATCGGTGAAAGCGGCCCGGGCGCAGTACTTCCCGACTCTTGCCCTTTCGGGCAACACCAACTGGTCCGGCAACAACTCGCTGGATTACCAGTTCTTCGCCAATCGCGGCCTGACTCTGGCGCTCAGCTGGCCGATCTTCAACCGGTTCCAGCGGGAACAGACCATCGTCAACCGGCTGGCTACGCTGGACAACGCCGAAGCCACGGCTGCGGATACTCGCCGGGGAGTGCAGTCTTCTCTGACCGGGCAGTACGCGGCACTGGACGCGGCCCGGGCCCGGATCGCTATTTCCCGGACCAGCATCGAGGCGGCCCAGGAAGATCTCCGGGTGGTCAACGCCCGGTATCAGGCCGGCGCTGCAACGATCCTCGACGTGCTCACGTCTCAGGAAGCGCTGGCGCAGGCACAGGTCGACGCCGTCAACGCCCGGTTCGATTATCTCAAGGCCAAGGCCCAGATCGAGGCCCTCATCGGAAGGCATCTATGACCACCGCAATGCACGATACCGCCGAACGGATGGCAATGTTGCCGGCCGATGTGCCGCGCGACGCCGTGATCGTCACTCGCGGTCTCGAGCGGCAGTACGACATGGGTGGCGAAATCGTGCGGGCGCTACGGGGGGTGGACATCACCATCCGGCGCAACGAATTCGAGGCCATCATGGGTCCGTCGGGTTCCGGCAAGTCGACCCTGAAGAACAAGATCGGCTGCCTCGACACGCCCAGCAAAGGGGAGTACTGGCTGAACGGTCATCGGGTCTCAGAGCTGGGTGACGATGAGCTGGCCCGGATCCGCAATCGCGAAATCGGCTTCGTGTTCCAGACGTTCAACCTGCTGCCCCGGGCCGACGCCTTGCACAACGTGGAGCTGCCGCTGGTCTACGCCGGTGTGAGCGCCAAGGAACGGAAGGAGCGGGCCAGTGACGCGCTCCAGCGGGTGGGACTGGGCGACCGGATGGGACACCGGCCCAACGAACTCTCCGGCGGTCAGCGCCAGCGGGTGGCGATCGCCCGGGCCCTGGTCAACCGGCCCAGCATTCTGCTGGCCGACGAACCCACCGGTAACCTCGACTCCACCACCAGCACCGAAATCATGGCGCTGTTCCACGAGTTGCATTCGCAGAACCAGACCATCGTGCTGGTCACTCACGAACACGATATCGCGGAACACGCCGACCGTCAGGTTCACCTGTTCGACGGCAAGGTCGGACGGGATTTTCAGACTCCGAGAAACAACTAAGGGCCGGAACACCGTTTATGCGCTACAGACATTTCATCGCCTTCGTCGCCCTCGCCGCCGCCTGCAAGAAGGAGGCGCCGCCGGTGGTGTATCAGGCGGTCCCGGTGGAGAAGCGGGACATCGTGGTCTCCGCTCAGGCCTCGGGTGCCATTCAGCCCGACACCACGGTCGAAGTGAAGAGCAAGGCGTCAGGCGAGATCCTCCAGATCATGTCGGAAACCGGCGCGCTGGTGCAGCGGGGGCAGATTCTGATCAAGGTCGATCCCCGCACCGCCCGCAACGCGGTGGCCCAGGCCGAAGCCCAGGTGGAAGCCAGCAAGGCGCAGCTGGGAATCTCGGAGACCAACAAGAACCGGGCTGACGAGCTGTTCAAGTCCCAGGCGATCACCCAGCAGGAGCACGATCAGGCGGTGCTGGACTACGCCAACGCCAAGGCCAATCTGGTTTCCCAGCGGGTGGCGCTGGAGAACGCCCAGATTCAACTGGAAGACGTGGATGTGCGGGCCCCGATCACCGGTACCATCATCGAGAAAGACGTGGAACGGGGTCAGGTCATCGCTTCGGCGATTTCCAACGTCAGCGGCGGCACGGTGCTGATGCGGATGGCCAACCTGGAGCTGGTGCAGGTCTACACCCTGGTCGACGAGACCGATATCGGGAAGATCCAGCCGGGCCAGCGGGCCACCATCACGGTGGATGCCTACCCCAATCGTCCGTTCGACGGCACCGTGCTCAAGATCGAGCCGACCGACACCGTCAGCCAGAACGTCACCATGTTCCCGGTGCGGGTGCGGATCAACAACCGAGATGGTCTGCTCAAGCCGGGCATGAACACCGAGGTGGAAGTGCATATCGGTGAGGCTCAGAGCGTGGTGGCAGTTCCGAACTCCTCGCTCCGGACCCAGCGCGACGTCGCCTCTGCGGCCCAGGTGCTGGGCCTTTCGCCGGCCGATGTGCAGGCCCAGCTGGCCGCCGCAGAACAGCCGGTGCCGAACGGCGATTCGACCCGCCGGGAAGGGCTGGCCGCGACGGTGCCGGACAGCAGCGGCAAGCCCAAAGGCGACGCCAAGCCGGCCGGCAATACCATGACCACCCCGGACGGCCGGGTCATTCCGCTGCCGGCCGGTGTGACCGAGACCCAGGTGCGGGCCATCTTCGCGAAGTTCCGCAATGGCGAACAACCGACCCCGGCCGAGCGGGCCATTCTCCAGCAGCTGCGGCAGGCGGGTGGCGGCGGGGGACGCCGCAACGGCGGTGGTGGTGGTGGCAGCGGGGCTGGCGCGGGGTCAAACTACATGTTTGGCGGCGACTACATCGTCTTCACCATCAAGAACGGAGTAATTACTCCCAAGAAGGTGAAGACCGGAATCACCGACCTGGACTTCAGCGAGATCAAGTCGGGACTTAGCGAAGGCGACTCGGTCCTGGTGCTGCCGAGCGCGAGCTTGATTCAGTCGCAGCAGGAGTTCAAGACCCGCTTCAACCGGATGACCGGTGGCGGCGCTCTGCCCGGGGTCAGCTCGCAGCAGGGCACTCAGCGTCCCGGTGGCGCGGGCGGCGCTGCCCCGAGTGGCGGGCAGGCCCGCCCCAGCACCAGCCGGCCATAAGGACAAGGGCGACCAGTTTGGGGGCAGGCAAGGGCGACCCATCGGGTCGCCCGAACGAGAACAGGCAGGGAGTCAATGCTCATCAGCGAAACGATCGGTGTCGCGTTCTCCTCAATCCGCGCCAACAAGCTGCGGGCCGCCCTCACGATGCTGGGCATCATCATCGGCGTCGGAGCGGTGATCACCATGGTGGCACTGGGCACCGGTGCGCAGAAGGCGGTGAATGATCGCATCGCGGCTCTGGGCGCCAGCGTGTTCTACGTCTTCCCGGGCCAGTCCTTCCGCGGCGGGGTCGCCTCCAACAACCGGGTCAGTCTCACCTACGACGACTACCTGGCGGTCAAGCGGGATGGGAATTTGCTGGAAGCGGTGATGCCGCAGCTGCAGAGCCAGTTGCAGATCAAGTACGGCAGCCTCAATCTGAACGAACCGGTGATCGGCACCACCGCCAACTTCGTGAGCGTGCTGAACTACACCCTTCCCTACGGCCGGTCGTTTACCGAAGGGGAAGACAACGCCCGTCAGCGCTACGCGGTGCTGGGTTCTTCGATCCCAGAGCTGCTGGGCGCCAACCCGGCGGCCCTGATCAACCAGACCATTCTGATTCGGGGTATCCCCTTCGAAGTCATCGGGGTACTCAGCACCAAGGGATCGGCCGGCTCCTTCAACGATCCCGACGAGCAGATCTTCATCCCGCTGGAGACGGCGCGGTTCCGGGTGTTCGGCACCGACCGGTTGCGTTCGCTGGGTATTCAGGTGAAGCAGGGAATACCCCTGCAGCAGGGCTTCGTGAATCTGGAGGCGATTCTGCGGCGGGAACACCGGATTCAGCCCGGTGGAGAGAACGATTTCCAGATCCGCAATCCGCAGGACATTCTGGCCACCCAGCAGCAGGCCACCGAGGTATTCACCTACCTGCTGGCCAGCATCGCCGCGGTCTCCCTGATGGTTGGTGGCATAGGGATCATGAACATCATGCTGGTATCGGTGACCGAACGCACCAAGGAAATCGGTGTCCGCAAGGCGCTCGGCGCCACCAGGCGGAACATCCTGCTCCAGTTCCTCATCGAAGCGGTGGTGCTTTGCATGGTGGGAGGGATCCTGGGGATCCTGATCGGGTCGGGTGGCGCCATCGCGCTCTCCAAGTTCCTCTCCTGGAATACTCTGATCTCGCCGACCGCGATCGCTGTGTCCTTCATCTTCAGTGCGATGGTCGGGCTCTTCTTCGGGGCCTGGCCGGCCAGCCGGGCCGCCAAACTGGATCCGATTGTGGCCCTGAGGTACGAATAGGGGTCGTGGGT
>CAZOES010000147.1:0-2957 GCA_964578865.1 uncultured Gemmatimonadaceae bacterium | reverse complement strand
TGGGTGTGCGCGCCGCGCCGCGATGCACGTCAGTCTAACGTCCCTCGCCACGCTGGTCTCATGTCCCAGAAGCTCCTCCCGCTCGCCCTCCTCATCGTGGCCTGCGCCCAGAACCGTCCCGCCCCAGGGATGTTCCAGCCCGATATCCGGCTGTCGCAGCCCCAGACCGTCGAGGTTTCAGGGGTGCCCCAGCTACCCGGCTTCAGTACCGCGGTTAAGGTGGGGAACACGGTCTACCTCTCGGGCCAGGTCCCGCTGGACAGCGCCGGAGTGCTGGTCGGCAAAGGGGATCTCCACGCCCAGGCCGCTCAGATCTTCAGCAACATGGCCAAAGTGATCCGGGCCGCGAAGGGGGTGCCGGCCGACCTGGTCCAGGTCACCGTCTACGTGGTGGGCTACGACACCAGCGCGGCAGGGATCGTTCGGCGGGCCCTTGATCCCTACATTGAGCCGTCGGTCCCACCGGCCCTGACCATTGTGGGGGTGGCCACCCTGCCTGAGCCGGGAATGCGGATTGCGGCCGACGGGATCGCCGTGCTCCGGGGTCAGTTACCCGACAAGATGCGGGACCGGGGCCACTAGCCGCTTCCGGTCCCAGCCCTACCGTGCGGAGTTAGATTGTCCGCACCATGGTCATCCCGATTCTCCTGCTGCTGAGCCAGGCGGCGCAGGACCCTGCCGTTGCGGCCAACACCGCAAGCGTTCCGCGTATCGAAGCCACCATCGAACTGGATGGAAAACTGGACGAGCCTGTCTGGCAGCAGGCGGCCGTCCTCGATGGCTTTCATCAGTATCAACCGGTCGATAGCCGGCCGGCCGAGGAGCGTACCGCGGTTCGGGTCTGGTACGCCCCCAACGCGATCTACTTCGGCATCACCGCGTGGGACAAAGAACCGGCCGGTATCCGGGCGACGGTGGCGGATCGAGATAACCTCGACACCGATGACCGGGTCACTATCTATCTCGACACTTTCAACGACAAGCGGCGGGCCTTCTTCTTCACCGTCAATCCGATCGGGAGCCAGGAAGACGGAGTCCGGAGCGAAGGGGGATTCACCGCCGGATCGCTGCAAGGCGGCACCACCGACAAGAGTCCTGACTATCTCTGGCAGTCGAAGGGCGTAGTGACCGACTCGGGCTACGTGGTCGAGATCAGGATTCCTTTCAAGAGTCTCCGCTATCCCGGAAACGGAGCTCAGACCTGGGGGATCCAGGTCACCCGGATCGTCCAGCGTACCGGGTATCAGGATACCTGGACCGACACCCGGCGAGCCAACGCCAGCTTTTTGCTGCAGGAAGGAAGCATCACCGGACTGCACAACCTGCAGAGTGGAATTACCACCGAGCTGCAGCCCTTCGTGACCGCCCAGGCCAACGGGGTCCGCACCTCGTCGGGGCAGTTCGAACGAGAGGATATCGATCCCTCCGCCGGCGCCAATCTGCGGCTGGGCATCACCAGCAATCTTTCGCTGGACGCGACCTACAATCCCGACTTCAGCCAGATCGAGTCGGACGCCAGCCTGGTGACGGTCAACGAGCGCTTCGCCCTGTTCTTCCCCGAGAAACGGCCCTTCTTCCTCGAAGGGATTGAACTCTTCGCCACGCCTAACCAGCTGGTCTACACTCGCCAGATCGTCGATCCGATCGCGGGCGGCAAGGTCACCGCCAAGTTCGGCCGCTACAACATCGCCAATCTGAATGCGATGGACCAAGCCGGGGGACCCGACGCGTTCTTCAGCATCACCCGGGTCCGGCGCGACATCGGGACCAACTCTACCGCCGGGGTCACCCTGACCAGCCGGGGTCAGGGGGGCGGGTACAACCGGCTGGTTGCGGGAGATGCGCGATACGTCTTCGGCAAGCTGTACTACGTGGCGGGACAGCTGGGCGGATCCTGGACCCGGGATAACCCGGCCGGATCGGTACGGAGCAGCCCTCTATGGGAAGGTGAGTTCGATCGCACCGGACGGAGCTGGGGCTTCAACTACAAGCTCACCGGCATCGGCGAGGACTTCGAAGCCAGGAGCGGATTCGTTCCCCGCAACGACATCATCACCGGGCGGGCGTTCAACCGGCTCTCTTTTTACGGAGCCCGAGGGGCTCTGGTCGAACAGGTGTCCATGTTTGCCGGCCCGACCCGAATCTGGCACTACGATGACTTCATAACCGACGCGCTGGAGGGCAGCGAGAGCTTCGACCTGCAGTTGACTTTGCGGGGTGGCTGGCGCCCGTCACTCCACGCTGAGCACGACTTCACCGACCTCCGGCAGTCAAGCTACAGCAATTACACCGTCGATCATGGCACCGGGCCGGTGGCCTACAACCCATTGAGCGGCATCTCGGATGGGTTCGCCACCAGCGTGAGCCTGACGACACCCACATGGCAATCGCTCAACGCTACCGCTCGGCTGGCCCGCAATCGGGGACCGATCTTCGCCGAAGGGTCGGCCGGGTACGAGACTCGGCTCACCTCCAGCGTCTCGCTCCGGCCCACAGGCTCGATCCGGGTGACCGCCTCCCAGACCTATTCGAGGATCACCCGGGACCGGGATGGTGCCGAGTTCGCCAGGACGATCATTCCCCGGCTCAAGCTGGAGTACCAGCCGACTCGCAGTCTCTTCTTCCGGGTGGTGGGAGAGTACGTAGCCGAACGGCGGGCGCCCTTGCAGGACGCCCGCACCGGGGACCAGCTGTTGGTGGATGGGGAAGCCGTCAACTACTTCGAGTCGGACCGATTCCGGGTGGACTGGCTGGCTTCGTTTGAACCATCACCGGGCACGGTGGCTTTCTTCGGCTACGGTGCCTCGCTGGACGATCGAAATGCGTTTTCGTTCGCCGACATGACCCGGCAGAGCGACGGGTTTTTTCTTAAACTGGCTTACCAGATTCGGAGGTAGGGTTGGTGGGCTAGTGGGCTAGTGGGCTAGTGGGCTAGTGGGCTGGTGGGCTGGTGGGCT
>CAZOES010000146.1:0-11392 GCA_964578865.1 uncultured Gemmatimonadaceae bacterium | reverse complement strand
TCCCGAGGGAACCGACGAGGCCCTGCGAAACTTCGGGATCGCGATGCAGCAGCCCGGCGATCACGTCCACGGCGAGACCATGGCCCTCCACGCCGACGGCAGTCTTCGCCGGCTGGAAGGGAGCATCGTCAACCTGCTGGGCGATTTTCCCATCAACTCGATCATCCTCGGTTTCCGCGATGCCACCGATCGTCACGAAATGGCCCGCGACCTGGCCGAGCGGGAGCAGCGGTTCCGCGAGCTGGCCGAGGAAGCACCGGTGATGATCTGGATTGAAGACGCCGACCGGAAGCTGATCTGGGAGAACCGCACCACCCTCGACTTCACCGGGCGGAGTTGGGAGCAGGAGCAGGGATACGGCTGGATGGACTCAGTCCATCCGGACGACCGGGAAAAAGTGCTGAAGGAATACAAGCACACTACCGCAATGCAGCGGGGGTTTACTCTCGATCTCCGGATGCGCCGGTACGACGGGGTCTACCGCTACATCCGCCAGATAGCCATTCCGCGGTGGGATGCCAACGGAGAGCTCACCGGTTTCATCGGAGTCGACGTCGATGTCACTGAACTGCACGAACGCAACGCCCAGATCGAGGAAGCCCAGGCCCGCTATCAGCAGCTGGCCGAGACGGTGCCGGTCCTGGTCTGGATGGATGATGCCCAGCATCGGCTGATCTATCAGAATCGGACCGCCGAGGAATACTCCGGCCGAACCATGCTGGAGGAAAAGGGAGCCAATTGGTACGACGGGATTCACCCGGAGGACCGGGAGAAGGTGCTGGCTTCGTACCGGGAGACCTCGGCTCGACCGGTGCCTTACCAGCACATGTATCGGCTTCGTCGGGCCGACGGGGTCTATCGCTGGTTCATCGAGATCGGCGTTCCTCGGCAAGCCCCCGATGGCGAGTTCATCGGTTTCACCGGCGTCGACGTCGATGTGGACGACTTGATGCAGGCCAGCTCCCGGCTGGAGCAGGCCGAAGCCCGTTACCGCCATTTCATCGAGCAGAGTAATGAAGGGATCTGGCGGCTGGAGATGGACGAGCCCACTCCCATCGATCTTCCCGAGGACGAGCAGATCCGGCTCTGGTATCAGCGGGCCTACTTTGCCGAGTGCAATCTCGCGATGGCCCGGATGTACGGGTTTGACAGCGCCGACCAGCTGCGGGGAGCCCGGCTGATCGACCTGTTGCCGCCGGATGACCCCACCAACATCGAAATGCTGCGGAGCTTTGTCCGCTCCGGCTACCGGATTATCAGCGCCGAAAGCCATGAGCGGGATCGTAATGGCCGGCGCAAATACTTCATGAACAGTCTGGTCGGGGTGGTGCAAGATGGCGCCCTGGTACGAAGCTGGGGCACCCAGCAGGACATCACCGAACGGAGAATCCTCGAGGAGGAAGCCCGGCAGTCACGCAAGATGGAAGCGGCCGGCCGGCTGGCCGGCGGTATTGCCCACGACTTCAACAACCTGCTCACCGCGATTCTGGGCACCAGCGATCTGTTGCTGACCAATCTCCCCAAGGGCGACCCCGGCCGGGAGGACGTCGAAGAGATCAAGCGGGCCGCCACCCGGGCGGCCAATCTCACTCGACAGTTGCTGGCGTTCAGCCGTCGCCAGGTACTTCAACCCCGGACCCTGGAACTCAATACCCTGTTGCGGGGCGTGGAGACCCTGCTCCGCCGGCTGATCGGCGAGCACATCACCCTCACGGTAAAGAGTCAGCCCGGCCTGTGGCTGTTGCGGGCCGATCCCGGCCAGCTGGAGCAGGTCGTGGTCAATCTCTCGGTAAACGCCCGGGATGCCATGCCGACCGGCGGCAGTCTGGTGATCGAAACTTCTAACTATTCGTTCGCGGGCGAGTCTCACGGGGCCCAGAGCGTCATGCCCCCCGGCGACTATGTCTTCCTTACCGTGAGCGACACCGGTACCGGCATGGACGACGAGACCATGCGGCATGTCTTCGAACCGTTCTTCACCACCAAGGCGCCAGGCAAGGGGACCGGACTTGGTCTGGCCACGGTCTACGGCATTGTGAAGCAGAGCGGCGGATTCATCTACGCCGACAGCGTGGTAGGAGAGGGAAGCCGCTTCCGGATCTACCTGCCCCGGGTCGAAGGAGTAGCCGATCTGGGAGAACGGGATGCTGGGCCGGCGCTGGCGGCCCGGGCCGAGGGAACCATTCTGCTGGTGGAAGACGAAGAAGCGGTGCGCCGGCTGGCGCGGCGGGTCCTCGAGGGCCTCGGTTATCGGGTCTTGGAGGCAGCCAGCGGTACCGCGGCGCTGGCTCTGGTCGATGGGCTGGAAGGAAGACTCGACCTGGTAGTAACCGATGTGATCATGCCGGGCATGAGCGGGCAGGAACTCTCGGCCCGGTTACGCCACCGCCTGCCCGAGGTCCGGGTGCTCTATGTGTCGGGCTATACCGACGACGCCATTCTCCAGCACGGCAATCTGCTTCCCAACACCGCCTTCCTGCAGAAGCCCTTCACTCCCGGGTCGCTGGCAGAGCGGGTCCGTGAGGTGCTCAGGCAGTAGCCCCGCCGTCGAGGGTCTGCCGTACCGTTGCCGCCAGATCCGGCAGCAGGAACGGTTTGGGCAACAGCGTAGCCCAGCCGGTGCGGGACATCTCGTGCAGCGCCTGATGATCGGCATAACCCGAGACAAACAGCACCTTGAGCCCCGGGCAGTACTTCCGCGCCTCGGTGGCCACTTCCACTCCGCCAATGCCGGGCAGCACCACGTCGGTAATCAGCAGGTCAGGGCTGGGCTCGCGCCGCAGCATCTCAAGGGCTTCTTCCCCCCGGGCGCAACGAATCACCCGGTACCCCAGCATGGTAAGCACCCTGGTCTCGACCGCGCCCAGCATGGGGTCGTCCTCCACCAGCATCACCCGCTCGTTGCCGCGGGGCAGGTCCTGAGCGTCCTGGTCGTGGCCGGGCTTTACCGTCTCGTCCACCATCGGCAGCAGCAGCTCGAAGGTGGTGCCTACATCGGGGGTACTCTCCACCAGAATCACTCCGTTGCTTTCCCGGGCGATCGCCTGGCTGGTGGCGAGTCCCAGTCCGGTTCCCTTCCCTGACGGCTTGGTAGTGAAAAACGGCTCGAACATCCGGGCCATGACATCCGGCGTCATGCCGCAGCCATTGTCCTTCACCGAGAGGATCACATAGGTGCCCGGGCGGGCAATCTGCTCCGGGCCCACCTCCCGCAGTTCCGAGCCGATTATCACTTTGCCGCCCGGCGCGATCGCGTCCCGCGCGTTGATCACCAGGTTGAGCACGATCTGCTCGATCTGACCGGGATCGGCCCGCACCGGGAGCGGGGCAGCCGCCAGCTCCAGATCGATGGTGGCGTCCTCGCCCATCAGGGAGCGGAGCATGCGTTCGAGATCGAGAATCAACCGGTTCATGTCGAACACCGTGGCTTCGACCGGGTGATTGCGGGAGATAGTCAGCAGCCGCCGGGTGAGACTGGCGGCCCGTTGTCCCGCCTCGCGAATCTCCTGCAGCTCGGGTCCGGGCGCTTCGCCCGCCTGAACCAGCTGGCCGGCCAGCTCGACGTTGGCCAGGATGACGCTCAGCAGATTGTTGAAATCGTGGGCCACGCCGCTGGCCAGCCGGCCGACCGCTTCCATCTTCTGCGATTCAATCAACTGGGCCTGGAGCCGGCGCCGCTGCTGCCGATCGCGGGCCTCAGTGAGGGCCCGATCGATGGCCGGCAGCAGCCGGTTGAGCCGGTCCTTGAGCACGTAGTCGGTAGCGCCACCCCGCAGTGCCTCGATGGCCCGCTCCTCTCCGATGGTACCGGAGACGAAGATGAACGGTACTTCGGGGAAGCGGGACCGCACCGCGGCCAGCGCGGCGGTGCCGGTATAGCCCGGCATCGAGTAGTCGGAGATCACCAGGTCGGGAGCCTGGTCATCCAGCGCCGCGATCAGATCGCGCTCGTTGGAGACCCGCCGGCTCTTGAAGGGCTGCCCCGAACGGCGGATCTCATACTCGATCAACTCCACGTCGGCCGGGGAGTCTTCGATGAGCAGCAGCTGCAGTGGCGGGGACGAGGGGTGGAGGGCCTTCATCGCACCTCGACCGGCAACTGGTTGAGCAGGAGCCAGTACATCCCCAGCTCCGAGACCGCCTTGGCGAAATCTTCGAACTCCACCGGTTTGACCACGTAACTGTTCACCCCCAGCCGGTAGGTCTCCACGATGTCCCGCTCTTCCCGCGAGGAGGTCAGCACCACCACCGGGATCTGCCGGGTCCGCTGATCGGCCCGGATCCGCTTCAGCACTTCCAGACCGTCGACCCGGGGAAGCTTGAGATCGAGACAGACAATCCGCGGATTGCGGGCGCCGGCCCGCTCGCTGTAGCGCCCGGTGGCGAAGAGAAACTCCAGCGCCTCTTCGCCATCCTGCACCGCGTGCAGCCGGTTGAGCAGGTTGTGCTTCTTGAGCGCGCGGATGGTCAGCTCCCGGTCTTCGGGAGAATCTTCCACCAGCAGGATTTCAACCTCCGATACGGACATCATGCGGCGCCCTCGATGGTCGGGAGCGTAAAGTGAAAGGTGGCCCCGTGGCCGGGCTCGGATTCCGCCCAGATGCGGCCCCCATGGCGTTCAACGATTTTGTGCACCACCGCGAGGCCCACACCGGTTCCTTCGAATTCCTCCGGCCGGTGCAGCCGCTGAAAGACTCCGAACAGCTTGTCGGCGTACTTCATGTCGAATCCGGCGCCGTTATCGATGACGCTGTATTCGGCCTGTCCCCCCTGGCGACGGCCCCGCACCCGGATCGAGGCGCCCTGCCGCTGGCGGGTGAACTTCCAGGCGTTGCCCAGCAGGTTGGCGGTCACTTGCTGCACCAGCCCGATATCGCCCAGGGCGGGAGGGACATGCTCGATCTGCAGCTCGACCTCTCGTCCCGGATCGCGCTGGGCCAGTTCATCCAGCTGCTGCTTGAACACCGAGTCCATATCGATCTTGTCGCGCCGGAGCTCGGTGCGGCTGACCCGGGCCAGCCGCAGCAGATCGTCGATCATGATCCCCATCCGCCGGCCATTACCCCGGACCACCTCGAGCAGCCGCCGGCCTTCGTCGTCCAGACTGGCCGCGTGATCCTCCAGCAGAATCCTGGCAAAGCCTTCGATGGCCCGGACCGGGGCGCGGAGATCGTGGGAGACGGTATAGGAGAACGCCTCCAGATCCCGATTGGCGATCTCCAACGCCCCGGTCCGTTCGGTGAGCGACTGAAGGGCCTCTTTCAGGTCCTTCTCGGCTTGAAGCCGGTCGGTGATATCCTCCGAGATACCCAGCAGGTAGAGCGGCCACCCGTCAGCTCCACGTACCGCCATCTTGTGGGTCCGCAGCCGGCGGGTCCCCTGCAGCGCGGTGTTGATCGGCTCCTCCTCGATCACCACCTGCTTCTCACCCTTGAGGGTTTCCCGGTCCTTGCTGGTGAAGAAGTCGGCCTGGTCCCGGGGGAAGAGATCGTAGTCGTTGCGGCCGATCAGGGAATCGCGCGAGCATCCCAGCAGGTCCTCTCCCGCCTTGTTGAAGCGGAGAAAGCGGAGGTGGGTGGCATCCTTGACGAATACCATCAGCGGCAGATTCTCCACGATCGAATCGAGGAAGTTCTGCAGCTGGGTCCGTTCCTGTTCCAGCCGGGCTCGCTGATTCAGGTAGCGCACCAGCAGCACGAAGGTGAGCGCCACTACCACGATGGAGAACACCACGATCCCGATCACATTGCGCCGGGTCTGGTGCACGTAATCGAGATTGGCCTCGGCCCGGTGGTGCAGCAGGGCCCGCTCTGACCGGTCCATCCGGACGAAGAGACTGTCCAACAGACGCTGTGCTTCCAGCCGGGGCGGGTACTTGCGGTAGGAGAGAGACATCGCCGCGGGATTACCGGGCGGACCCGCGACCAGCTGATCCCACTCGCTGAGCGACGAGGTCAGCCACACCCCGAGCGAGTCGAGCCGGGCCAGCATTAACGGATTGTCAGCGGTGAGAGTGCGGAGGGAGTCGATCCGGGCCAGGGTCGCGGCCCGGGCATCGCGATAGGGTCGCTTCTGGCTGCTGTCCCCTACGATCCCGTATGAGCGCGCGGCAGTGCGGGTTCTCCCGATCGCCAGTTGCAGCCGGGAAATCGATTCGAGCACGTCATGGGTGTGCTCGACAGTCGACCCGCTGGTGATAAGCAGCGAACTGGTCTGAACGACCAGATAGCCGGCTCCACAAGCGCACAGTACCGCCAGGGTAAGCCCAATGCCTACCCGGCGGGTTATGGAAGAGGCCATGCAATTGGGAAAGCCGGGAGTACGGCGGGGGGGCCGGGCCCGAAAGCGTTCCCGTTCTAAAGATATGAAAGAAGCCTTAGAAAGTCTCGTGATTCATGGGGACGTTCTCGCTTCCAAGTCCGTACGCTGCCAGAGGAATCAGGGGAGTCGGACTTCTCATCCAGTCCAAAATACCAGCTCACCTGTTCCATCACTTCATCGTCAGTGGAGACGCCGGTCAGAATCGTCTCGGGATAGCCCGGTTCCACCAGAACATACCCAAAGGGATAGTCCAGGCCGCTCAGCCGGATGATCCGGCGCGGCCCGTTCTCCAGAACAACGACTATAGAATCGGCCGTGGTCGTCTCGAGCTTGATTCCCTGCTCATCGAGCAGGGGGGAAATCAATCCGGTGTACGATCGAAAGTCATCGAGCAGATCAGCCCCTTCCCCGGGCCTGAGAGTGTCCGATGCCGGTAGCCAGAACGCGACCACGGTAGGCTCCTTGATGATCGGAGCCTGCTGCACCGTCCGTTCCGGGGTCGTGCCTGAATTCCGCCGCTCGGCCCGGGAAGGCGCCTGGCGACATGCAGCTGTAGCAAGACAGAGCAGCAGAAGAGTGGACCGCACGTTCCCTCGAGAGAGGACTTGCCTGAAATCGGGGAATTCACACCGAAGAAGTTACCCGCCTGTACGCTGCGGTGCCTGCGTTTTCTAAGCCAGAATCCACCTCACCCCAGCCCCCAAATCGGATCTCCCTGGAACCTTTTCCGGGTTCGTGGCGTCTCACCTTGAAGCGTATGTCATGCAAGCACCTACTTGCACGCATGTGACCTCGTGGCTATCCTTGCCCGCCTCAACCTGGCCGCCGTGGCCAAAGGCGAACACCAACAACGTGGGACGTCCCTCATGCGAGTCGGCACCACTCTCCTGATCCTCGGCTGCATCAGCGCTCCGCTCGGGGCTCAGGAACCAGGCAGCACTACGCCTTCGGAGACCACCGGAACTACTCCCAGAGAACCGGGACCTCCGACCTTCACCCTCACGCTCGGTGCCGGCGTGTTCGCGGGACCCAAGTACATGGGCTCTGATGAGACCCGGGTGCTGCCGCTCCCGATCATCGGCATCGACTACAAGAACCGAGTTTTCCTCGGTGCTTCCTCCAGCGGTGTCGGCGCCGGTATCGGTGTGAATCTGGTCAAGAGCCGTAACCTGACCCTGACGGTCGGGCTGGGCGGCAGTGAATCCCGTCCGGAGGACCGGGCCGATGCGCTGGCGGGAATGAACGACCGGCGGCTGGGCTTCAGCGCGGTGAGTGCCGTCGGCTACCAGACCGGGCCGCTCTCAGCCGGATTCGCCTTCTCGGCCGGACTGCGGGACAATGCCGGCATGACCGGAACCGGCACACTTGGCCTCACTCTGCCGGTGACTCGGAGAACCTTCTGGAGTCTGGGCGGCAACATCACTGTGGCCAATCAGGACGCGATGTTCTTTGAGTATGGCATCACCCCGATCGAGGCCCAGCGCCGGGCCGATCTGCTCGCGGCCGGTGATTCCCGGCTCCGTCCCGGAGACGGCGTGGCCTACAGTCCCGAGGCCGGAGTACGCGACGTGGGCGCCACTACCTCGCTGGCCTACCTGCTCTCAGCCAAGTGGAGCCTGTTCGGATTCGGCGGTGTGACTCATCTGAGTGACGAGGCGGCCAGGAGTTCGCTGGTGCGCCGGCGGACCAACTGGGTGACCGGCGCCGGAATCACGGTCGCACTGTGACCATGGACGATCGGCTCAGCAGCACGGGCGAGCACCGGGTTGCCGGCGAAACCCAGGAGCGAATCCTGGCTGCGACCCGTCAGGTCTACGCGGAAGCCGGGTTCCGGGGAACCACGACTCGACGGGTGGCCCAGGTCGCGGGGGTGAACGAGGTGACGCTGTTCCGGCACTTCGGCACCAAGGAAGCGCTGGTAAAAGCGGCCCTCAAGGGTACCGACAGCTCGGCCAACGCCGCGTTGGGCGAGCCGGTCGATCCGCCTGCCGAGTTGATGCAGTGGGCCGTCACGATCTTCGAGCACTGGTACGCAGCCCGTCACCTGATTTCGAAGATCCTCAGCGATCTGCAGGAGTTTCCCGAGCTGGCGCCGGAGTTTTGCGATGAGCCCGGATCGGAACACGCGACCCTGGCCCGCTACTTCTCGCGCATGCGCGAGTTAGGGATGACCACGAACGAGTTCCACCCCGACGCAGTAGCCGGGATGCTGACCGGGGGAATCTTCGCCCATGCCATCTGGCGCGATTTCACCGTGCTGGCGGAGATCCAGTTACCGCCGCAGCGGGAGGTAATGCAGCACTACGTCGGATTAATGCTGGCCTCAGTGGGATACCGGCCGGCCAAGAGCAAGAAGGAGAAGGCATGAAAGTCATAGCATCACTGGGCCTGGTTGCTCTGCTCGCGACCACCGGGGTGACCGGTCTGGCGGCCCAGCGCCCGGTGCTCGACACCCTGCCCCAGGCAACCGCGCTCTCGCTGGATCAGGCGCTGGAACTGGCGCTGCCCGCGAGCGAAGCGGTCGCGCTGGCGCGGGAGGCGGTGCGTAAGGCCGGGGGCGACGTGAAGAAGGCCCGGAGCGAGTTTTTTCCGCAGCTCAACGGTACCGCGTCCTACACCCGGACCCTCAAGTCGCAGTTCAGCCGGGCCGGTGGCGACGGCTCGGGCGACTCGACCGCGACCACCTCCTGCAATCGCTTCAATGGCGATCCCAGTCAGCCGGTGACCACCCGGCTCGATTCGTTGGAGAGCGCCCTCAACTGCGTCACCGGGTTGAATCCGTTCGCCGCGTTCGGGGACCTGCCCTTCGGTCAGAAGAATCAGTACCGGCTGGGGCTGGATGCATCGCAGATCCTCTTCGCCGGTGGCCGGATCCGGGCTCAGACCAAGGCCGCCAAGGCGGCCGAGCGCTCGGCCAGAATAGGGCTGACCGCGCAAGAGGCCCAGCTCACTCTGGATGTCACCCAGGCCTACTACGACGCCGCACTGGCCGATCAGCTGCTGCTCATCGCCCAAGGCACGTTGCTGCTGGCTGACTCGACCTATGAACAAACCGTGCTGGCCAGGAAGGTCGGGTCGCAGCCCGAGTTCGATGTGCTGCGGGCCCAGGTCTCCCGCGATAACCAGCGGACCACGGTGATTCAGCGCGAGTCCGACCGTGAAGTAGCCCACTTGCGACTCAAGCAGCTGCTGAATCTGCCGCTCTCGGCGCCCATCACGCTCAGCACTCCGGTGGTTGCCAGCACGCTGCCGGTGGTCGCGGCGCTCGACTCATTGGTGAAGCGGGAGCTGGACACCGTCACCGAAGATCGGGCCCCGGTTCGTCAGGCCCGTGCCTCGGCCGAGGAGCAGGCCCAGCGGCTCAAGGTGGCAAAAGCCGAACGGTATCCCTCGGTCACCCTGTCTTCGAGCTATGCCCGGTTGGGGTATCCCAGTGATGTGCTGCCGAGCTGGAGTGATTTCGTGTCCGACTGGACCGTCGGTGTGACGGTGAAGCTGCCGCTCTTCACCGGCGGCAGAATCGGTGGAAGCGTGCAGGCGGCCTCGGCGACGGCGGAGGACGCGGCGATCCGGTTGCGGCTCGCAACGGAGCGGACCGCGGTGGACACCCGCACCGCGCTGGAGCGGCTCCGCGCGGCCAACGCCGCCTGGACCTCGAGCCAGGGCACCGTTGCTCAGGCGGAGAAAGCCTACGCCATCGCCGAGATCCGCTATCGCGAGGGAATTTCGACCCAGACCGAACTGGCCGACGCGCGATTGCTGCTGGAGCAGGCCCGGGCCAATCGGGCTACCGCGGGACGGGATCTGCAGACCGCCCGGGTGCGCGTGGCGTTGCTCAAGGATCTGCCGCTGGCGCAGGGGGTGGTGCAATGACACGGCCAAGGCGGACAGGGCGGACGAGGCGGGCAACAACTCTAAGGACTGGAATTATGCGGACGACAATCTTGACTGCGATCACTCTCACTCTGGTCGCCTGCGGCAAGAAGGCAAAGACCACCGAGGCCAGCGCCGCGGACAATGCCTCGTGGGTCGGGAAGGAAAACGTGGTGGTGGTCAACCAGCAGGATCTGTCGGTTGGTCCCACGGTTTCGGGAACTCTCGAGGCTGAGCGCAAGGCGGTGGTCCGGGCTGAGATCGGCGCGACCATCGTAGCAATCAACGCCGAGCCGGGTCAGGCGGTCTCTCGCGGCGCGGTGCTGGCGCGGCTGGATGATGCTGCGATCCGTGACGCTTATGAGTCGAGCAAGTCGATGGTGACTTCGGCCGAACTCAACGAGCAGATCAGCGGCCGGGAGCTGGAACGGGCCAAGGCGCTGGTCGAGGCCGGGGCAGTGGCCGAGCGAGACGTGGAAACCGCCCGGCTGCAGCAGACTTCGGCCGCGGCCCAGCTGGCCGACATGAAGGCGCGGCTCTCATCGGCCCAGAAGCAACTGGACCGCACGGTGCTGCGGGCGCCGTTCGGCGGCGTGGTCAGCGACCGCCCGGTCAGCCTCGGCGATGTGGTACAGTCGGGTAGCACCATGTTCACCATCATCGACCCGACCTCGCTCAAGTTCGAAGGCACCGTACCGGCCGAGGCGTTGAGCAGTCTCAAGGTGGGCACTGCCGTCAGCTTCACGATCGCCGGCATCGGCGATCTGCAGGGCAAGGTCACCCGGATCAACCCGTCAGTCGACCCGGCCACTCGCCAGGTGCGGCTGACCGTGGGCGTGCCCAATGGAGCTGGGAAGCTGGTGGCCGGACTCTTCGCCGAAGGCCGGGTGGCGACCAGCACCCGCTCGGGTGTTGTGGTTCCGGCCGGCGCGGTGGACCGGCGGGGGATCCGGCCTTTCGTAGTGCGGATCAAGCAGGGGAAGGTCGAGCGGGTCGAGGTCGAGCTGGGTCTGGTAGACGATGCCAGGGAAGAGATGGAAGTGCGGAAGGGGTTGGCTTCGGGTGACACCCTGCTGGTTGGCGGCGCCCGCGGTCTTACCCCCGGCACCACAGTTCGGATCGGCAGCCCGGCGGAAATCACCGGCGGTCAGGCGGCGACCCTGCCGTCGAAGGAGTAAGCCATGTTGATCTCCGATTT
>CAZOES010000145.1:0-11393 GCA_964578865.1 uncultured Gemmatimonadaceae bacterium | reverse complement strand
CACGAGGTAAGGTAACCAAACTCAGGGTGAAATGCGAACGGAAGTCGTTGTCCCAATTCGCCGTCCAGCCGCTCTACATCCTGGTAGGTGGACTCCAGATCGAACCCCGAACGAAGCCCCTGAAGCCGCAGGTGGTCCTCTTCGTTCAGCATCACCCCGACCCGGTCCTGCACTAGCAGGGCCGCCCCCGGTTTGACCGCGGCCCGCTCGTCCAAACCGGCCAACTCCTTGCTGACCAGATGCCGTTCGTGCAGCAATTGCCGGTCGGTCCGGTCCAACTGGTCCAGCCGGAACATCAGTGCGTTCTTGAGGGAGACGGTATCCCGGCCCGCCGCCAGCACTTCCTGCAGCACCGCTTCCCGGTCGGCGAAGCTGGAGCGGGGGCTGAAGTTGTGATCGGCCAGGTTTCGGGCCAGCCGGATCCGGGTGGAGAGGACCAGGTGACTCCCCGGTCCGCTTCCGTCGAGCCAGGCCATCCCGCCGTCCGGGAGAAGGCTGAGGTCAATCATCCCCGCCCGCCTTCCTCCAGTGCCCGCAGCCGGTCCCGCAGCTCGGCAGCCAGCTCGAAGCTCTCGGTCTCCACCGCCACTTTGAGACGTTCCCGGAGCTGAGCCGCGGACGGCTCCTCGACTTCACTCCCCGGGGCAGCTCCGCGAATGGCGTATCTCTCTCCCAGATGCCTGCTGGCCCCGTGCAGTCGCCGCAGCAGATCCCGTAAAGGCCCTTCGAAAGTCCAATAGCACGAGGCACAGCCCAGCCGGCCGGCCTCCCGGAAGTCTTCCAGTGAGGCGCCGCAGGATTTGCAGGTCCCCGTCTGGGTGAAGGACGGAAGTGCCGCGGCGGCCTGCGCACTCATCCCCAACGTCGCAACCAGTCCCCCGACCGGAATCTTGGCAAGACTGGCAGAGGTGCTGATCCCCTTCTCGGCCGCGCACTTCTCGCACAGATGCAGCTCGACCTTCTTCCCATCGGCAACCTGGGTCAGGTCGACCACCGCATCGCGCTCGTGGCAATTATCGCAGCGGGCCATCAGCCACCTACCTCTACCCGGTCGACCGGCACCAGCCGGCCACCTTCCATTGCGAGCACCCGATCAGCTCGCCCGGCCAGATGCCGGTTGTGGGTCACCACCACCAGGGCAGTCTCGAAATCACGAGCCAGAGTCGCCAGCAGATCGTGCAGCCGCTCGGCTTGGGCCAGGTCGAGGTTGCCGGAGGGCTCATCGGCCAGGACCACGCGCGGATCGTTGGCCAGGGCCCGGGCCACTGCCACTCGCTGCTGCTCGCCGCCCGAGAGCTGCTGCGGGCGGTGCTCCATCCGCTCGGCCAGCCCCACCTGGCGCAGCAACCCCTCCGCCCGGGTCCGGGCGGCGGCCGGGTCCTGCCCGCCGATGCGGAGTGGCATCATCACGTTCTCGAGCGCGGTAAAGTCACGCAGCAGATGGTGGAACTGGAAGACGAAACCGATCTTCTGATTACGCAGAGTATCGAGCGCGGCCTGGGAGATGGTGCTGTAGTCGGCTCCATCCAGTGCTATTGAACCAGTAGTGGGGCGGTCAAGGGCACCCAGCAGATGCAGCAGGGTACTCTTCCCTGCCCCACTCTCTCCCACAATGGCGACAAACTCGCCCCGGGTTACTTCGAGATCGATCCCGCTCAGAATCTCGAGGGCCCGGCCATCTCCGCCCCGGTAGAGTTTGCGAACCTCGCGCGCCACCAGCATCGCCGTCACTCGTAGCGGATCGCGTCGACCGGTTCCAGCCGGGACGCGCCGCGCGACGGAAAGATGGTGGCGACGATCGCCAGCAGCAGGCTCCCCAGCACCACCACCGTCACATCCCAGAACTCGATCTTGATCGGCAGATGATCGATGAAGTAGATGCTGGGATCGATCCGGATCAGATGTCCCTGGTCCACGGCGAACGCGACGCTCAACCCCAGGATCAAACCGATCACCATTCCGGTCAGGCCGATGATCGCTCCCTGGGCCAGAAAGACCCGAGCGATCGAACCGGAACTCAGCCCCATGGCCTTGAGAATCCCGATTTCCCGGGTCTTCTCGGCCACCACCATGGTCAGGGTGGCCACGATGTTGAACGCGGCAACCACCATGATAAAAAAGATAATGAGCCCCATCGCCAGTTTTTCCAGCTGCAACGCGCTGAACAGCGTCGAGTTCTGCTGCTGCCAGTCGAGAGTGCGATAGGGATAGCCCAGTTGCTCTTCAATCCGCTTGCCGATCGCCGGAGCCTGCCAGGGATCGGCCACCCGGACTTCGATGCCGCTGACGGCATCCCCAGCCCGGTGAAGCGCTGGGCCACCTCCCGCGACATCACCACAAATTGATTGTCGTACAGGAACATCCCGGTCTGGAATGTGCCGCTGATCTCGAACCTCCAATAGCGTGGTACCCCGACTCCCAGAGCCCGGTTCACCGGTTGCGGTTTGGCCGGTACCAGGGTCACCACATCACCCGGGTAGACCGTCATCCGTTCGGCCAGCCGGCTACCAAGGAGAATCGCCCCGTCCACATCGTCCCGGGTGGTCTTGAAGCTCAGGTCGCCCTTGGTGATCGCCTGGGGCAGCGAGGTCACCGCCCTGGTCCCGGTATCGGGATCGAAGCCGAGCACGTTGACTCCCTCGACATAATCGGCGCCGGCCGACAGCAAGGTCTGACTGAGCACCTCCGGGGCCGCAGCGACCACGCCGGGTTCCTTCTTCACCTGTTCCAGGATCGGCCGCCAGTCGTCCAGCCTGAGGCCGTTGCCGTAGGTCAGGATCCGGAGATGGGGATTGGCGATCAGGATCCGTTCCCGAAGGTCGTTGCGGAGTCCGTTCATCACTCCCAGCACCACGATCAGGGCGGCGACGCCGATAGCCACCCCACCCATGGCGATGCCCGAAATCAGCGAGAGCCGCCCCGACGCTCGGCGGCTCTTGAGGTAACGCCGCGCCAGATCTCGTTCCAGCGGACTGGTGGGCCGGAACATCTCGAAGAATCCCGGGGCTTCGCCCATCGTGCGATCCGGTCGGTTGGGCAGCGGCATCAGTCCTCCGCCCGCATCGCCGGAAAGAGCAGCACGTCGCGAATCGAAGGCTGGCCCAGCAGCAGCATCAGCACCCGGTCCACTCCGATACCCATCCCACCGGTCGGCGGCATGCCATACTCGAGGGCCCGGATGTAATCGGCATCGTAGGGCTGAGCCTCGTCGTTTCCGGCCTGCCGCTGGCTCACCTGATCTTCGAAGCGGGCCCGCTGGTCGTCCGGATCGTTGAGCTCGCTGAAGGCGTTGGCCAGTTCTTTCCCCTGTACGAACAGCTCAAAGCGTTCGGTCAGCCGTGAATCGCTCCGGTGCACTTTGGCCAGCGGGGAGATCGGCTTGGGGTAATCGATCACGAAGGTGGGCTGGACCAGTGCCGGCTCCAGGAATGCGCCGAACATTTCATCCAGCAGCTTCCCGCCAGTGAAGACCTTCACTTCATCCCGCGGCAGCCCCGCTCGGACCAGCCGGCCCCGCATTTCGTCTTCCGAAGCCGTGAGCACATCAACCCCGCTGCCGTGCTTGATCCCGTCGACAAACGACATCCGGCGGAACGGCGGGGTAAAATCGAGCTTCACTCCATCCCGCTCGATCGTCAGGCCCCCGGTGGCTTCCTTGACCAGGTCGACGAACAAGGCCTCGGCCAGCGCCATCATCTCGTTGTAGTCGGCGTAGGCCTGATACAGCTCCAGCATGGTGAACTCAGGATTGTGAGTCCGGTCCATGCCTTCATTGCGGAAGTCGTGCCCGATTTCATAGACCCGCTCCAGGCCACCCACGATCAGCCGCTTGAGATAGAGCTCATCCGCGATGCGGAGATAGAGCGGCATGTCGAGCGCGTTATGGTGGGTCACGAAAGGCCGGGCCGATGCGCCACCATACAGCGGCTGGAGGATCGGGGTCTCCACTTCCAGGAATCCCCGCGTGTCCAGGAAGCTCCTGATCCGTGACACGATCCTCGAGCGAAGCCGGAAGACCTCCCGCACCTCGGGATGCACGGCCAGGACGGCGAAGCGCTGACGATAGCGCAGCACCGGAACGGCCATGCCGCCGTAGGTCCGGGTGCCACCGTCCTCCTGCACTTCAACCTTGGGCCGAGGCAGCGGCTTCACCGACTTGGAGAGCAGCACGACCTCGGTCGCCTTGACGGTCACTTCACCGGACTTGGTGCGCATCAGATGCCCACGCACGCCGATGTGGTCGTCCAGATCCAGCAGCTTGACCATCTCGAACGAGGACCCGAGATCATCGCCCCGGAGGTAGACCTGGATCCGTCCGCTGAGATCCTCTATGTGGCCAAAGACCACCTTGCCCTTGGGGCGCCAGGCCTGAACCCGCCCGGCAATCGCCACCACGGGGCCCTGGTCGCCATGGTCATCGCGGTAAAGCGCCAGCGCCTCGGCCGCGTTGTGGCTCCGCTCGAAGGCATAGGCGAACGGCTCCGCGCCCAGGGCGCGGAGCGCGGCCAGCTTCTCCCGTCGATGTCGCTCCGGCTGACTCAGTTCGGCTTCGCTCACGCCGCCTTGCCCCCGAAGCGCTTGAGATAGGCCTCGATGAATTCGTCCAGATCGCCGTCCATGACCCGCTGCACGTCACCCACCTTGAGCTCGGTGCGATGATCGTTGACCATGGTATACGGCTGGAATACGTAGGAGCGGATCTGATTGCCCCAGGAGTTGTCGGTTTTGGTCGCTTCCAGCTTGGCCTTCTCCGCCTCCTGCTCTTCCAGCTTTTTCTGGTACAACGCAGCCCGCAACATCTTGTACGCGGTCGCCTTGTTCTTTCCCTGACTGCGCTCCTGCTGACAGGCCACCACGATGCCGGTGGGTATGTGAGTCAGCCGGACCGCCGATGACGTCTTGTTGACATGCTGGCCCCCGGCGCCCGAGGCCCGATAGACGTCCATCTTGATGTCCTCGTCCCGCAAATCCACCTCGATGGTGTCGTCGATATCGGGATAGACGAACACCGATGCAAAGGAGGTGTGGCGCCGAGCCTGGGAATCGAAGGGGGAGATCCGCACCAGTCGGTGCACCCCCTTCTCCGCCTTGAGAAACCCGTAGGCATATTGACCTTTGAGCTCGATCGAGACCGACTTGATGCCGGCTTCTTCGCCGTCGACCCGGTCCAGGATGGACACCTCGAAGCCCCGTCGCTCGCCCCAGCGGACGTACATTCGCATGAGCATCTCGGCCCAGTCCTGCGACTCGGTGCCGCCGGCCCCGGGATGAACGGTCAGAATCGCATCGCGGCCGTCGTCGGGACCCTGCAGCATGGTCTGCAGTTCGAAGTTCTCGACCGCCTGACCCAGCTTGACCACCTCGCTCTGCAGCTCCTCCGACAAGTCCGCATCGGGCTCGGCCTCGAGCAGCTCCACCATGGCGCGGGCATCGCCCAGCCGGCGGGAGATGTCCGCCTCCGGCCCGATCCAGGCCTTCAGCTCCTTGACCTCCTGCACCACCTGACGGGCCTCATCGGCCTTGGACCAGAATGATGGGTCGGCCTGGCGCTCCTCCAGCTTGGCCAGCCGCATCCGCTTCTGATCCAGGTCAAAGAAAACCTCGGATCTGGGAGACACGCTGATCGATATTGTCCAGCCGTTCGATGAGGTCCTTCATTGCTCAGCCTGAGGTTGAGTGTGAGTGAAAGATAGACGGTCGAGACGGTCAAAGACGGACGAGACGGTCGAAAGCCTGAGACGGTCAGGCCGGCGACCCCCGCGAAACCGGCTGCGCGATGAGTTGACCGTCTGACCGTCTCGTCCGTCTTGCCCGTCTGCTAAAAGACCTTCTGCCCGCCCGCCAGAATCTCGTTCAACGCGTCGTTGAAGTAGGGAGTCGATTCGGCCAGCTCTTTGCCCACCTGCTCGGTGAACTCTTCCCAGCTCTTCTGAATCTCTTCCTGGAAGAGCTGCTTGAGAGTTCCCTGGGCCAGACCTTCCTTGCGGCGGTCGGGATAGTACACCGCCAGATCGCTGATCAGTGCCCGGGCCAGGCGTCGCGCCTTCTGGGATGGATCCTGGCTCAGGAATGGATTGACCGGTCTTCCCGGCGCAGCCGGCCGCGCTGGCGCCGGTGGCGCGGCTGCGGCAGCCGGTGGTGGTGGCGGCTTGGGCGGTCCGGGAGGGACCAGCGGTGGCCCGGCCGGAGCCATCGGGGCGGCCGCGGGAGGTGCGGCCATGGTGTTGCGTACCGCTGGCGGCGGCATTCCAGGTCCCCGCGGTGGCGAAGCCGGCGGAGGGAAGCCTCTAGGGGTCGTGGGCCGGGCGGCGCCTGGGACCGCCGGAGGAGGCGGCGCGGGCCGGTTGGCCAGCGGCGGTGGCAGATTCGGATGGACCGGCGGCAGTGGCGGCACCCCCCGCGACGGACCCGCCAGCGGATCGACCTGAGGCCGCCGAGCGGTCTCGTCGAGGTCCGGCGGCATCGAGGTCCGCTTGGCCGTGGTCTCGGTGCTGCTGTCCATCGCTCCGGCCGGGTTGTCGAAATCCCCCACCAGCATCGGGCGAGGTCCGGTTTCTTCCACCGGCGACACCTGCGAACGGGGAGCAGTCTCTTCCAGATCTGCCGGGATCGACGCGCGCTTGGCGGTATGATCGACATCGCCGAGGTCCACCGCTGGTCGGCGGATGGTGGCGTCGACATCGGCCCCGAGCAGGGCCGCCGGGGTGACGGCCGGCCGCTTCACGGTGGTGTCGCTGTCTCCCGCCGGCATCGGCGGAACCACCGGTGGCGCTGTCGGAGTCGGCCTGCGAGCCGCGGCTTCGAGGTCGGCTGTGGCCGCGGCGGCAGCCGCCGGGGCGGCCTTGGTCACCGGGAAGATCGCCGCGCACACCTTGCAGCGAGCTCGGACCCCGGCATCAGGTACTTTGGCCGGGTCGACTCGATAGATGGTGGTGCAGGACGGGCAAGTAACGTTCATCGGTCCCCCTAACGGCCTGAGCCCGTCGGCTCGTCCGCGTCGGACTGCTGCCGCCGGTCGACCACAAACACTGATCCCGGCAGGGTCTTGGCGTAACTCTTCATCTCGGTGGCGAGCTCACTCACCTGGGCCGGATGGGTGAATTTCCGGCTGCGGTTGGACACGATCCCAATCGACAATGTCATCAACGGCACCCGGTGCAACTGACCCCGGCGGTCTTTGCCGAAGAAATACCCGGCCCGCCGGTCCTGATCGTTGTACTGCAGCGGCACCAGCGTGTCGAACACCGAAATGATCTCGGTACAGACTTCGTTCACATCAGTAAACGGAATCAGGAAGATGAAGTCGTCTCCCCCGATGTGACCCACGAACCCGTTTACTCCCAGCAGACCCTTCACCACGTCGTGAAGAATTCTCGAGAGAATGTAGATCACCCGGTCGCCGTCGTAGTAGCTGTACCGGTCGTTGAACTCCTTGAAGTGATCCAGGTCGGCGTAACAGACGGCAAATTCCCCGCCCATGTCCAGATGCCGCCGGATGGCCCGTTCGATCTCGGTGGTGCCAGGCAGCCTGGTGCTGGGATGCACCGAGACGTCCCGCTCGGTCCGGTTGAGGATCGCGTCGATCCGGGCCCGCTGCTCCGCCGGTGAGAAAAGCCCGCTGATTACCTCATCGGCGCCCGCGGCGAACCAGCCTTCAACCTCGGCCTTCTCGTGTTTGGCCGACAGGATCACCGCCGGAACGATGGCGGTGAAAGGATCGCGTTTGAGAGTGCGTACCAGCTCGACACCCGGCGCACCGGTCCCATCGACATCGACAAACAGAAAAGCCGGAAACCCCCGCAGGACGATCGCGTGCACCTCGTCCGGGTCCGGCAGCACCAGTAACGGAAATTCCCGAGTCTCCGCCCAATGCCTCACCAACTCCGGCACCGGGCGCCCCGGCGGCGCATGGAAGAGGACTGTCGGGCGGGTGCGCAGCCTAGGGCTCCGATCCGATGCGTAAGAGGTTCAGATGAAGCAACTTAGGCCTCACCCAAGTTGCTGTCAATTCGGGACCCAGCGCCCGGCCGGCGCTCAGATGAAGAATACCGCGATCGCCACCATGGCGTACAAGGCCAGCAGCTGAACGCCTTCGAACCAGTGCGACTCGCCATCCAGTGTCACAATCGCCGCCAGGAGCGTCGATAGCCCTACCGCCACCACCTCCAACGGACTGAACACCAGGTTCATGTAGACCCCATTGGCCGACGGCCCCATCAACGCCCCGATGAAAACCAGCAGCGGCGCCACCAGCAGCGCCACCTGGGCACTCGAGCCCATCGCGATCTGGAGCGCCAGATCCATCTTTCCCTTGCGGGCCACCACGATCGCCGTGGCGTGCTCAGCCGCGTTCCCGATGATCGGGATGATGATCAGGCCCAGGAAGGTTTCCGAAATCCACGGGGTGTCGGCTGTCAGCCCCTGCACGGCGTGAACCAGGATTTCCGACTCGATCGCCACACCCACGGTCGCGAGCGCCAGCACCAGGATCGATCGCGGAATACTCCAGGTAGGGCCCTCGGTGGGATGGGGTTCGGCCCCCAGCGCGTGACGATGGGTCTTGAGCGAAAAGAGCAGAGACGCAACGTAGGTCAGCGCCAGCACTACCGCGACGGCTTCCGACAGATGCAGTTCCACCAGCGAGGCATTCTCCCCGGAGTGCGCCCCGTGGAACAGGGCTGGGAAGATCAGACCGGTCACCGCCAGCGCCATCATTCCGGCGCTCATGCCCGCGGTGGTCTTGCTGAATCGGACGATGGGCTTGTCGATACCGCCGGCGAAAAGCGACAGGCCCATGATGAGGAGCAGGTTGCCCAGGATGCTGCCGGTGATCGAAGCCTTCACCAGCTCGATCAGGCCCGCCTGCAGCGCCACGATGGCAATGATCAGTTCAGCCGCATTGCCGAAGGTGGCATTGAGAAATCCGCCCAGGGTCGGGCCGGTTCGGCTGGCGATGTGCTCGGTGGCTTCGCCCATGTAGCCGGCCAGGGGAAGCACCGCGAGACAGGCTGAGACGAAGACCAGCCACGACGGGAAGGTCCCGCCGTACCCGAAATAGAGACTGGCCGGAATGAACAGCAGCGGAAGCTTTCGCCAGGTCAGCATCGGCTCATGGACCGGAGCGATCCGGCGGGGGCCGCTGGCCTGAACCACAATCGGTTCCTGGGCCCCGCCCCGGCCGCCCTCGCGCCGTTCGCCTCGGCCCCGCTCGTTGCGATCGCCCCGATCCTGCCGCTCGGGACGCTCCGGCCGGTCGCGCCGCTCGCCCCGTTCCTGGCGCTCTCGCCGCTCACCCTTTTCCTGCCGGTTGCCGCGCTCACCCCGCTCACGGCGTTCCGGCTGGGGCTGCTCGGTCGGTTCGCGAACCACGCTGGTCGCAGGCTTTTCCGGCGCTGCTTTCTCCTGTCGTTCGGCCTTTTCGGGCCGCTGTTGTTGTTGCCGCTCGCCCCGCTCCTGCTTCTCGGGCGCGGCCGGCATGCCCAGGGCTTCCCGCACTTTGGCTACTGGAATACCCAGATCACCCAGACTGGCCGCCACCACACCTTTGCCGTCGCTCAAGAGCGCGGGCAACAGGTGCTCGGGACCCGGATCGGCGCCGCCGGCGGCGCTGCGGGCCGCTTCCAGGGCACGCTTGGCCCCGGAACGGAGGGTGATCGCCTCGGGATCCTCGGGTGAACCGCGCCCCTGCGGGCTCCGCTTTTCCAGCCGCTCCTTGAGAGCGGCCGGAGTCGAGTCGAAGGCGGCGAGAATGGTGCGAATGGAGGGGTCGTCGCGCTGGATCAGCGCGAGAAAGAGATGCTCGGTGCCGACGTAGTCGTGCTGCAGCCGAGTTGCTTCGCCGCGGGCGGCGGCCAGGAGATCGCTCAAAGCGGCTTGGCCTCGTCGATCAGCATGATGGGGATGCCATCCTCTACTGGATACACCAGTTTGCAGGTCTGGCAGACCAGGGACTCGGGCCTCTGGTGGTATTCGAGATCGCCCTTGCACTTGGGGCAGACCAGAATCTCGAGCAGTTCAGGAGCGAGTGGCATGGCTCCCTCAAGTCAGATGGTTGACAGCGGGAATCCCAGACGGTCCAGCGAGGCCGCGTCGCGGCGCCAGTTCGGCAATACCTTGACCCAACAATCGAGATAGACCGGCTCTCCGAGCAGGGACTCGAGGCGGGTGCGGGCCTGTTGTCCGATTGCTTTGAGGGTCCGGCCACCGCGTCCTATTACGATGCCCTTCTGGGAGTCACGCTCGACCAGCAGCGTGACTCGAATGTACACCGGCCGCGTGTTATCGCGGAACTCCTCCACTTCGGCCGCGACCCCATAGGGAACCTCATCCTCCAGGTGGTCGAAGGCGGCCTCGCGGAGGTACTCCGCGGCAAAGAACCTGACCGGCTGGGTCCCCACATCGTCGGGGTCGAACTCGAAGTCCCCGGCTGGGATAAGGGGCTCAATGGCGGCCCGCAATTCTGCAATACCTACACCAGTCTCGGCCGAAACCAGCAATCCGTCGGTGATGCCCACCCGCGCGGCCGGGGCCAGCAAATCGGCCTTGGTATAGACCGTCATGACGGGGATATCGAGCGGTGTCTCCAGCCCCGTCAGGGGCCAGAACGGGGGTGCCGGGGCGGCCGGGGCCGGATGGAGATGGAGGACCAGACTGACGCCTTTGAGCTCCCGCACCGCGGCGTCTCTCATCCGGGAATGGAGCAGGTACTGGGGATCGAGCAGGCCGGGGAGGTCGTGCAGAATGAGCTGGGTCTGCCCCTCCGTGAGGAGACCGATCACGGGGAGCCGGGTGGACTGAGCTTTGGGGCTGACAATCGCGAGGTGGGATCCGACCAGTCGGTTCAGCAGGGAGGACTTCCCCACGTTGGGAGCGCCGGCGAGGGCTATATGGCCGGTGCGGCGGGCTTCTGTCATGGACTTGAGTTTACCTACAACGTTATCCCGAGCGAAGCGACGGAACCAGTTCGGTTAGTAGATCCTTCGGTCGGAAGGCGACCTCAGGGTGACGTAGGCGACAAAAACAAAAGCCCGGCTCTCCGAGGAGAGCCGGGCTCATGGGGTGGCTGGCGACGGCCTACTCTCCCACCCCCTCGCGAGGGTAGTACCATCGGCGCTGCAGGTCTTAACTACCGGGTTCGGAATGGGACCGGGTGTGGCCCCTGCGCGCTAGTCGTCAGCCAATCTTTTCTGTAACCGCCGCACAGCAGTGCGGCGGTTACAAAGCAGTGGCAACCGAAGAAACGGATGTGTTTGGGAATCCAACCAGTAGTGAAAAAACTGGGAGAGATCAAACTGCACGGGCGATTAGTACGGCTCGGCTGAAGGGATCACTCCCCGTACACCTGCCGCCTATCAACCTGGTAGTCTTCCAGGGCCCTTCAGGGAGCTTAAGCT
>CAZOES010000144.1:0-11438 GCA_964578865.1 uncultured Gemmatimonadaceae bacterium | reverse complement strand
AGAAGTACTTGAAAATGATCCACCTCTGCGACTCTGTGTCTCTGTGGTGAAATCATGAGGATGCTGGCAATGAGACGGAACTTGGGGCTGGCGACCATTGGAGGATTGCTTGCAATTGGACTGGGAGCGGGCGGGTGGATTGCGCGCCCGCTGCCGGCTGACATGCTCACGCCTGCCCGGCAGCAGAGTCTCACCATCGAGGACCGGCACGGGTCGCTGTTGCGCAGCACCCGCGCAGGCGACGGATCGTTAGCAAGCTGGATCCCTCTGACCCGGATGGACCCCGATCTGCCGCGGGCATTTGTAGCGGTGGAAGATCGCCGCTTCTACCAGCATCACGGGGTGGATGCCCGGGCGGTGGGCCGGGCCATTCGGGATAACCTGGCGCACCTCCGGGTGGTCTCCGGCGCCTCGACCATCACCATGCAGCTGGCTCGGCTGGTGCATCCGGTGGGTCGGAGCTGGGTCGATAAGGCGGTACAGACCATCTGGGCCTTCCGGTTGGAGGCTCACCTCAGCAAGAACGAAATTCTCGAGCAGTACCTCAACCGGGTCCCACTGGGGCAGGGAACTGTGGGTGTGAACGCGGCGATGCGGCTCTACTTCGGGGGCTCGCCCACCGAAGCGAGTCTGGGACAGGCGGCGCTGCTGGCTGCGCTGGCGCGGGCTCCGTCGAGTCAGAACCCCATGGTGGATCCTCATCGCGCGATGATCCGGCGGACCGAGGGACTTCGTGCCCTGGCGCGCGAAGGCTACTTGACCAAGGCGGAGGAAGTGCGCGCCAGTCAGGAGCCGTTGTTAGGTGATGGTCGAGGACGGCCGTTCCTGGCGCCGCACTTTACCAGTCACATTCTGCAGGAAGCCGAGGGGTCCAACCGGCCGATCGCGGGAACCTGGCGGACTTCGATCGATGTGGGACTGCAGGCGGAACTGGAAGACGAGGTGCGCCACACCGTGGCTCAACTGCAGGACCAGGGTGCCCGCCATGGGGCGCTGGTAGTGCTGGACAACAGCAGCGGCGAAATCCTGGCCTGGGTTGGATCGCCCAACTTCTGGTCCGATACGTCGGGCCAGGTGGACATGGTGATCAGCCCGCGGCAACCGGGCTCGTCGCTCAAGCCTTTTCTGTACGCGTTGGCGTTCGATCGGGGAGCCACCGCGGCCACAGTCCTGGCCGATATCTCTACCACCTACCAGACTGCCAGCGGTCCCTACCACCCGCGGAATTACGACCGCCGCTATCACGGGCCGGTCAGAGCCCGGGAAGCACTGGCCAGCTCTTACAATGTTCCGGCGGTCTCGTTGGCCGATCGGATCGGCTACTCAACTCTGCTCTACGGATTGCATCGGGCGGGCTTCGCTTCGCTGACCAGGCCGGCGGAGCACTATGGTCTGGGTTTGTCTCTGGGGAATGGAGACGTGACCTTGCTGGAGCTGGCCAATGGTTATCGCACCCTGGCCAATGGCGGGGTATGGTCGCCGGTGACCTGGTGGGCCGGCGAAGGTGGGCACGTGGTGAACGGTGGAGCCACCCGCCGAGTGGTATCGGCCGGCGCTGCTGCGCTGACGCTGGATATTCTGAGCGACCCAGTGGCCCGAATACCGGGATTCGGTCTGACCACTCCGTTCGATTGGCCTTTCCGCGCCGCGGCCAAAACCGGCACCAGTCGCCATTTCACCGACAACTGGGCGGTCGCGACCACCGGCCGATTCACCGTGGCCGTCTGGGTCGGCAACTTCAGCGGTCAGCCGATGGAAGGGGTGAGTGGTGTCTCCGGAGCCGGCCCGCTGCTCCATCGGGCGGTGCTGGTTACCGCCAGACGTTATGCGCCGGGCGATTTGACCCGGCCGAGCGAGAGTGGGCTGATCGCGGCGACGATTTGCCGGGTCTCGGGCGAGCTGGCCGGTGACCAGTGCCCCAGGATGACGGAGTACTTTGTTCCAGGGACCGTCCCGACGTCGGTCTGTAGCTGGCACCGCGATGGGGAGGTGGCGTTGCCGGGTGAGTACTCCGAGTGGAGGGCGGCGACCAGAGGTACCGAGTACCGAGTACCGAGTGTCGGGGCGTCCCGGGGCTCGATCCAAGACTCAACAGGCGGGCGGCCTGAAAAGGCTCATTCAGTACCCGGGGTTCGGTACTCTGAACCGTTCCGCATTACCTCTCCGGAGCGAGGCGACGTGTACCGGATCCCCCCCGGCGTCGAAGGGCGCTATGCCACCGTTGCCTTACGGACAAGCGGTTCTTCGGCGGGACGTAAAGTGCGCTGGTTTGTCGATGGGAAGCCAACCAGCAGCGAGCGCTGGCCGCTGACGCCCGGTCGGCACAAGCTGCGGGCCGAGTCAGGTGGAGCAGTGGACGAAGTCGAATTTGTGGTTGAGTAGAGAAAGTATTTTACCACAAAGACACGGAGTCACAGAGAACCGATTGGAATCGGATTATCGCCCGGTGACTCTGGGTCTCTGTGGTAAAACGCAGTTCAGGGTCCAGCCCTACCGCGAGGCCGGGCGACGAGTAGACTACTACTCGCCCAAGCCACCCTGAAAGAGATCGCATGAAATCCGCCTATCCTCCGCTTGCCGCAGTATTGCTGGCGAGCGCTGTATCGCTGCAGGCGCAGGAACCTCCCCCGCTCGACAATCTGGTCAAACGCTTCGCCGCCATGACCGCGGTCTCCGGCTACGAGCAGCGGATGGCCGACACGCTCATCAAGCTGCTGCCGGGGGCCAAACTCGACCGCGCCGGCAACGTGGTAGTGGTGCTGGGAAGTGGCGAGCCCAAGACCCTGATCGCCTGTCCCATCGATGAGCCCGGCTACGTGATCGGCGGGGTTCGCCCCGATGGATTTCTCACTCTGCGCCGAGTGGGGCGGTCCCGGGGAGGGCTGACCGATCAACAGCTGGAAGGCGCCCGGATCACCATCTGGGGTACTCGGGGGCCGGTGCCCGGCGTGGTGGGAGTGAAGTCGATTCACCTGACCAACGGGAGACCGCCCCAGCCGGACACTCCGTTCAGCGTCGATGATGCCGTCGTCGATGTGGGAGCCGACAATGCCGCCGCCATTGCTACCCTCGGGATCCGGGTCCTGGCGCCGGTCGCACTCTACAAGAAACCGATGAGTTACGCCGATTCACTGCTGGCCGCCCCGTCGGTGGGGAGACGGGCGGCCTGCGCTGCGCTGATCCGGGCGGCTCAGACCACCTCGCCGGCCCGCGGCTCGGTGGTGGTCGCCTTTGTGGTGGAACAACTCTTCACCCAGCGCGGTCTGCTCACGGTGGGGCGCAACCTGGGGCCGTTCACTGACGCGCTGCTGCTGGACGGGGGAACCGGCAGCGACCGGATCGGCAGCAAGACCTCACCCGATCCCACGTCCCTGGCGAGTTTCGAAACCTGGCTGCTTCCAGTCAGGCATATCGGCACACCGGTGGAGACGGTTTCGATCAGAGAAGTGGCCGCCCTGGAACGGGGGCTGACCTTCCGGATCCGGGGTGGCGAATGAAAACCCTGCTCAAGGTCGGATTACTCTGCGTGAGCCTGGCGGGAGTTGCCGGGCCGCTGGCGGCCCAGGAAGCAGTCCGGGTGGCCGCGGCCGAGAGGCTGCTCAAGCAATTGGTGGAGAGTTACGGCGTCTCGGGAGAAGAAGGCAAGGTTCGCCAATTCATCATCTCCCAGTTGCCACCCTGGGCCAAGCCGGAGACCGATGCCGCAGGGAACCTCTGGGTTCGAGCCGGCAAAGGCGGCGCGCCGGTGGTGATCATTGCGCACATGGACGAGATCGGATTCCAGGTCACCAACATTCGGGATGATGGGACCCTCGAGGTTTCGACCAAAGGCGGGATGTACACCTCCATGTGGGAGGGGCGGCCGGCGCTGATCCACACCGACAACGGAACCGTGCCGGCCATCTTCGTTCCGCGCGATTCGGCCAACTCCAGGACTCGGCGCAGTGCCACGCCGCCAATCGTGGATCCCGGCACCGGCTCGAAGGCCGCCACCGGTGCGCTGGGGATCAAGGTCGGTCATACCATCACCAGCCCCAAGGAGTACACTCGGCTGGCCGGCAATAAGGCGACCGGGCGGTCATTTGATGACCGGGTCGGTTGTACTGCGCTTCTCATAGCGCTCAGGCGGCTGGAACCGGCCCGGCTCCGACACGAAGTGATCTTCGTGTTCAGTGTGCGGGAGGAAACCGGGTTGGAAGGTGCCAAGGCTGTGGCCGAGGCGCTGGGTGTGCGCCCCTCGAGGGTACACGCGATCGACACTTTCGTGTCGGCCGATTCGCCACTGGAACCGACTAATTACGGTCTGGCGCTATTGGGGAAGGGGCCGGTGGTGCGGGCGCTGGATAACAGCTCGGTGACTCCACCGGCGCTGGTCGACAGCGTTGTGGTCCTCACCCGGGCGGCCGGTCAGATCATTCAGACCGGGGCCACCAGTGGCGGGAATGACGGGTCGGTCTTTGGGCCGTGGGGCGTGCCCGATGTACCGGTGGGCTGGCCCCTGAGGTATGCCCACTCGCCGGTGGAGGTGATTGATCTGCGAGATGTGGTTGGGTTGAGTGAAGTTGTCCGGCTTATTGCGGAGAGATGGTGAAAAAGCGTGAAACGTGAAACGTGAAAAGTGGCCCGACGATGAGCCACTTTTCACTTTTTACTTTTCACTTTTCACGCAGTTCCTGCTATTTCACCTCAAACTCGGTCGTCCCTGCCGAAGCTCCGTTCAGCGAGACTTCGACCTTGTACTTCCCCCTGGGCCAGGCGCTCTTCTTGGTGATGTGAAATTCGCTGGCGAGCGGGCCGGTGGGGGAGATGGTGATCGAGCTTTCATTCACCGCGGTCTCGCCGCCGGCCGCCTTCACATAGCTCCACTTGGCTTGCAAGGTCGCGTTGGTTCCCGCCCCGGTGGTATTCACAACTGCATAGATCGTATCACTGGTGCCGAACACGGTGGTCGCGTTGGCGACCTTGTTGTCCGGAGTGATCGCTTTGCCCATTTCCACCCCGGCAACCGCGAGCGGAAGCGGGGGCGGCGGAATCGGGGCCTGGGCTGCGGGAGCGGTTGAGGCATCACCGCTGGCAGAGGGTGCGGCTTCCTTCTTCTTGCAGGCCGTGGTGAACAGCAGCACCGAAGCAATCAGGCCGGACAGGGCGCTTGCGCGCAGGCGGGCTGTATGCATGGCAATCTCCTTGAGGCTCAGGCGTCGGGAATCTTGATGACCTGGCCGGGAAAGATGAGGTCGGGGTTCTTGATGGTATCCTTGTTGGCTTCAAAGATCTTTTTCCACTGCTTGACGTCGCCGTAATACTGCCGGGCGATCTTGGAGAGACTCTCTCCTTTGGCGACGGTATGGGTGCGGCCCTTCTTGGCATCGGCGGCCGAACTGGCGCCTCCGCTGACATCGGAGAAATCGGGATCATCTGGAGACATGCTACACCTGCGGGGGTAGGGTGAAGACGGGTGAAATTCACCTGACGGGCAGGCTCAAGATGGCGAGGTTCCCTGAAACGGGAAGGTGACCGGGAACACTTGCATTCTGTTTTTGCATAGTGCATACTTATCCACATGAAGACAATCGTACTCGCCTTCTCTGGCGGACTGGATACCTCCTTTTGCGTTCCTTACCTCGCCGACCAGGGCTGGGGGGTGCAGACCGTCTATGTCGACACCGGCGGCGCCACCCCGGAAGAGCTGGCGGGGATAGAACGGCAATCCCAAGCGGTCGGCGCGGTGGCCCATCACACGGTCGATGCCAGGCAGGCAGTGTACCACCGGTTTGTACGCTATCTGATTCAGGGCAATGTGCTCCGGGGCGAGGTGTATCCTCTCTCGGTAGCAGCGGAGCGGACTCAGCAGGCGATCTCGGTGATCGACGCAGCCCGGAAGATCGGCGCCACCGCGATTGCTCATGGCTCCACCGGAGCCGGAAACGACCAGGTCCGGTTTGATATCGCGTTCCGGGTGCTGGCTCCCGAGATGGAGCTCATTACTCCGATCCGGGAACTGGGTCTCCAGCGCGACCAGGCCATCGCCTTTCTCGAATCGCGCAAACTGCCGGTGCCGCCCAAGGCAGGCGCCTACTCCATCAACCGGGGTCTCTGGGGCACCACCTGGGGTGGCGGCTGGACTCACGATACCTGGGCTGGTCCGCCGGCCGAGCTGCTGGATCCGCCGGCTAACGCCCCGGGGACCCGGGATATCATCCTGGGGTGGGAGAAGGGTGTCCCCGTCTCACTCGACGGCAAGCAGCTGGCGGGCCCTGACCTGATCCGTACCCTGGGCGATCTGGGTGAGACCTTCGGCTTCGGCCGCAACATTCACGTGGGCGAAACCGCGCTCGGCATCAAAGGCCGGATCGGGTTCGAGGCCGGAGCTGCCCTGCTGCTCATCGCGGCCCACCGTGAGTTGGAGAAACTGGTACTCACCAAGTGGCAGACCTTCTGGAAGGACCAGCTCTCCCGTTTCTATGGCGACCGGCTGCATGAAGGGCATTACTTCGATCCCTCGTTGCGGGATATCGAGGCGCTGATCACGTCGAGTCAGGAGCGGGTGACCGGAGAGACCCGGGTCCATCTGGCGCCGGGACGTTTCCAGGTCACCGGCACCCGGAGCCCGTACTCCATGATGGATCGCAGCGTGGCCACCTACGGCGAAGAGAATCGGCTGTGGACCGGGGAGGAGGCGAAGGCGTTCTCCCGAGTCTCTGCGATCCCAGAATTGCTGGCGGAGCGGGTGGCGGAAAAAGTGAACGGTAAACGGTGAACGGTAAGACGTTCACTGTACTGAGAGGGCTTCAGCCCTTCAGATGCCGAGCAAGGGCTTCAGCCCTTAACAGCGAAGGACGGAAATGGTAAAAACCACTCGCATCCGCCTGGATCGCATCTCATCCAGCACCCGGAACGCCCAGCTCAGCGCCGAGGTCATCATCGGCGATGAGATCGTGGCCGCGGAGGGCTACGTGCTGGCGGTGCGGATTCTGCACGATAAGCCCAGCTACAACACCGTCGAGGACCGCACCGGCCGAATGGTGTCGCTCCGGGCCGGGGATGTGCTGGCGGGGACCCTGGGACATCGGCGGGCGCTGCGAGGCTATGCCGGTGTAGTGCCGAGTCATATCGCGGTGGGCGATACCATCGAGGTGCTCAATCTGGGCGGTATTCTGGGCAAGTGTACTTCGAGCAACCCCGAGAACGGGGCCCCCTTCAAGGCCGAGGTGCTGGGTGCCATTCTCAGCTTCCCCGAACTGGGCGACCGGATCGGCCGGCCGGCCCACATCAAGGATCACGCGGTCCCCGCGGCCGACCGGTTGGAATCACAGGTCCCGGTAGTGTACGTGGCGGGTACCTGCATGAATGCCGGAAAAACCGTGGCTGCCACCGAGCTGGTGCGGGGACTCTCCCGTGCAGGGCTGAAGGTCGCTGCCACCAAGCTGACCGGCGTCTCCCTGATGCGTGACTCGCTTTCCATGCTCGATGCCGGGGCCATCACGGCCCTGACCTTCAATGACATGGGCATTGCGACCACCCGGGCCGGTCTGACGGTGCCTTCGGCCAAGGGGATCATGAATCGTCTGGCCACCGCCAAACCCGATGTGATCGTGGCCGAGCTGGGCGACGGGATCCTGGGCGAGTATGGCGTGCAGGACATTCTGCGCGATCCCGAACTGACCGGTGTGGGGGTGGCCTATGTGATGGCTGCTCCCGATCCGGTGGGCTGCTGGGGCGCGGTAACGCTGATGCGTGACCTGTTCAACCTGCCGGTTACCGCGATCACCGGCCCCGCCACCGACAACGAGGTTGGGCGTGACTATGTGAAGGCCGAGTTGCAGCTGCCGGCTCACAACGCGCTGCGCGACGCGCCTGGACTGGTTGAGATTGTCCGTGCCGCGCTGGAGGCGCGGGTCCAGCCATCAGCCATCAGCCAACAGCCGTCAGCCCCTGCAGATGGTCTTCGTTTCACATCTGTCGGCTGACGGCTCAAGCCTCACCAACCACATCTATGGCTCTTCGTGTCGCCGTCATCGGCGCGGCAGGTTACGTAGGGGGCGAGTTGCTTCGCCTCCTCATGCAGCATCCGGAGGTGGCCGGGATCGTTGCCACCAGCCGGAGCAAGGCCGGTGTGCCGGTCGGTGAGGTGCACCCGGGTCTGGCGCCGCTCACCGATGTGCGGTTCTCCGGTGCCGCTCCCGGGGAAGCGGCCCGGGAAGCCGACGTGGTATTCCTGGCGCTGGAGCACGGCGAATCCTCCAAGGTGGCCGAGGAACTTTTCGCTGCCGAGCCCAGGCTGGTGATCGATCTGGCAGCCGATTTCCGGGTCAGCGATCTCGAGCTCTACTCCCGCTTCTACGGAACCCATCCAACTCCCGCGCTGGTGCCACGGTTTACCTACGCGCTGGCCGATGTACTGGGCGCTCAGCTGGTGGGCAAGACTGCGTTGGCCGCTCCTGGATGTTTTGCGACCGCGGCACAGCTCGCCTTGTATCCGCTTGCGAAGGTGGGGCTCGACAGCATGCCTTCGCTGTTCGGCATCACCGGTTCGAGTGGCGCGGGTATCCATCCCAAGCCCACCACCCACCATCCGGCCCGAGCTCACAATGTCTTCGCCTACTCGGTGCTCAACCACCGGCATGAAGCCGAGATCCTGCAGCGCTGGCGGGAGTGGACTGGTGAGCCAACCGCCCGGGCTCGACTGATGACCCACTCGGGACCGTTTGTGCGGGGCATCTATCTGACCCTTCATGTCGAGCTCAACAAGACCACCGATCTCAAGGCCTTGTTTGCCGAGGCGTACCGGGAGCGGCCTTTCGTGCGGCTGCTGGATGCGCCGCCCGAACTGACCCATTGCCTGGGCAGCAATTACGCCCTGATCCAGGCCACCCAGTCGACCGACGGCCGCGAGGGCCAGGTGATGGTAGCAGTGGACAACCTGGTGAAGGGGGCCGGCGGTCAGGCGATTCAGGCGATGAACCTGTCGCTGGGACTGCCGGAGGAGATGGGGCTGAGGTTTGGGGGGATGTTTCCGTGTTGACGACGGGCGAGGCGGGCAAGACGGGCGTTGCGCTGCTGGGCACCTATTCGATATTCCCGGTCCGGCCGGTCTCCGGGAAAGGCTCCTGGCTTATCGACGAGGACGGCAACCGCTGGCTCGATGCCTACGGCGGCCACGCGGTCTCGGCTACCGGGCACAGTCATCCGGCTGTAGTCAAAGCCATCGCCGAGCAGGCGGAGAAGCTCCTCTTTTACTCAACGGCCGTCGCCCATGAGAATCGCGAGCGGTTGGCCGAAGAGCTGGCCCGTCGCGCGCCGGCTCCACTCTCTCGAGTTTTCTTCTGCAATTCGGGCGCTGAAGCCAACGAGAACGCGCTGAATCTGGCCCGCAAGGTCACCGGCCGGCGCAATGTGGTTTCCCTCCAAGGCGGGTGGCATGGCCGCACGGTCGCCTGTCTCGCGGTGACCGACGGGGTGAAGTACGAAGAGGGCGCCATCCGGGCCGGAATGCCGTTGTCGCGTAAAATTGCCTTCAACAGGATTGAAGGATTGAAAGAGGCGATCGACCCTACGGTGGCGGCAGTCATACTGGAGCCAGTGCAGGGAATGTCCGGCGCTCGGGCGGTCGACCCGGCTTTTCTCAGCAGAATCCGGGAGCTTTGTACCGCGAACGGCGTGATGTTGATCTACGACGAGGTGCAGTGCGGGGTAGGGCGCTCGGGGGCCTTTACCGCCGCCGAGGCATTTGGCATCACTCCCGATCTGCTCACTCTGGCCAAAGGGCTCGCCTCCGGTCTCCCCATCGGCGCGACCCTGATTTCCGATGCCATCGGTGCCCAGGTGAAGACCGGCGATCTCGGCAGTACCTTCGGCGGGGGTCCGGTGCCCTGTGCCGCCGCGCTGGCCACACTGCAGGTGATCGACGACGAGAAACTGATCGAGAATACCGTCACGGTGGGAAACCATATCACCTCGAACGCGATCGCCCTGTCCGGGGTCACCGGCATCGAGGGGCGCGGGCTGTTGATCGGCCTTCGCTTGAAAAAGCCCGCCGCCGAAATTCAGAAGGCGCTGATGGGCAAACGTATTCTGGTGGGCACCGCTTCCGATCCAACGATTCTCCGGCTGATTCCGCCGCTGTCGTTCAGCCGGCAGGAAGCCGATATCCTGCTCTCCGCACTCCGGGAGGTGCTGGCGTGACCAAGCGTGACTTTATCACCGCCGAAGAATGGGGCGCTGCCGAGATCGACCGGATGCTGGATCTGGCGGCGAAGGTCAAGCGGGGCGAGGTAAAAGGCGGGCTGGAAGGCAAAGTCATGGCGATGGTCTTCATGGACCCGAGCCTCCGGACCCGCACCAGCTTCGAGACCGCGATGTTCCTGCATGGTGGTCATGCGGTGGCGCTGGAGCCGGGAAAGAGCAGCTGGACCCTGGAAACCGAAGCGGGCGCGGTGATGGATGGGACCACCGTGGAGCATGTGAAGGACGCAGCTCGAGTGCTGGGCCGCTATGCCGACGTGGTCGGGGTCCGCTCGTTCCCTCGGGGGACCGACTGGAAAGTGGTGCGGGAGGATCGAGTGGTGCGCGACTTCGCCGGCTTCTGCGAGAAGCCGGTGATCAATATGGAGTCGTCCCGGCGGCATCCCTGCCAGCAGCTGGCCGATGCCATGACGCTGAAGGAGAAACTGGGCGATCCCCGGGGCAAGCGCTTTGTCCTGCAGTGGTCGTGGCATCCCAAGGCCTTGCCCACCGCCGTGCCGGCGAGTGCCGCTCTGGCGGCCGCTCATCTCGGCATGGAGATCGTGATCGCCCGGCCGGAAGGATACGAGCTGGATCCCGAGGATACCGCACTGATCCGGAAGATCGCCCAGGAGCGGGGTGGCGAGTTCGTGCACATCATGAATGATCCCGATGAAGCGGCCACCGGGGCCGATGCGATCTACGTGAAATCGTGGGGCTCGGTGAAGCACTTCGGCCAGCCGGCCGAAGAGGCCGAGCTGCGAGCGGGGCTGAGAGATTGGAAGCTCACACCTCGCCGGCTCAAGTCGACCCGGGGCGGCAAGGCCGTGGTGATGCATTGTCTGCCGGTCCGCCGCAACGTGGAGATCGACGATGAAGTGCTGGACGGACCGAGCTCCGCGGTGATCGATGAAGCGGAGAACCGGCTGCATGTGCAGCGGGCACTGTTGCTGGAAATGCTGGGAAGAAACGTGAATCGTGAAACGTGAAACGTGAAACGTGTCTGATTGTTCGGCGCTGTTCCTTTTCACTTTTCACTTTTCACGCTTTTCTAGAGGAGTAGGAGATGACGATTGACTCGTCTAAAGGCATAACTGGGTTAAAAGGCGCCCTTCGTTATGTAAGGGCCTATCGCGACCACATCTTCGTGGTGAAGCTGGGTGGCGAGGTGCTGGCCGACACCGAGGCGCTCGATCGGGTCTCGGCCCAGCTGGGGT
>CAZOES010000143.1:0-11605 GCA_964578865.1 uncultured Gemmatimonadaceae bacterium | reverse complement strand
CACATCCGCCACAATCAGCGCCCCGTGCCCCCGCGCGTTTTCAATGAACAATCGGTTCGCGTCTTTCCCGCTGGCGATTACCCCGGCCAGATAGCACCCTGGCATCGGGGTCATCATGGTCGACTCGTCGTGCTGGGGAATGCCGGTGGTCTGATCGACTGGAACACCCAGCTTTTCCAGCAAGCGGGTGTCAGCGTGGTAACCGGTCATCGCCAGCACCGAGTCAGCCGGCAGGGCGGTCCGCTTGCTGTTTTCCAGCGATTCGATCTCCACCGCCTGGGGGGTGATCTGGATGACCCGGTGGCGCCACCAGGCCCTGATGCTGCCTTCCTTCACCCGGTTAGTGATATCGGGCAGGACCCAGGGCTTCACCACCTTGTCGAAGCCTTCGGCCAGGTGCACCAGGGCCACCCGGGCACCGGCCCGCCAGCACTCCAGTGCCGCGTCCACCGCGCTGTTCCCTGCCCCGACTACCACCACATCCTGATGCCAGTGCCGGTGACCCTCGGTGAAATAATGGGCCACGTGAGGCAGTTCTTCACCGGGGACGCTGAGCGGGTTGGGCCAGTCGTAGTAACCGGTGGCGAAGACTACCGCTCCCGCCTGGTAGGTAGTCGAATCGTGCCGTCGATTGACCTCAACCCGAAAGCGATTCGCTTCCCGGATCACCGCAGTCACTTCTTCCCCCGGTCTCGCATCCAGCTGGAATGCTTCGGCCACTCGGCGGTAGTAGAGCAGCCCGTCGCGCCGAGTAGGTTTTTCCCCGCTGGCAATGAAGGGGACGCCGCCGATCTCGATCTTCTCCGGTGTGGAAAAGAAAGTCATCCCCAGCGGATAGCGCTCGATGGTAGAGACCACGGTGCGCCGGTCGAGCAGGACACAGCCCAGCCCGGCCTCCTTGGCCGCAACGCCGACGGCGAGACCGCAGGGGCCCGCGCCGATGACTAACAAGTCGGTGGATTCTGACATGGGATTCGAGCACCGAGTGCCGGGTACCGAGTCAGGCCACTCGGTACTTCGGTACTCGGTACTGCTCGTCAGACCTCAATGATCTGATCTCTTCTTGTCCCGACACTCACATACCGAATTGGCGCACCGCTGAGATCTTCCAGTCGATCGAGGTAGGCCCGGGCTTCGGGCGGGAGGTCGGCCATGCGGCGGGCCCCGGTGGTCGGTTTGCGCCAGCCGGGGAGCACCTCGTACACCGGTTTCACCCGTTCCAGGGTCCGCACGTTGGAGGGGAGTTCCTCACACGGCTTGCCATCGAGAGTATAGTCGGTGCCCACCGGGATTTCGCCGAAAGTGTCCAGTACATCGAGCTTGGTCACCGCGAGGGCGGTGAGCCCGTTGACCCGCACCGAGTAGCGGACCACCCTGGCATCGAACCAGCCGCAGCGACGGGGCCGGCCGGTCACCGCACCGAACTCCCCACCCAGCTGCCGCAGCAGCTCCTCAGTTGGATCGTCAGCCTGGGTAGGCAGAGGGCCATTCCCAACCCGAGTGGTGTATGCCTTCACCACTCCGAGCACTTCATCGATTGCAGTCGGGCCGATACCGGCGCCAGTCGCCGCCCCACCTGAGGTGGTGTTGGACGAGGTGACAAACGGATAGGTCCCATGGTCCACATCCAGCATCGCGCCCTGGGCACCTTCCAGCAGTACCCGGCGCCCTTCCTGGATTGCCCGGTACACCACCCGTCCGGTATCAGCGGCGACCGGGACCAGCCGGGGAGCCAGCCGGTCGAGCAACGCGTGGTGATCTTCCACTGAAGCGACGGCCGAACTGCCCATCATCTTGAGCAGATCATTGGCGCGGGCCACCCGCTCGGTGAGGGTCTGCTTGGCGCTATCGAGATAGCGCAGATCGCCCACCCGAATGCCCCGCCGGCCGAACTTGTCTTCGTAGGTCGGACCGATGCCCCGGCCGGTGGTCCCGATGTTCTGACTCTTTTCGTGGGCCTTGTCGAGCAGCTTGTGAAAGGGGAGCACCAGGTGCGCCCGGTCGGACACCAGAATTCGGCCGTTGATGCCGACCCCCTTGGCCGTCAGGTTGTCCAGCTCCTGAAAGAAAGTCTCCGGGTCAAGCACCACTCCGTTGCCCACGATGCAGGTGCACCGCTCGTGGAGAATGCCGGAGGGAATCTGCTGGAGAATGAACTGGGCTTCGCCGATGCACACGGTATGACCCGCGTTGGCGCCGCCCTGGTAACGGACCACGAAGTCGGCATCCTCGGCCAGAACATCGACCAGCTTGCCCTTGCCCTCGTCACCCCACTGGGCGCCGACTACTACTACGCAGTGCGTCTTGGGTCCGAACATTTGGGTTCCGTGTTGTGGGACAGATCCAGTAAGGCTGATAGCTGATAGCTGATAGCGAACGTGCCCATTGCCGAGACCGGCGACCGGCACAGTAGCTCTTAGCTATTAGCTCTCAGCTAACGCAGCACTCCAACGAAAGACAAAAAAAATGGCCCCGGCATGGGGGCCAATTACTGTATCCTCTGGTAAAAGCTAGGTGCCTGAAGGGGCTTGGTCAACGCCGATTTGCCTGCGTCCTCCCAGGGTTGCCAAGGCCTTCCCGACCCCTTCGGCCGTCGCCAAACCGAGTCCGTCGGGGCGGTCCCGGGGGGTGTGAATCAACCGCAGAGTAGCCCGGGTAAGCCGCCCGACGGTCACCGCCGGGAGCCCTCTCCGGGCAAAAGGCAGGCTGTCGGTCAGGATGCCCAGCGGCAGGTGCCGGCACACCACTCGTGCCCCCAGGCCCCCGAATGCCGGCATCAGCCGCGCGGCCAGACCAGCGCCCCGGGAGTCGTGATGGACGAGGTAGAGGTCCCCCTCCTGATCCAAGGTATCCAGGTTGATGAGTTCAGCCCCCTGCCCCACGACGTCGCTCCGGCTCAAGATGCGGGCTCCCACCAGCCCGAATTCCTCGGCCCCGGTGAAAAGAAAACCCACGCCAGCGTCCTGATTCCCTACCGCGGCGGTCAGGGCCGCCAGAAGTCCCGTGCCGTTATCCCGGGCCCCGGGGGTAGTCCCTTTGAGCCGGCCCCGGGACGCCAACGCGCTGGCCGCAATGGTCAACCCGGCGACCAGAACAGTTGGGGTGAACGGCAAGACCGGACGCTGGGTTCGCACCACAGCCAGAATGGTGATCCCCAGGATCGCGGCAATCAGCAGCCACACGGCCACGATTCTTCCCGCCATGGAATGGCCCTGGGCCTTGGTGTCCACATGGGCCACAATCCAGCGGGAGATCGGCTGGTCACTCCGGGTCGCGATGAGATTGGCGTCCTCCCGTCGCTCGGCGCCGGGGACCTCGACACCGGTACCGATGCCCCAGGCGATCACCGCAAGGGCGGCTGCCCCGAATACCCAGGTTCCCAGCGCGGCCCACCGGTTGGGGTCCGGCCAGAGGAGAAGCGGGAGCTGCAACAGGGTCAGCCAGCCCAGACCGGCGCCGACGATCGGCAGGGCGTTGATTGAAATGGGGAGGAAGGAGAACCGCTGGACCCGGACCCGGTAGCCCTGGCGCTCGAGGAATTCGACGATGAGCTGGCGGGCTTCCTGAGCCGCGGGAGTACCGGCTTCCCGCGGCAACTGCATCAGTGCATTGAAGAGCTCAACCGGAGACAGGCGCTACTTCCGCGGCGCGGCCCCGGCGAGTCCCAGCGCGGCCGCGGCCTCGTGACTGATAGCGCCCTCATCGACCAGACGGGCAGCGTGCTGCTCGAAGGCCTGCATTCCGTCATCGCCCCCCTCCATCATGACCACCCGGAGAGCACCGAGCCGCTCGGGGTCGCGAAGGATCGCACGAACCGCCGGATTCGCCACCAGGGCTTCGACCGCCACTACCCGGCCATTTTCATCCTTCCGGGGCAGCAAGCGCTGAGCGATAATGCCGCGAAGAATCTCGGAGAGACGGATGGTCCCGATCTCCCGCTCGACCGCGGGGAACATGGAGTGGATCCGCTGCACCGTGCTGATCACATCGGGTGTGGGCAAGGTCGAGATCACCAGATGGCCCCGCTCGGCCGCCTTGATGGCGGTGTCGAGGGTCTCACTGTCGGAGATCTCGCCGATCACGATCACATCGGGATCCTGCCTCAGAGCCGACTGCAGTCCCACCGCGAAGCTGTCGGTATCGACCCCCACTTCGCGCTGGGTTACCGAGCATTTCACATCACGATGGAGGAATTCGATGGGATTCTCCACCGTCACGATATGGCGGTGCAGGTTCTGATTGATGTGATTGAGCATCGCCGCGACAGTGGAACTCTTGCCGCTTCCGGAGACGCCGGTCACCAGCACCAGCCCCTGGTCCATCTCGGCCAGATGTACCGTGACCCGCGGCAGGGCCAGGTCGTCGATGGTGGGCACCGCGAAGGGAATCACCCGCATCACGATCATGAACGAGGATCGCTGCCGCAGGACATTCACCCGGAATCGGCCGACGCCAGGCATGCCCCAGGAGCAATCGAAATCCTTGAGCTGATCCAGCCGGGCCCGGTCGTCTTCATTGGGCAGCAGCTTGAGTGCGATGGCCCGGGTCTGATCCGGCGTCAGCCGCTGTTTGGTGAGCGGCACCAGCTTGCCGTTGATCCGGGCCCGGAAGACATCCCCCGCCTTGATGTGCAAGTCGGAAGCGCCTCGTTCAACGGCCGCTTTAATGATCTTCTCCATGTTCCTCAGCCTCCTCGAAGGGGGCTAAGAGCTAAGGGCTGAAAGCTAAAGTGCCTGAACCACCCAAAGGCGAAATAATGGCACTGTAGCTCTTAGCTGTTAGCTCTTAGCCCTGCGGCTAAGCCGGCAGAAAGCCCATTCTCGCTCGCACTTCCCGCATGGTCTCCTGGGCAATGCGCCGTGCACGATGGGCCCCGTCCGCCAGAATTTCCGTGATGGTATCCGGGTCGGCCTGTAACTCCGCTGCCCGGGCCCGAATCGGGGCCAGCGCAGCATTCAAGTTATCGGCCAGCACCTGCTTGCACTCAATGCAGCCCCACTTGGCGCCTCGGCAATTCTCGGCCACCAGTTCCTGGGTTGCCACCGGTGAAAAATGCCGGTGCAACGAGAAGATGTTGCACACCTCCGGGTTGCCCGGATCCTTCTTGGTAACCCGGGCCGGATCGGTCTTGGCCGGGCGCAGCTTGGCCCACACGTCTTCCGGCGGCTCCAGGATGCCAATGGTGTTGCCCAGACTCTTCGACATCTTGGCCTGCCCATCCAGACCCATGATCCGCTTGGCCTCGGTCAGCATCGGCTGAGGCTCGGGGAAGAACTCCTCGCCCTCGGCGAACTGGGCATTCCATTTCCGACAGATTTCCCGGGTCAGTTCCAGGTGCTGCACCTGGTCTTCACCAACCGGGACCAGATCGGCCTTGTACAACAGGATATCTGCCGCCATCAACACCGGGTAATTCAAGATACCGGCCGGTACGCTCTCATAGCGTGACGACTTATCTTTGAACTGGGTCATACGCTCCAGCTCGCCGATCGGTGTGACCGTGTTGAACAGCCACTGCAGCTCGGTGTGTTCTGGTACGTGTGACTGCACAAAGAGCGTGGCCCGCTTGGGGTCGATCCCGGCCGCGAGCAATCCCACCGCCATGTCCCGGGTCCGCTGACTCAGCGTTGCCGAGTCGTACTTGCCGGTGATTGCGTGTAGGTCGACCACGCAGATGAGGCATTCATACGTGTCCTGCAGGCGAACCCAGTTCTGAACCGCGCCGAGCCAATTGCCGATGTGGAGCTCGCCGGAGGGCTGGATCCCGGAGAAGATTCGGGGCATTGAGGCAAGGTATCCAGCCTGAAGGAGTGACGCAAGATGCCGTCGGGCAACGACTTACTGCACCTCGCCGTAACGGCCGCACAGCGGGCCGGAGAGTACCTCAGGACCGTCGATCGGCCTCGGGACCCGGCCGGATGGACCGCCAAAGGAAAGGCCGATTGGGCGACCGATGTGGACCGTACGGCCGAGGCGATGATCGCCGAAACGCTGCTCAAGGTCCCCGGTGCCCGGATGATTGGGGAGGAATTGAGCCCCGAGGTAGTCACCGACGGGCTGGTCTGGGTGGTCGACCCGCTGGATGGAACCACCAATTTTCTCCATGGTTTTCCGGCTTTCTCGGTTTCCATCGCCGCGGCAGTCAACGGAGTATTGGAAGCGGCCGTGGTGCTGCACCTGCCGCTCAACCGGATCACCATCGCCACCCGGGGCGGTGGAACCTGGGAGAATGGTGAGCGGGTCATGGTCTCACCGATCACCGATCCGGCTCACGCGTTGATCGGCACCGGATTCCCCTATCGCGACTTCAGCCGGATCGAGGAGTATCTGGCGCAGTTGCACCGGGTCGCCCACGGTGCCACTGGGGTTCGCCGAGCAGGATCGGCCGCGATCGACCTCACCGATGTCGCGGCAGGCCGGTTCGAGGGATTCTGGGAGCAGCGGCTCTCGGCCTGGGATATTGCCGCGGGGACTCTGTTGGTGCGGGAAGCCGGCGGGCGGGTAACCGACTACGCCGGCCGAGACCTCGGCATCGAGCATTCGGCGGTGCTGGCCGGCAACCCGGCAATCCATGAGTGGCTGCTGAAGATGATGGGGTAAACGTTCCGGGTTTCCGGTTCCGCGTTGACCCATGACCCATGACCCATGACCCACGGCCCATGAGTTCCCTGGAAGCCTTTGCGGCCCAAGTCGGATCTCCAGCCCCCGTCCCGGCGGGGGGCTCGGTCGCTGCGGTTACTGCCGGCCTCGCCGCTGCGCTGGTCGAAATGATCGGCCAGATCGCCAGGGCAAAGGCGGAAACCCCTGCCCTCAATCAGATGGTGGAGCAAGCCGAGCAGCTGCGCACTCGGTTGCTGGCCCTCGCGGAAGAAGACGCGAGAGCATTCACGGGGGTGTTGGAGGCGAAGCGAGACAAATCAGGCAGTGAAGCGGATCAGCGAACCAGAGTGGCCAAAGCCTGGCGCCACGCAGCCCAGGTTCCGGCTAACGTAGTCCGGCTCTGCCGGGAGGTTGCCCTGCTCTCCCGCCGAGCAGCGCAGGATGGGCCGCCCAACACCATCGGCGACGCGGTGATGGCCGCGCTGCTGTCGGCCTCAGCTGCCGCGGGATCTCATCTCAATCTCCGATTGAACCTGGAATCTGCGGGACGACCGGAGGATCTGCGGGTACTGGCGAACGATACTGAGGTACTACTGCGGGATACTCAGCGGGCGGCCTCGGAAGTCCGCTTGCTGGCAGAATCCCGGCTTACTGCTCGTCGCCCAACCGGCTGACCTGCCCGCCCCCCCGAAGGCCCACTCCCGCTTGCCATCCCGGACCCTGCGACCTACCTTCCACTCACCTGATGAGTGGAAGGTCGGGCCATGGCACGTCTGCGGATCTTCCGGTTCCCCCGCCGGTCACGAGTCGACATAGCCGATGAGGTCGACCAGGAGCTCGCCTTTCACCTGGATCAGCGAACGGAAGATCTGATCCGTTCCGGTCTCGATCGGGCCGCGGCGATGCAGCGGGCCCGCGCGGAGTTCGGCGATCTGGAATACACCCGGCGGTACTGTCAGAGCCTGGACCGGCGGACCGAACAGTCCCTGCGCCTGACCGACCGGGTGCGGGAATGGCGTCACGATCTATCGCAGGCGTGGCGGACCGTCTACCGCAACCCCGGCTTCACCCTGGTCGCGGTTGGCACTCTGGCCCTCGGCATCGGCGCCAATACCGCCATCTTCAGCGTAGTGCGGTCGGTGTTGCTGCGTCCCCTGCCCTACACCGAGCCGGAACGACTGGTAGTGCTGGGTGAAACCGACCCGTCCGATCTCAAAGCCAGAAATCCAGTCTCCGCCCTCAATTTGCTCGACTACGCCGCTGCCCAGCGCAGCTTGACAGGCTTGGCTGGGTCGGACGGTCGTTCCGTCACCTGGCGCCCCGCGCAGGGAGATCCCCAACTCCTCGATGCCCTCGCCGTCACACCCAATATTTTCGGGCTGCTGGGTGTGGCTCCCATTCAGGGCCGGGCCTTGAGCGATGCCGAAGACCTGGCCGGTGGAGCGCCGAGAACCGTGCTGTCCTACGGCCTCTGGCAATCGGCCTTTGCCGGGAACCCCTCGGTGATAGGACAAACCATGACCCTCAACGACCTGCCGTACCGGATCGTCGGAGTCATGCCCCAGGGTTTTTCCATCACCGGCAGAGAAGCGATGTGGACCCCGCTCACCTTTGCCCGAGAGCGAGCCAATCCCGAAGTGAGCCGGCGACAGCACTTTCTGCGAGTGATCGGCCGGGTCCGCCAGGGAGTGACTATCGAGGCCGCCGAACTGGACCTGGCCCGGATTTCACAGGATCTCGCACGAGAGTACCCCGATGCGAACGGCGGGCGTATCGCCCGTCTTACTCCCTTGGGGACTGCCCTGACCGGCCAGGTGGGTCCCAGCCTGCTGCTGCTTCAGCTGGCCGGCGCCCTGGTTCTCCTCATCGCGTGCGTGAACCTGGCCAACCTGAGTCTTGCCCGCGGGACTATCCGGCGGCGGGAAATGGCGCTTCGGGCCGCGCTCGGCGCAGGCCGGCTGCGGCTGGTTCTTCAACTGCTGGTTGAGTCGCTCCTTCTCGCTGGATTGGGCGGAGCGCTGGGCACCGCCCTGGCCCTGGTCGCGACCGGGTCTCTGCTGGCACTCGAGCCCCAAGTGCTGCCACCCCTCTTTCCCGTGCGCCCTGACCCCTATGTTCTGCTGTTCGGGATCGGCATCTCCCTGCTGACTGGCGTCGTCTTCGGATTGTTCCCGGCCTTCGCCTCGGCTCGACCTGACTTACGCCAGGCGCTGCAGGATGGCGGGCGCGGAGGCACCGGTGGCGCGAGAAGCGGTGTGACGCGACGGGTTCTGGTAATCGCGCAAGTGGCATTGGCCGTGGTGTTGCTGGCCGGGGCCGGCCTGCTCTTTCGGAGTTTCGCAGAACTGACCCAGGCGCCACTGGGATTCGACCCCGATCAGATCATGACTGCGGAAGTGCGGGTGAGCGGGGAGCGCTACGATCCACCCGCTGTGGTCAACAGCTTCTATGACCGCCTGCTGGATGAACTCCGGAACACACCGGGGGTGACCACCGTGGGCGCAACCACGAAGCTTCCCACCGGCGTCATGATGCGGAGTTCGCTGGTGGTCGAAAGCCATCCTGACAATACCGCAACGCCCGATATCGGTCTGGTGCTGGTGCGAGGCGAGTACTTCTCTGCCCTTCGGGTGCCGCTTCTGGAGGGCCGGCTCTTCGGTCCGCAGGACAACCCGGCCGCCCCGAATGTGGTGCTGGTGAATCGAAGCGGGGCCCGGAGATACTTCCCCGACGGCGAGGTCGTGGGCCAACGGGTGAGGCTCGGCCCTGACCCCAGCGCGGCCTGGGCCACCATCATCGGCGTGGTGGGCGACGTTCGGGAGGAAGGAATCGAGCGGGAACCCGGCCCGGTGATCTACGCCAGCCACGTTCAGAATACCTGGTGGCGATCGCTCACTCTGGTCGTGCGCGGCACGGGTGACCCGGGCGCGACTGAGCGAGCCATTCGCCGGGCTCTTCGCAAGACCGACCCGACTCTCGCGCTGCGGAATGTCCACACGATGGAGTCGGTGCTGGGATCAACCCTGGCGGCACGCCGTCTGTCCCTGGCCCTGGTGGGTAGTTTCGCGGCCGTCGCGCTGTTGCTGGCTGCGGTGGGGCTCTACGGTGTGCTGGCCTTTACCGTCAGCAGCAGACGTCGTGAATTCGGGGTACGGATGGCCCTGGGAGCGGAGCGGCGGAGTGTTCTTCTCCTGGTGCTTCGTCAGGGAATCGGCTGGGCCGGGTTGGGGCTGGTTCTCGGGATAGCAACTGCGCTGGGAGGCAGCCGGTTGCTGCGAGACCGGCTTTACGGCATTGCCGCGGACGATGGGATGACCTACACCGTAACCGTGGTGACACTATTGGCGGTGGCGGTGTTGGCTTCGCTCGTGCCCGCCGTCAGGGCGATCCGGGTGGATCCGGCGGAAACCCTGCGCTCGGAGTGAGGGGCGCCTTCAGCGAGTGAGAATACGGGGCCCGTCGGCGGTGATCGCGACGGTATGTTCGAAGTGGGCAGCCAGGCTTCCATCAGCTGTCACTACAGTCCATTTGTCGGGCAGGGTCTTGGTGGTATAGTGCCCCGCCGTAATCATCGGCTCGATCGCGATGGTCATTCCCTCGAGTAACCGCGGTCCCCGCTTGGGCTGACCATGATTGGGGACCTGAGGCTCCTCGTGGAAGGCGGTGCCGATGCCGTGACCCACCAGCTCACGCACCACTCCGAATCCAGCCGCCTCGGCAACCTGCTGCACTGCGTAACCGATATCGCCGACATGATTGCCCGCCCGGGCCTGGGCGATCCCGACCTTTAGACACTCCTGGGTCACCGCCAGCAACCGGTTGGCTTCGGGTGAGACCTCACCGACCGCCACAGTGGTCGCGGCGTCAGCGTGAAGCCCATCCAGCTGCACACCCACGTCGATACTCACGATGTTGCCGTCCCGCAGGACCCGTTTGGAACTGGGGATCCCGTGCACGATCTCTTCGTTGATCGAGGTGCAGAGGGTCTTGGGGAAACCGTAGAGACCCTTGAAGGAGGGCTTGGCGCCCGGGTGACTGCGGATAAACTCTTCGGCGAGGTTATCGAGGTCGAGCGTACTCATCCCCGGCTTCACCGAGCGCTGCATCAGCAGCAGGGTCTCGCCCACGATGTGCCCGGCACGGGCCATCGTCTCGACTTCGCGGGGGGATTTGATGGTAATCATCGTCAGTTACGGTCCTGCAATCGTGAGACGTGAGACGTGAGACGGAACTCCACGACAGGGAGAAGTTCGTCTCCGTCTCCCGTCTCCCGTCTAACGTCCAATAATCCCCTGCACCTTGGCTGAAATCTCTTCCACTTTGCCGACCGCTGGAATCAGATGCACCGTTCCTCTGACCCGGAACCAGTCCAGCACCGGGGCGGTCTGATCCCGATAGGCCTTGAGCCGGGTGGCCACCGCCACCGGATCGTCGTCGGCCCGGCCTTCGATCCCCCGGCGCTTTTCAATCCGCGAGAGGATCTCCTGGTCCGGCACATCGAAGAAGAGCACCCAGTCCATCTTACGGGACCGCTCGCCCAGCAGCCTGGTCACGCCCTCGGCCTGGGGAACGGTGCGTACCACCCCGTCGAAGATTACTCCCTTAGCCGCTTCGGGCTTGGCCAGCTCGTCGCGGACCACACCCATGATGATGTCGTCGCTGACCAGGCCGCCCGACTCCATCACCGCCTTGGCTTGCAGGCCCACCGGGGTACCCCGCTTCACCGCGTCGCGCAGCAGGTCACCGGTGGCAAATTTGGGTATGCCGAGTCGTTCGGCAAGCAGGGCGCCCTGGGTGCCTTTGCCGGCGCCCGGTGGGCCGAGGAGCAAAATATTCATGGTGTAGTGCTCGTCATCCTGAGTCGCGAAGCGACGAAGGATCTCTTCAGAGTTGAAGAGATCCCTCGCTTCGCTCGGGATGACGTGAAGTCACTGACTTCACGTCACATGAACCGCTGCTGCCGCCCGCGGAACTTGACCCGGCCGGTCTTCATGAAGCTGTCGTA
>CAZOES010000142.1:0-11665 GCA_964578865.1 uncultured Gemmatimonadaceae bacterium | reverse complement strand
CGGCGTCGCCGTGATCCACGTGGGTGCCGCGACCGAGACCGAAATGAAGGAGAAGAAGGCCCGCGTCGAGGACGCGCTGCATGCGACCCGCGCCGCGGTCGAAGAGGGCATCGTGCCGGGCGGTGGGGTGGCCCTGCTGCGGGCTCAGTCGGTCCTGGAGAAGGTCAAGGGGACTGAGGACGAGAAGATCGGTGTCGACATCGTCCGCCGCGCCCTGGAAGAGCCCATTCGCATGATCGCCCAGAACGCCGGGGCCGAGGGCTCGATCGTGGTGTCGCGGGTGAAGGAGTCGAAGGACAAGAACTTCGGCTACAACGCGGCGACCGATGGCTACGAGGACCTGGTGAAGTCGGGCGTCATCGATCCGACCAAGGTGACCCGGACCGCGCTGCAGAATGCGGCCTCGATCGCCGGCCTGATGCTGACCACCGAGTGCGTGGTGGTTGAGCGGAAGGAAGAGAAGCCCGCGCCTGCCGCTCCTGGCGGCGGCGGTATGGGGGGAATGTACTAGAACGGCTGAATCTTACGAGGCCACCGCAGTTTGGGGGCCTCGTAAGTTAATGCCGTTCTTGTATCCCGCGCGCAGCGTGGGATCCCTGTGGTGCAAGGCCGGCATTCGTGCCGGCTTCTTTTGTTTTTGGCCTCGGTCCGGGTGGTCCCTCCGCGACCCCTATTCGCCCACGCCGCACAGAGTCTCAGTCGTATCTCGATGAGCGTGGGCGAACCAACGTCGCTCCGGGACCACCCGGACCGTCGCTTCACCTTTCGGTCGGTCCTACGTCGCAACCTCCATGTTGTCTCCTACCACGTCTTCCACATAGAGCAGCTTCACCGCGACCATCACCAGCGCCAGCAGCGGGACCGCCACCAGCAGTCCCAGAAAGCCGAACACCGTCGCCATTACCGCCTGGGTCAGGATGGTCATGACCGGCGGAAGACTCAGCGAGTCTTTCATCAGCAGGGGGATGAGGAGGTGTCCTTCGGCCTGCTGGATCACGGTGAAGGTCAGGGCCACCCAGATGGCCTTCTCCGGGCTGTCCAGCAGTCCCATCGCGATGGCGGGAACCGCGGAGGCAATCGGGCCGAGGAAGGGAATGAACTCGAGCAGGCCGGCCAGGACTCCCAGGGCCACGGCGCCCCGGATCCCGATGATCCACATCGCCAGGCCGGTGACCACCCCGATGGCGACCATCGCGATCAGCTGGGTGACCAGCCACCGCCGGAGGGAAATCGCCGCCGCCTGAAGCACCTGCTTGATCCGGTCCCGATTTCGATGGGGGACCAGATGGATCAGCCCGTTCTGATACAGCTCCGGGTCAATCGCCGTGAAGAGCGTGACGAAAATGATGAGGATCACGCCGCCCAGGGCCCGGAGGGTGGACGAGAAGAACGAGAAGAAGGCCCGTCCCACCGACCCCATCTGCGGACTGAGCTGCGTCACCGGCGAATTCGCCGGGCTTCCGGCGTCCGCGCCTCCTGCGCTGTCCCGGGCCTGCCGGCGTTCACCGGTGTCCGGGTGAGTGGCCGCGGCCGCTAAGGTATCACCGCCGGTAGAATCGGGCGTCGAGTCCGCCGCGATCCGGCTGGTGGTGTCGTTGAGCATGTGGGTAACCCCGCCGACCTTGGTCTGCACCCAGTCGCGGACCTTTCCCAGCCCCTTGGGCAGCTGCTCCTTTACCTCCTGGAATTGGCTGCTCACCTGGGGCGCGGCGAAACTGGCCATACCGGCGATAAAGCCAAGAAACAGCAGCAGGATAACCGGGGCGGAGATAGCGCGGGGGATCCGGAAGCGCTGGGCTTTGTCGGCCGCGGCCGAGAGGGTGAGGCCGAAGAGCACGCCCACAAAGGCGAGGAAGAAGATGTCTTGTGCTTCCCAGTTGAGCCGGAAGCCCAGCAGGACGGAGACCACCAGGAAGGTCACTCGCAGGACATCCCGGCTGCGCCACCCGGACGTCGCGCTCGATGTTGGCATCAGATGTTGGCCTAACGAAGAATGAGAGGCAGGCGACAACGCGGACCACCACATTCCCTGTTGGCCGGGCCGGTGGCGGTGATGGGCCTCACTCCAATACCGGGGGCGGAGGTCCGGCTCTCCCCGGAGCAGTGCAGTCTCGGCGGGGTGGGACCTCGATCCTAGCGCGGGCCCAGGGACTGCACCCTGCTCCAGACGCCGTTGAAGTATCCGGTATTGCGATAGCCTCTGCGCGTCAGCTCTTCGGCCAGGGCGCGTGCCTGGATCCCGTCACGACCGACGGTCACGATGGGCGCAGCGGGATCGTCCGGGAGGTGAATGTCGGCCTGTCCCCTTCCGACCTGAGCCACCGTGAAGCTCAACAGACCGGTGACCCTGCCGCCTCCCGCCTCGGATGACTCACGTCCATCGACAACAGTCCAGGCGGGATCCTTCCAGCCACGGGCCAGCCCCTCGACGTCGATCTCGAGAACTCCGCCGAGCGCTTGCCAGACGGCGAGTCCGAGCTGGTAGCGGCGCACGTTGATGAATCCTGCCGCCACCAGGGCCTCGGCGGCGCGCCGGGTATCCTCGCCATTCACGCCGTCGCCGTACAGGAGCAGAGGCCTGGTCGGGTCCATCCGAAGCATTCGACGGGCTGTGGCGACCACAGCCTGGCCTCGGTCGACGACGGTGTCAGCGAGGTTCTCGAGTCCGTAGGCACCCGGGATGTGTCCCGCGTGGTAGCTCCGGGCCCGCCGCACATCGAGCACCAGGGCGTCTCCGCGGCGCAGGATGGTGCGCAGTTCGTCCGTGGATACCTGGGGAGAGCCACGCCCCGATTCCGGCCAGGTTCCGGTCTGGACGTCGGATCGAAGGAGCCCGCGCGCGGCGTAGGCCGCGCAGCTCACCCGGGGGTTCCATTCCTCGAAGACTCCCCGCGGATTCTCACGGTGCACCCAGACGTGGAGCTCGTAATGCGGGTCCAGCATGTGGGCCTCGTCCCTCGCCGTGGCCGGGTCATCCTTCATGAGTACGAATGGCTGCGAGCCGAACATCGGCGGTCCGTCATGCCCGGCGCTCTTCCACGCCTGTTCGAAGACCAGGTATTCCACCCCCACCAGCTGCAGTGAGTTGTCTGCCTCCGGCTGGTACACCAGGACCTCGGGATGCAGCCAGTCGAGCCCGGCATCGTCTCCGGTGAGGCGCTGGCCGACCGGCTGGGGAAGGTGAATGCCTACAAGCTTGGGCTGAAACAGGTGCAGCCCCATCGCGCCCAGCGAATCGGGTTGCCCAACCATCGCCGCGTCGACACACATGAGGGTCGGGTCGTGGATGTAGCCGTCGCGGAGTGCCACGGTCAGTTCACGGTACTTCGCAGTCGCCTGACGGATCTCTTCGAGCGGAGGTGGGCCTCCTTGTGCTACGAGCGGCGAGGCAGCCAGGAGCACGGCGAAGAGCAGCAGCGGGTGGCGAGTGGACGACACGATGGCCTCGGACAGGGCAGGGGAGCCTAGAAACGGCGGATGAGCCGGGTGGAAACCCGGTGGCCATTGAGGTCGAGCGGGCCGGTGCGGCGGGAGTACTCGTAGCGACCGACCGCTTCCAGCGCGAACAGGTACCAGACCACATCGAGCGCGGCCCCGTAGAAATGGTCGTCGGGGATCCGGGTCTGGCTCCAGAGCAACGTCTCGAGCGAGAGATGGACCTGGAGCGAAGGACCGGCCGACCATGAGGTGGTGGACCGGGCGGTGACGGCCCGGGCTTCGTCACCCGCCGCCCGGCTCCGGGTCCAGTGCACCCCGAACGCCGTCGCCAGCCGGGTCGACGGCGTCATCCCCACATCAGCGCCGGCTCCCAACTCCGAGCGGACCACGCCGGCTCGCTCCCGGGACTGGCTGATGCCCTCGAGATCAACCCGGGTGCCGTGGAAGACGGTATGCACCAGCAGGCGGGTGCGGGTCTCGTCAAAGTTGGAGACGCCCCGGTTCACTGCTGCCCCCGGGTCGCCATCCTGGCGGAGCGAGCGGGTGTGATCGAGCCGGACCGGCCCGCGGCTGGCGGCGAGATGGTAGTTGAGATCCAGGGCCCGCTGGTCGGTGTCGCCCGGGGCGCTGTAGCGATACGTGGCGAGCAACCGGTCGCCTACCGTGATGCGGCTGCCCGGCGGAACGTCCACCCGCACTTCTCTGCCGATGAGGAACAGGACGTAGTCCGTGCCTTCGGCGTAGACCAGCCCGCTGCCGCTGGCCCGCAGCACCAGGGTGGTGCCATCGGCATCGAGCTGATCGAGGAAGAAGCTCCGGGTCTGGTCTACCGCGTGGTTCTCGTCGGAAACCTGGATCGTGATCAGGCCGGCACCGGTGAACTTCCGCCACTCGACCCCGGCCGCGACGTCGCCCTGCAGCCGGAGCCGGGCCGGCATCAGCAGGTCGAAGCCGAGCCGCGGGGTGATAGTGCTGGAGACATCGCGCGCCGTCTGGAAGTGGCCCACCGCATGCCCCGCGGCAAGTCCGGCCGAGAAACGCCGCCCCAGCCCGGTGGTAAACTGGTAGTTCCAGCTGTCGATCTTCGACGGCAGGCCCCGCGCGTCGATCACGCTGCGGCGAAACAAGAACTCGGACGACGCCGTGCGGGCATGCTGGATGTGGAGCCGTTCGAACCAGTCATCCCGGTCGAACTGCAGGCTGCCGCTCTGGTCGGTGCGCTCCAGTCCGGTCTCGAGGCGGCTCCCCTTGCCCCAGCGGAACTGGTGCAGCAGCCCGGCGGTCCAGGCGGTGTAGTCCGAGCCGGTCTCGCGATCGTCGAACTCGGTGCGGGAGTAGCGCAGGCTCAACTTGCTGCTGTTGCCGCTGGCGGTGTACGTCTTGAGCCCGTACGCCGTCCGCACCTCGGTACTGGTCGGGGTCGACTGCAGATCGTTGAGGCTGTGCTGGCTAGTGAAGCCGAGCTGGATCGGAAAGTACGGATTCCGCCAGGTGCTGGTGATGCCGGCGCTGCTGGTGCGGAAGCGGTTGTCGGCCCCGAGGCCGCCGCTGCTGCTGCCCGCGGCCCGGCTGGCCGTCACCCTGAAGGAGATGGGAGAGACCGGGAACAACTCGCCCGAGGCGCCGAGGCCCAGTTGGCGGCCCTTGAGCGGCTCGTTAGCGCCGGTGAAGGTCGACTGGCGGAACTCGGGGCGCAGGGCCACGCGGTACTGGAAGAAGCGCGGGCCCAGCAGCCGGCCGGCGATCGGGATTTGGAACCATTCGATGAAATCGGTCCCGGTGCGCTGCTCCCGTCCCGAGACCCGGTGCCAGCTGCCCCGATACTCCCCGCCCAGCTCCCCACCGGGGGCGAGGGAGACCAGGCGCTGCCCGGCGGCGTGACTCGCACTGCCGGCGAGCAGGAGCCACGCGCCCAGCAACGCCCGGCCCGGTTGCATCCTCAGTTGCCGCCCGGGGTCGACTTGGCCGGGGCCGCCGGCTTGTGGCAGCGGGCGCAGTTGTCGATGGCGGGTTTGAAGGCCGTGGTGCCGTCATGACAGCGGCCGCACGCCTTGCCCGCGGCGATGTCCTGCATGGTGACCTGGTTGGCCCCGTTGCGCGGCTCGAACAGACCCATGTGGCAGGCCTTACAGCGATAGCGGATCCGATGCACCCAGTGCGGGTAGGTGGCCGGCGGCAGTTCTTCCGCCGTGGCGCGGGGCTTGGCGCCGGCCACCGCCGGCACTCGCGCGAGCTGCAGCGTGCCCAGGAATTCGGGCTCGGCCCGATCGGGCGGCATGACCATGCGGACGTGACATCGCTCGCACCCGGTCAGCACCGGATACGACACCCTTCCATGACACTCGGCGCAGTACTTCCCCTGGAAGATGTCCGCCATCTGGATCTTGAGATTGCGGTAGGGAAAGAGCCGGGCATGACACTGGGCGCAGTTGAGCCACTCGGTGTGCTTCGAGTGGGGAAAGAACGCGTCGAAGGTGGTGTCCGGCCCGGGAAAGAAGAAGTCGAAGCCGAACTTGAACGGCGCGGCATCGGTCGGGGCCGGATCCCCCGGGAGATTGGGCCGGGGCCGGATCACCCCCCGTTCGAGCGCCGCCATCCAGTCGATGTTCCCGGCGTGATCGCGGGGGAGCAGCTTTTTCACCGAGTCGGGATTGAGGGTCAGCTCGATCGCCGGCCGGGCGCTGTCCTGGCGCGCGACGGCGACCGGCGGCGCGGTGCGCGAGGCGTCGGCCACGGCCAGGGCCGGCTTCCTCGGTGCCGGCATGTCGACCACGGTGGAGAGTGCCTGACGGCACGCCACCAGGGTGACGGCTCCGGCGGCGATCGCCCTCCAGCGGCGCCTACTTGATGTGACAGGTCTTGCAGAGATTGCTGCCACTGTTCGACACCCGGAGGAAGGGAGGGAAACTAGTATTGTGCGGGTTGTGGCAGCTGCCGCATTCCACCCGACCGAGGTACAACGGCAGGATGCCGCCCACCTTGCCGCCGCTGGGAGCGTTGAAGGCCGGATCGGCCACGTTGTCGTAGGTGATGGAGATCGGGTGATCGTTGCGCAGATCGGTGCCCAGATTGGCGAAGAACTGCCCGCTGTTGGCCGGCATGGTGTTGCCCGAGGCGACCTTGGTGGTGTCGCTGTTGGGTCGGTTGATCACCACGTCGAGTCCGATGGTCCCGTCATGACACGAGAGGCACGCCAGCGACACGCCCTGGGGCGACGCCGCCACCTGCATGTCGATGGTCGAGCTGTAGCTCGAGTTGTACATCTGGTAGGGACCGGTGCCGAAGTTCCGGTTCCACAGCGGGGCGTTCTGGGTCTGTCCGCCGTGGGGCGTGTGGCAGTAGACGCAGACCTCGTTGTAATTGGTCAGCCCGCTCCGGCTGCTCATGTTGTGCTTGGACCCGGAGACGTTGTCCGGCCCGGCGGCCTGGGCCGGGAGCGGCCGCAGCTCCAGGGCGAGGGCGGCGGCCGACAAGAGCAGCGCACGAATCAGGTGAACCGGCGGGACACGCATGACACTCCTCCTCAGGGGATCATCGGGCTCGTCAGGACTTGTGGACCGGGTCGCTGGGAACGGTGTTATGGCAGGTGAGACAGAGCGCATTCCCCGCGTTGCTCTGGCGGAGGAAGAACTTGAACTGCTCGGAATGGGGTTCATGGCAGGTCGCGCACTCGACCTTGCCATCGTACAGCGGGAGCCCGTTGACCCTGCCACCGATGGCCGGCTTGAATTGTCCGGGACGCAGGCTGGGATCGTAGAGCACCGAGATTGGGTGCTGGTTCCGCATGTCCTCCCGGAACCAAACCCCTTCCCAGTTGAGCCCGCCGGCGGGACTGCCGCCGCTGTGACAGCCTTCGCACTCTTCGATGGTATGGTTGGCGGGGGCTGGGCCGGTGTAGCTGTTGGGGAGATTGACGATCCCGTCGAGACCGACCGTGCCGCCGTGGCACGAGAGGCAGATCCGCGAGCGGTCGGAGGGCGAGGCGTCCTGGATCATGCGGGTGCCATTGAATTCCGGCATCCGGTACGCGGCATTGGGTCGGGGGCGGTTCCACAACGGGGCCCGCGGAGCGCCGAGCCAGGAGGCGCCCTGGTGGGTTGAGTGACAGTAGACGCAGATTTCTCCGTAGTTGCGGATCCGGCCCTGCATGTCGCTGGCCTGGCTTGACGCGGGAACGGTGAGGTTGTGCGGGGTATCGGTGACGTGCACTCCGTTGGGCCACTGCCCGCTCAGGGAGCCGGCCAGCACCGGGAAGAGCAGGGCCGCCAGCCCGCGGGCCCTCATTTCAGGTACTGGTAGATCTGGATCCGGTTGTTGAACCGGTCCACGACGTAGATACGGTCATTGCCGTCGGTGGCCAGGCCGAGCGGGAGGATCTGCCCACCCGCCGCAACTCCGCCGGTGCCGAACGGCAGCAGCAACGCCCCTTCCGGATCGAACACCTGGACATTGCCGAAGGCCGCATCGACCACGTAGAGGTGGCCTTCGCTGTCGACCGCGACACCCTTGGGCCTCGCAAAGTGGCCCGGCCCGGTGCCGATCCCGCCGATCACCCGCACCAGCTTGCCGCTCCGGTCGAACATCTGGACCCGGAAGTTCATCTGGTCCGAGACGTAGACGCTGCCATCGGCTCCGACCGTCACGGCCCAGGGATACTTGAATTCGCCGGGGGCCTCGCCCCGGTTCTCCACCACGTCGTGGGTCCGGGGCCGCTCCTCACCGTTTTCCCCCAGGTGCACCGGCACGCTGAGGTCGGGGCCGAGCGAGGGTGAGGCGCCCCGGCGGACACCGCCGCTCTGGCGTCCCAGCCGCTCGATCACCTTGCCGCCGGCGTCGAACACCACCAGCTGGTGCTGATAGCTGTCGACCACGTAGTAGCGACCAGCGGTCGTATCGACGGCGACATCGACGGGATTGAGCAGGGTGAGCGTGTCGCCGAACGCCCGCTGATAGCGACCCAGGGAATCGAGGACCACCACCCGTCGTGCCATCTGGTCCGCCAGCAGCACGGATCCGTGACCGCCGGCGCCGACGCCCATCGGCTTGGAGAGGCCGCCGGGCACGTCGACGCCGACCAGCCGGGCTTCCTTGCGGTGCGGATCGAAGAGCAGCAGGCCCCGCGTCAAGCCATCGCTCACGAAGATCCGGTCCGGGGCTACCGCGGCGACATCGAACGGCCGGGCGATCCGGATCACGCCGCTCCGCTTGCCGCCCACCAGCGATCGCCCGATCCGGCCGAAGAACGATTCCTTCTTGCCGACGTCCGCCTCGGTGGCGATGGCGCCGACGTAGCGGACCCGGGCCTGCTCCGGCGGGGCGGGCCAGACCAGGGCCGCCGGGCGCAGCTGCTGCGCCGCGAGCGGCTGGACCGCGGCCCACCCCGCGAGGAACAGGAGCCCGCGCCTGAGCGCGGGCCGGAGCAGGTTCCCGGACATGATGATCTACTTGGCGACGTTGAGAGTGCCCTTCATGCCCAGCATCTCATGGGGAGTGCAGGCGAACTGATAGGTGCCGGGCGCGAACTTGGCGTCGAGCACCAGGTCGTAGGTGGCGTTTTCAGTAGTAAGGAAGGGCCCCATCTTGGCGCCTCCGGCGTCTACACCCGCCGGCACGGCCTTCAGCTCGACGTTGTGGGGAGTCTTCGACGTTTGGGTGAAGCGGACCGTGTCGCCCGGCGCGGCAGTGACTGTTTCGGGGTCGAACTTGAATGCCGTTGCGGAGACGTCGACCATCTTCACCATTACTACCTTGCTGGCCGGCCGTCGCCCGGCGAAGGGGATCAGGGCAAGCAGCGCGAGGGAAAACAGCCGAATGGACCGCACGGGCAGGCTCCTTGTCGATGTGTCGTGTGGGTTTTTCCCGGATTCCTTCACAGGCGAATGCAAAGCAACTGCCTCGGCTATGAATCAGAAATGAAAATTCGGCGAAAGGAACGCGGTCTAACGTTCTGTTCCATCCGAGTCCGCGTTGAACTGCGGTCAGTGCTGGTGTACTGACACGGAATGCAATGCCTTGTTGCGGCCGCAGGTGCAGCTGCGGTTCGGGAAGTAACGGGGGATGGGCCATGCCTCCGTGGCTCCCAGCCCGCCCGGTAGAGAGTGTGGAATGACAGGGGCCGGGCCGTCGGATTAGATTCGCGGCTGTGATGCTGGCCCGGATCCTGCCTTCTAGGAGGGCTGGAGGGGGATTACGGCGGGGGACTGACCTCGGGAGGAGTCATCGTGCGGAAACAGCTGTACACTCTGGTGGTCCTGCTCGCATTCGCCGGGGTCCGCGCTGGGCTGGCCCAGACGCCCGCCACTGGACTCGCCATTCTCGGTAGCTGGCAGGCCGACCTCAAGGATCAGAAGCGGAAGGATGCTCCTCGCACGGTCATCGTGCGGGCCGACTCGAGCGCTTCCTACGGCACCGAGACGGTCCGCTGGCGGCTCAAGCCCGACAGCATCATGCTGGCCCTGGGTGGCGAGTGGGTGACCTACAAGCTGCAGGTGCGGGGGACCAAACTGACCCTCTCCGGCGGCGATCTCACCAAGCCGGTATCCCTGACGAAAATCGGGGCGCCGACTCCGCGCCCCGACAGCATTCCGATCCCGCCCGACCCCGACCGTCAGTAGTTAGAAGAGGGGAAGCACCCCTTCGCGGGAGAGCCGGAGCAGGGCAAACGGCCCCACCGGCTGGTCCTGAGTGGCCACGTGCAGTTCCCCTTCGAATCCCTCCGCCAACAGCGCGGGCCACACTTCGGCCCGCGCTTCTGCTTCCGAGTTGCACTTCTCGCTGAGATGCGCCAGCACCACGGTTGCAAGGCCGGGGTGCATCAGCTGGGTCAGCAGATCGGCGGCGGCCCGGTTGGAGAGGTGTCCGCTCGACCCGGCGATCCGCTGCTGCACCACCGCGGGATAGTCGCTGGTCCGGAGCCGGTACTCGTCGTGATTCGCTTCCAGGATCAGGGCGTTGGAGTTCTTGAGCAGATAGCGAACCGCGGTGGTCGGCCGTCCCATGTCGTAGGCGATGCCGATACGGTGGCCTTCATTGGTGCAGACCGAGATAGCAATCGGCTCGATGGCGTCGTGACTGATCAGGCAGGTCTGGATGTGGAAGGCGCCATGCTGGACCCCGCCCATCAGCGCCAGCGGGACGAACTTCACGGTCGGCATGCGGGCCCTGAGCCGGCTCCAGGTGCCCGGTGCCGTCAGAATCGGAATGTCGAGCGTCTTGGCCAGCCGGGCAGCGCCGGCCGAGTGATCGCCGTGCTCGTGGGTCAGAACGATTCCGGTGACTTGCGCGAGATCGAGCCCGACCTGCATCGCCCGCTTTCCGGTTTCCTTGGCACTGAATCCCGCGTCGATCAGCAGGACCTGCTCGCCCACACCGATGGCGAAGGCATTCCCGGAGGAGCCGGAGCCGAGGATCCAGAGCGAAGTCATCGCCCGGTCACTCGCTTCCAGGTGGCGCCAAGCGCGGCTTTCCGCTCAGCCGTGAATTGCACCTCACGGCGAGGCATGACCCGGGCAGCGACAGCCAGGAAACCCTCCTCGTTCATCTGAGCGCTGCCGTCGAAGCCCCAGGCCATAGGGGCGACGTACTTGGGCACCTGCCCGCCGCCGAACACGTTGGCCCCGGCTCCGATGATGGTGCCGGTGGGGAGCATCATCCCGATCGCGGTCTTGGCGTGATCTCCGATCAGACTGCCGAGGAACTGGCGGCCGGTGGCGATCTTCTTGCCATTGAACGAGAGAGCCACTTCCCCGTAGGTGTTCTTGAGATTGGAGGTGGTGGTTCCGGCTCCCAGATTCACCCAGTGTCCGATCACGCTGTGGCCCAGGAAGCCGTCGTGCGCCTTGTTGGCGTAGCCCATGAAGACGCAGTTCGACATCTCGCCTTTCACGGTGCAGCGGGGACCCAGGGCCGAGAACTTGAGGTGGTCTCCCAGCAGACGAGTCTTTTCGCCGGCATAGAAGGGACCCTCTAGCCGGGTGCCGTGGCGCGCTTCGACTCCCGCTTCCAGTACCACGGCGCCATTGCGAGTGTCGAACACCACCCCCGGTTCGACCGAGGCCCCCCGGCAGATCACCAGTCCGGGGTCGCCCAGGACAATGGAGCCAACCGGCACCGGATTGGCGGGGCCTGCTTTGAAGCCCAGGCAATCGTTAGCCAGAAAAGTCTCCAGCGCGGTGACCAGATCAAAGGCGCCCCGCAGGATCAGTCCGTCGATCTCGAGGGCTTCACC
>CAZOES010000141.1:0-11744 GCA_964578865.1 uncultured Gemmatimonadaceae bacterium | reverse complement strand
ATCTGCGGATCATCTGCGTCATCGCTGTTACCATCTGCGCAATCTGCGGATACTCGTGCGGCGGCTGCCACCGCCCTCTCCACATCCTCCTCCGTCGTCCTCCAACTCGACACCGACACCCGCATACACCGCTGCCCTCTCCAGGTGGTCCCGGTGAAAAACGCTTCACCGGTGGCATTGATCGCTGCGATCACCTTGTCCGTCTTCTCGTCGTGATCCTCTTCCATGGCACCGGGCTCTGACTCGAAGAACCGCACCAACCCCTGGTTGATCTCCCCGACCCACATCGCGCGGGCGTTAGGCAACTCACCGATCCGAGTCACGATCTCCCGGGCAAACCGGGAGCAGCGCTGTACCAGCTCCGATACCCCATCTCGTCCCAACTCCCGCAGCGCCGCATAGGTCGCGAAACCGCGGGCCCGGCGGGAATGCTCCGGGGTCCAGTCGAGTGGATCCCGGACATCATCGGCGTGAGTGAGGTAGCTGGCCCGATGCTCCATAGCCGCATTGTGGCTTTCAGGGTGAGCCACGAAGGCGTAGCCTGAGTCATACGGGACGTTGAGCCACTTGTGGCCATCGGTGGCCCAGGAATCCGCCAGCTCAACGCCGGTGAGCAGATGGCGCAGGTCGTCGGTCGCGTTGCACCAGAGTCCCATCGCTCCGTCGACATGAACCCACGCCCCAGCCGCATGGGCGATCGGGATCAGCTCGGCGAAGTCATCGAATACTCCGCAGTTCACATCGCCGGCCTGGAGAATCACGATCGTTGGGCGCCCCGGCTCCTCGGCCAGCGCCGCGCGCAGAGTCTCGGCACCGAGCTGACCACTTGCATCGCTGGGCAACTTCTTGATGTTGGCCGAACCCAGACCGAGAAACTTGACCGCGCGGGATGAAGTGCCGTGAACTTCGGTCGAGGTGAGCACTCGGATCGGCTTGGCGCCCGACAAACCATCTCGGCTCACATCCCATCCGTTTTTGGCGAGCAGCGCGTGGCGTGCGGCGGCGAGACAGGTGACATGGGCCATCTGGCAACCAGTCACCAGTGCAAACGAAGCAGTCGTCGGCAGCCGGAGCAGATCCTTGAGCCAGGTACCGCAGACTTCTTCCACCACCGCTGCGGCCGGGCTGCAGGCATAGAGCCCGGCGTTCTGATCCCAGGCCGAAGTGAGCCAGTCGGCACCGAGGGCGGCGGGAAGTCCGCCACCGATCACCCAGCCGTAGAACCGGCCACCGGCGCTGCCGAGCAGGCCACCGGCGGTGTCGCGGGCGAGCTCCTCGACCACGGTGGTCGGATCCACCCCTTCATTCGGCAAAGGCCGGGCGAACCGCCGGCGCAGCTCGGCCAGGTTGACCGTCGCGGCGACCGAAGTGTGATCCAGGGCGCCGAGGTATGAGAGAGCCAGCTCGGCGGCCCGCTCGAGAGTGGCCTGTTCGCTGGAAATGTCGGTGGCCATCGGTACTCCGGTCGGTGGGGTGGAGTTTCTACAGGCTTCCCCTTGATGCGCAACCCGGGGCCGACGACCGACACGGGCTACGATTTCGGCCGCAGCCCCAGCACCGCCTCGATTGGCGCGCGGTACACGTTGCCGTTGCCGTTGCGGATGCTCTTGATGCTGTCCTGCCACTCCTTGAGCAGCATCTTCCTGCCAGGTGGAGTGGTGGTGAAACCGCGCATCGAGGTGAAGTAGAGATACTTCCCGTCTGGCGAGCCGATCGGGGTGTATTCCCGAGCAGTAGAGTTGATTCCGAGCGGTAACAGCTGAGACGGGGTCCAACTGCCGTTCTGGTTGAAGCTCACGTACAGATCCTGCGAACCGATCCCGCCCGGTCGCCCCGCCGCGAACACGATGAAGCTCTCGTCGGGTGCGACGTAGTTGTCGATCTCCGCAGTATTTGCGGTTCCATTGACCGCTTCGCCCAGATTCTCCGGATCCTGATATCGCCCATCAACCAACTTGGAGCGGAAGATGTCGAAGCTCTTGCTGCCGGGCCGAGTGGTGCTGAAAAAGAGATCACCGTTGGCGGCGACTGAAGGGTAGTACTCGGGCGCATCGCTGTTGACCGGAGCACCAACCGGCTGAGGCTCGCTCCAGCCCGAGCCCTGACGCTCCACCACGTAGATATCAAAATCCTGAGGGTTCCAGGTCGCGGCTCCCTTGGGACGATTGGAGATAAAGAAGAGCTTCTTGCCGTCCGGTGTCACAAAGGGGTCATAGTCACTGTACTGCCCGGAGAACGAGGCTACTTCCGGCTTGCCAAAGTTGCCGCCGGCGCCGCGATGGGAAACCACGATCACACCCATCCCCTGGGCACCCTGTACCGAGTTCACCGACCAGAACAAGTCTTTCTGATCGGGAGTGAAAGCCGCGTTCAGCTCATCCAGCGGAGTTGAGACCAGGCCGGGCTGGAAGAGTTCAACCGGGATGGTATCGGCCAGAGTGCCGGCATTCGGATGGTGGACATCAAGGGGGCCGGCACTGGCAACCAGTCCGCCGGCAACCAGGACGAGCATCATGGATCGCATGGAGTCCTCGAGGTAGGAATGGTTCCGCTACGAGGCCTCGAGGGTGGCGTTTCGGGAGTGTGACCGGCGGTAGCTCTGGTGGGACGAATGGCGGGATTCAGTCTGTCAGCATCATTCCAGTGGAGCTGAGGGGAAACGGGCTGTCGGTAAGGCGCGTAGAGCCGCCACCGTGTCTCCATCCAATTTTCCGCGCCCGCGCCATCCCGCGGCTCGTCTCGCCCTCTTCCTTCTGATGGTGGTGATTCTGGCCGTCGTCGGGGGCCTCCTCTTCTTCCTGCTGCGAATTCCACCTCAGCGACAGCACGGAGTGCTGCAGCCATTCCCGTTGCTCGCTACCGGTGTGCTGGCCGTGTCTGTAATTCTTGGCGCCAGCCTGATCGCGCTCGGTCGAATGGAAGGTCGGCCGCTGGGAACCCTCGGGCTCCCCTCGACGGGCAACCTGCCCGCTGTTTCGCTGGGGCTTGGTTTTGGGATGATCGTGCCGATCGTCGTCACTGCGGGGATCTGGGCCAGCGGACATGCCACCATATCTCCAGCTCAACTCACCGGCAGTCTCCTGCTTAGTGCCACGCTTCCGATGATCGGGGCAACATTACTGCTCTCAAGCTGGGAAGAAATGGCATTCCGCGGCTATCCGCTGCAGTTGTTGTCTCAGTTGGGAGGACCGTGGGTGGGAGCCCTGATAACCGGCCTTCTGTTCGGCTTGGCCCACGGCGGGAACCCCGGTGCCAATTTGCTCGGGTTCCTCAACACCGCGCTCAACGGAGCGCTGCTCGCCGGAGTGGTAATGCGAACCGGTTCACTCTGGCTGGCCTGCGGCTATCACGCGGGATGGAATCTCGCCGCCGCCAATCTTCTCGGCCTCACAGACTCAGGGACGGTTGCTCCCGGCGCACTGCTGAGTACAACGCTGACCGGGCCCGCCTGGCTGTCCGGTGGCGAGTACGGCTTCGAGGCTTCGCTGTTGACCGGGGTGGCCGAGACCCTGCTGCTCGGTGCTATGCTCCTGCAGGCGCACCGACTACCAGCCACACCGGAGGCGAAGGCCTACTACTCAACTCCCTTGAGTGCATCCGGCTCGCCCTTGGCCTGACGATAGGCCCGCTCCACCGCGGGCGTCACAAAGTTGTTAGTGAACGAATCGCCCAGCCGAGGATCCGTCCCTGCGAACTTCTCTTTCCATTCGGCCAGGGTGACTTTCGCCTTGGTTTCCTCCAGTGTGGCACCCGCAGCAACTTGCTCGTTCACCTGCTGCACCACCGCGCGCAGCAGATCCTGCACCTGGTGCAAGTAGTTCCGGTCCTTCATGACGTGTCCGTGCCCCGGGAAGATCACGTCGGCGCCCAGCGAGTCCAGTCGCGCCAGGGTGCCGATCCAGTCCTGGTAGTAAGAACCGAACGCGAACGGCACCGGGTGTACGATCAGGTCGCCCGTCGCCACGATCCGTTCCTGCGGCAGGAAGACCACGATGTCGCCCCGGGTGTTTCCCCGGCCCAGCCACCGGATCTCGATGGTGCGAGATCCGCGATGAAGAGTGAGGTGATCCTGAAAGGTCAGATCGGGCGGGGTTGTGCGAATCGCCGCGATCGCGGGACTCATTGCAGTGAAGAGGCTGGCTAGCTCGGCCGCCCTCGCCTTGCGCCGAGGCTCGAGTTCCTTGCCGTTGTCATCCTTACCGGTCGCCACCCAACGGCGATACCGTTCGGCTCCTTCCTTGAAGTTGGCAGCGTCCTGTGCCCGCACATTGTAGGTCCCGGCGTACATGTCCTCCCGGGTGTCCTGATGGGCGATGAACTCCACCGCCGGCCATAGCTCGCGATACACCTGGTTGCCATTGTGGTGATCGTCGTGCCAGTGAGTGTTGACCACGTACCGCACCGGCTTGCTGGTCAGCTTCTTGAGCGCCTCCGCCATCCGCCGCGCCGTCACCGGCAGATAGCCCGCGTCCACCACCACCACGTCGCGATCGTTGATGATGAAAAGCGAGTTGCCTTCGATCGGCGACTGCACCGGATCCTGCCACTGCAGGGCGAAGACTCCTTCGGCCAGCTTCACGATCTGGTAGGGCTTCTCGGGGATCTTCTGCGCGTTCGCGGCTGGAGCAAAGCCGGCCAGAAGAAAGAGGGCCAGCAGTGGGCGGAACGACGGTCGCATCGAGCCTCCGGGGTCATTGATATACTGCAATGGCTCGGGAGTCTACTAAGACGGGAGGGGCGTTGCTTGGCTGATCCTGAACAATCGGGAGAAGTTTGCGAGTTGGTAACGCTGGGTAGCAGGTCCGGTACGCTGAATCGAGTCGAGGTCGTTACCTCCTAGGGCACCTCATCCCGATCCCAGCGTAGCGAGGATCTCAAAGAGCCACCTCATCCCGATCCGAGCGTAGCGAGGAGAGGGACCTACTATCGGGCACTCGAAACATGTCTCGCAGGTGCATCTTTACCCTTCGCTCCCAAACCAATCTCTCGCCAAGTCCAGCCAACCGGCATTGCTCGCCTCAATAAGCCGGATCTTCTTGGCTCGCGTCCATCCCTTTATTTGTCGCTCACGCTCGAACGCCGACCTGGCACTGCTCGTCTCTTCAAAGAAGACTAATCGAGTGACACGGTATTGCTTGGTAAACCCAGGTACAGAGCCAGTCCTGTGACCAAAAACTCGCTGAATCAAGTCCCGGGTGACCCCGGTGTATATCACCCTCGACTTGCTGGCCATCATGTAGACGAAGAAGCGCTGTGGCATCAGGCCAAGGTGATAGCCCTCCATCAACAGGCGCTAAACTGACCACATAACCCTCACTCTTTACCTATGGGGTCGGCTTATCCAAGCGTAGCGGGGGGAGTGAGCTACCGCAGACCTCGGAGCGTGGCGGGGTAGGTCCCTCGGGCCCCGTTCGCTGCGCTCCGGGCCCTCGGGATGAGGTGCTGACTGTGGGGCGAAATCATCACGATGGGCAATCCGCCGCGACTCAGCCGCGGGACTCAGCCGCGAGATTCCCGAAACCGCGCCGTGATCTGCGCCGCATACCGCCGGCTGGCGTCGACGCTGTCTCCATTCTCCAGTAACACCGCATACCCGCCTGAAGCCAGCGGGGTAGCCTCTCGGACTCGGTCCAGATTCACCGCCGAGAAACGGCTGATTCTGAGGAAATGATTGGGGTCGAGCCGAGTCAGTACTTCGCTGAGCGGGCCTCGCACCAGAGAATGGGTTTTCCCGGTATGCAGCGCCACATAGTTCCCTCGGGTCTCCAGCCACTGAATGTCGTCCGGGTCAACGAACTTGAGCCTGCCATTCTCCCGCACCGGAATCCTCCCCTCATTCGTAGCCCCCTCTCGGCCCCGCTCCCAGTCTGCCCGCGCGGCTGCGTAGCGGTCGGCTGCGTCGCTTCTTCTGGCAAAGCGGCGCAGACGGGCCACACACTGCGAGAGCCGCGCCGGGTCGAACGGCTTCACCAGGTAGTCAACAGCGTTGGCCTCGAAGGCCCGCAACGCATGCTCATCGTATGCCGTCACGAACGCCGTGGCGGGCAACGGTGCGTCTCCCAGCGCGTCCAGAACGGTGAACCCATCCAGATCGGGCATCCGGATATCGAGGAAAAGCACATCGGGTTTGAGCTGGCGGATGGCCCGAACCGCCGAACGGCCATCGCCGCACTCGCCGATCACCGAAAGATCGCCGTGCTCCATTAACAGCGCCTTGAGTCCTGCGCGGGCCGGTGCTTCGTCGTCCACGATCAGGGCGCGGAGCGTCACACCTGCACCAGTGGCAGAATGATCCGGGCCGGCCCGCGCTGCCCCGAGCGGGGCAGCTCCATGCTGGCTTGGTCTCCATAGAGACGCTCCAACCGTTCTCGCAGATTGCGGAGCCCTACCCCGGTGCTGTTCTCCCAGCTGCCCTGAAATCCGGGGCCGTCATCGCTCACCTCGAGAATCAGCCGGTCGTGCTCCTTCCTGGCGTTGACCCGCACTGTCCCGCCTTCAACGCGCGCGCCGATGCCGTGGCGCACCGCATTCTCCACCAGCGGCTGCAGCACCAGGGCGGGCACCCGGGCAGCGAGTAGCTCGTCGGGCGCCGTCAGCTCAACGTGGAGCCGGTCGGTGAACCGGGCCTTCTCGATTTCCAGATAGCGATCGGTGAAGTCCAGTTCCTGATCCAGCCGGGAGAGGTGGTCCTCCGGCAGATCGATGGTTCGTCGCAGCAGCTCGCTGAGACGGGTCACCACCCGGGTCGCCTCCCGCGGCTCGGTGACACTCAGCATTCCCACGGTGTGGAGGGCATTGAACAGGAAGTGCGGTTGCAACTGGGCCCGCAGAGTCGCCAGCCGAGCCTGGGCCAGACCGGCAGCCAGCTGGGCGTTGGCCACTTCGCGTTCCTGCCAGCGTCGGTAGTACTGCACGGCCAGGACGATGCCGACCACTGCCCAGTACTTGTATGCGAACGTGAACCACAGTCCTGGAATCCCTGCCTCCATCGCCCGAAGCCACTGGGCGTGGCGCTCCGGGGGTACCGGCCGGAACAGGGTGACCAGCAGGAACTCGAGACCATCGGCTCCGGCCACCTGCACCAGTCCAAGGACGGTCATCGCTGCCAGGTGCACTGCTACATCGCGCCGAGGTTTCTGGTCGAAGGGGAAGCGCCGGATGACGGCGAGAAAGGCGGGAGTGAGCAGGGCCCAGATAGTCCAGTAGGCGTACTCATTGGCCACGCTGTATAGCGGATCGATCGGCCTTCCTCGGCTCAAAGACCCGCTGATGTTCTGGAGGACAAAGAAAGTCGCCACCCCGAACCAGATCAGGGCGACGCGAAGGGGGAGAGGGAGCCGGGAAAACAAAGGGAGCCGCACGGGCTCCCTTACGCTTTCCACTTCCTGGGGGTTCAGCTATGACCGAATCAGCTTCCGCCCAGCGCCTTGTAGAGGGCAGCATACGCGGTGCCGGCATCGGTCCGGCCCTGGGCCAGCAAATCCTCCGATTCCAGCTGAGTCCGCTCCGCATCCAGAACCTGGAGGAAGTCGGTCACGCCCTCAGTGAATCGCTCGCGGGCCAGACTCGCAGCCCGTTTGCTTGCCTCGCTGGCCTGCTCCAGCTGCTCCACCCGACTGCGCGAAGCGTTGTACCGAGCTAGCGCTGTCTCGACTTCCTGAACCGCAGCCAGCACCACCTGCCCGTACTGGGCGCGGGCCTCTTCCTCCTGGGCCCGGGCCGCATTCACGTCGGTCTTGATCCGGCCGAGATTGAGCAGCGGCCAGCTGATTACCGGTCCTACCGCGTAGCGGAACGATCCCTCGTCGCCCAGACCGCTGAGATTCGCGGCGCTGTAACCCAGGCTTCCGCCCACCGAGAAACGGGGGAGGTACTCGGCTCGGGCCGAACTGGCCAGGGAAGACTGTGCCGCAGCGAATCGCTCCGCCGCCGCCACATCGGGCCGGTGCCGGGTGATCGAATCGGGGCTGCCGACCGGGACACTGTCGGGCAGTACCGGGCGGGCTGCAACCGGGGCCAGCTCCGCGGCAACAGCGGTCGGCGACTTGCCAACCAGCACTCCGATCCGATAGGACGCTGCAGCTACCTCTGCTTCCCGAACCGGAATGGATGCCAGCGTGATGCTCAGCTGCGCCGAGGCCCGTTCGGTGTCAAAAGCGGTACCGCGGCCGGCGTCGAGGCGGTCCCGGGTCAGCGCCAGAGTCCGGCGCTGATTCTCGGCATTGCGTTGAGCCACCTCCAGCTGCTCCTGCGCTCCCCGAAGCTCGAAGTAGGCCCGGGCCAGCTCGGCGCTGAGGGTCACCAGCACCCCACGCAGATCCTCCTGACTAACCGCCACAAACGCATTCTGGGCCTGGATGTTGTGCCGCAGCCGGCCAAAGACATCGATCTCCCAGCTGGCGTCGAACCCGGCATCCCAGACGTCCTGATCCGGCAACCGTCCCGAGGCGCCGGGGAAGCTGGCGCTGGCGAACCGCCGGCGGGAGTAACTGCCGCTGACGATTCCCTCGGGGGTCAGGTCCAGTCCGGCACGAGCCCGCGCCGCGCGAGCCAACCGGACCCGGGCCTGGGCGGCCCGGATATCGAGATTGGACCGCAGCGCTTCCTCGGTGAGCCGGGTAAGCGTGGTGTCCCGCAACTGCTTGAGGAACCCAGCCTCGAACTGCACCGGCTCATTGATATCAGAATTGATCGTGGCTGAGAGGGCCACGCTGCGCCCGGTCGCCGTCTCCCGATAAGCCGACGGTACAGCCACCGGAGGCGGGCGATAGGCCGGCGCGCCCATGCAGGCGCTCAGCACCAGCAGCACCAGCGCGAACGACTTACGCATGGGCCGCCTCCCCAACTACCAAAACCGGGATTTCGGCCGGTTCAGTGACTTCCACCTTCTTATGAGTTTCGGCCAGCAGCGAGTAGAACACCGGCACCACGAAGAGCGTGAACACGGTACCGATGGTCATGCCGGTTACCAGCACGATGCCGATGCTGTTACGCGCTTGTGAGCCGGGTCCCGATACGAAGACCAGCGGCAGGTGACCGAAGACGGTGGCCACCGAGGTCATCAGCACCGGACGGAGCCGGGTGGCCGAGGCCTCGCGCAACGCCGCGATCTTGTCCAGGCCCTGCTGCTGCAGGGTATTGGCGAACTGCACAATCAGAATTCCGTTCTTGGCTATCAGTCCGACCAGCGTGATCAGGCCGACCTGGGAGTAGATGTTGATGGTGGTCAGACCGAGGAAGCTGAACACCAGGGCTCCGGAGATCGCCAGCGGCACCGAGCCTAACAACACGATCAGAGGATCGCGGAAGCTCTGGAACTGGGCCGCCAGGACCAGGTAGATCAGGATCACGGCGAAACCCAGAGTTACGGTCAGGGCGGCGCCTTCCCGCCGGATCTGCCGCGACTCACCGGCATAGTCCACTATCACGCCGGGACCGCTGGCTATACCGGCTGCGTTCTCCAGGACCCGAAGACCTTCTTCCTTGGTGATTCCCGGCTTCACTCCGCCGAAAATCCGCACCGCGTTGCGCTGCTGGAACCGCTGCAGTGAACGGGGTGCCGCGCTGGTTTCGATCCGGGTAAAGGTCGAGACCGGGACCAGCGCGCCGGAGGGCGTCTTGATCTTGAGGTCGAGCAGCGGCTCAACCGTGGCCCGATCGGCATCGCCGATCTGGGGGATGACCTTGTAGCTCCGGTCGAAGTAGTTGAACCGGTTGACGTACCCGCCGCCCAACAGAGTCCCCAGCTCGCGCCCGACGCTGGCCAGGTCGAGACCCAGGTCGGCCACCTTCTCCCGGTCGATAATGACCCGGGCTTCCGGCAGATCGATCTTGAGGTCGGTGTCGACGTAGAGGAACTTGCCGCTCTGCCAGCCGGCGCCCACCACCTGGCCAACGGTCGCCAGCAACTGCTCCGGCGGGGCATCGCTCTCGAGCACCATTTCTACGTCATACTGGCCCGGAGTCGGGAGCGGCGGATCCAGCCGGGGGAACACCTGCAGACCGGGAATCTGCGATACTGCCCCATACACCTGGCCGTACATCTCCTCGGTCGAGCGGGACCGTTCCTTCCAGTTCTTGGTCACCATCCCGCCGAAGGCACCCCAGTTGGCGGTGAGGGACCACATGAACTTCGCCTCGGGGAAGGACTGAATGACCTTCACCACTTCCAGCGAGGCCCGGTTGGAAGCCGCCAGCGAAGCGTCCGGGGCCGATTGCATGAACAGGCTGATGTGACTCTGATCTTCCACCGGCGCCAGCTCGCGGCGGGAGAATTGATAGAGCGGCCAGGCGGCCAGCATCACCAGCAGCGACGCGGCCACCACACCCCAGCGCATCTGCAGGGCACCGTCCAGCAGCTTGGTGTAGCGCTCGCGGATCAGATCGAATCCACGGTTCACCAGCTTGGTGAGCTTGCCTTCTTCTCCGTGCTCGTGGACAAAGCGTGAGCTCATCACCGGAGAGAGGGTCACGGCCACCAGACCGGACACCACCACCGCCGCGGCCAGGGTGATCGCGAACTCGAGGAACAGGGAGCCGGTCAGTCCGCCCTGGAAACCGATCGGGGCGTAGACCGCCGCCAGCGTCACTGTCATTGCCAGGATCGGGCCGACCAGCTCACGGGCGCCGATCAGGGCCGCGTCGATACGTGATCGCCCCTCGCGAACGTGTCGTTCCACGTTTTCTACCACTACGATGGCATCGTCTACCACCAGACCGACCGACAGCACGATGGCCAGGATGGTGAGCAGGTTGAGACTGAACCCGGCGGCATACATCACCACCGCCGCGCCGACCAGGGAAATCGGCATCGCAACCAGCGGAACCAGCGCGGTACGGATGGAGCCCATGAAGAGGAACACCACCAGACCCACAATCAGAATCGTTTCGGTCAGAGTCTTGGTGATTTCCTTGAGCGCGTCCTCCATGAACACGGTGGCGTCGTACGCCATCTGCATGTCGATGTCGGGCGGCAGAGTGGGGCGGATCCGCTCCATCTCATCACGCAGCCGGTGGGCCACTTCGATCTCGTTCACTCCGACCAGGGGCCAGACCCCGAGATAGACCGCCTCTTTCTCGCCGTACTTGGCGACCATGTTGGCTTCTTCGGCGCCCAGTTCCACCCGGGCCACGTCACGCAGACGCACGATCGCGCCTTTGCGTTCGGCCACGATCAGATCGTTGAACTCGCTGGTAGAGCGCAGGTCGGTGTTCGCCAGCAGGTTGACCTGGACCAGATTGCCTTTGGTCTGACCCACCGCCGCCAGGTAGTTGTTCCGCTGCAGCGCGGCGTACACGTCGCCCGGTGCCAGACCGAGTGCGGCCAGCTTGTCGGGATCCATCCAGACCCGCATCGCCAGCTGGCGCCCACCTTCGAACGTCACCCGCTGCACTCCCGGGAGGGTGGCCAGCTGTGGCTGAAGGGTCCGGAGCAGCCAATCGGTGACTGCCGGTCCATCCCGCTGAGTCGAAGTGAAGCTCAGGTAGAAGGAGGCATAAGGCCGGTCGGCCCGCTGCACTTCCACTGCCGGCGGCTCGGCTTCGGAAGGCAGCTCCGACCGCACTTGCTGCAGTCGTGCCGTCACCTCGGCCAGAGCCGCGGTGCTGCTGTGATTGAGCTTGAGCCGGACCGTCACGGTGCTGACCCCGGCTCGGCTGGTGGACTCGATGTAATCCACCCCGCTGATGGCGGAGACGGCCCGTTCGATCGGAGTAGTGAGGAAGCCCCGCACGGTCTCGGCGCT
>CAZOES010000140.1:0-11863 GCA_964578865.1 uncultured Gemmatimonadaceae bacterium | reverse complement strand
ATGTGCGGGTGAAGGTGGTGAAGAACAAAGTGGCGCCGCCGTTCAAGCAGGCCGAGTTCGATGTGATGTTCGATGAAGGGATCAGCCATGTCTCGCTGGTGGTCGATATCGCCGCCGAAGCCAACATCATCCAGAAGTCGGGGGCGTGGTACTCCTACGGCGATCAGCGGATCGGCCAGGGACGGGAGAACGCCAAGCTCTTCCTCAAGGACAACCCGGCATTGTTGTCCGAGGTGGAGATCAAAGTGAAGGATTTCCTGGGTATGAAGGGCGGGGCGGTGGTGCCGGGTGGTGAGGAGAGCGAAGACTGAAGGCTGCGATGACCAGGCACATCACTGCCCTCGAGGCCGACCCGACTCGTCCCGGTTCAGTAAAGGTGATGGTGGACGGCAAGCCTTACTGCACCGTGAATGAGTCGGCGGCCCTCCAGGTGGGCGGTCAGTGGGATGAGACCAGCATGGCCGCAGCTGGTAAGGCGGCGGACGAAGAAGGGGCCTGGCGAACCCTGCTCAAGGCGCTGGAGCGGCGGAGCTACTCAATCGGCGAAATCCGCCGCAAGCTTCGGCAGAAGGGCCACCCCTCCTCGGCGGTAGACTACGCCGTCTCGCGGGCGATCCAGGTGAAGCTGCTGGACGACGGAGCCTACGCGCTTCACTACGTCCAGACTCGGGCCAGTCGTGGTCGTGGTCCGGCCCGACTCCGGCAGGACCTCCGCCTGCGCGGTGTGTCCGACGCGCTCATCGACGCTGCGCTGCGGGAACAGTGGCCCGAGCCCGAAACCGCGCTCGACATGGTTGCTTCCCTGGCCGCTCGAAGGGTGCGTCAGCTGGGTGCCATCCCCAATGAGGCTAAGAAGCGGCGGCTGATCGGCTACCTCGCTCGCCGTGGATTCTCCGGATCGAGGGTGGCCGAGCTGGTTCGCCGAGTTTTGTCGGAAGCCGAGGCCCCTCCCGGCAGCTGACAACGCGGCTTGGCCCGGCCTGCCGCCGACCGGTATATTCCCCGGTCTATGAAAGCTGCCCAGATCCGCAGGCTCTTCCTCGATTATTTCGTCGCCCAGGGGCACCGAGAGGTGCCTTCTTCGTCCTTGGAGCCAAAGGACGATCCCACCCTGCTGTTCACCAACGCCGGTATGAACCAGTTCAAGCGAGTCTTCCTTGGGCTGGAGCCGCGCGACTACAAGCGGGCCACTACCTGCCAGAAGTGTGTCCGGGCCGGCGGCAAGCACAACGACCTTGAACAAGTCGGTCACACCACTCGGCATCACACCTTTTTCGAGATGCTGGGGAATTTTTCGTTTGGGGACTACTTCAAACGCGACGCCATCAAGTTCGGCTGGGAGTTTGTCACCTCACCCAGGTTCCTGGGGATTGCACCCGAGCGGCTGCGGGTCACGGTCCACCATACCGATGAAGAGGCGCGGGAGCTGTGGCGTGAGATCGCAGGGTTGCCCGACCACCGGATCTACGGTCTGGGAGACAAGGACAACTTCTGGCAGATGGGGGATACCGGGCCGTGCGGGCCGTGTACTGAGATCTATGTGGACCTGCGGAAGGGTGGAAAGGCGGTAGGGCGGACCGAGGTTATCGAGAAGGCGGCCTTCGAAGAACTCGCCGAGTCGGGCCAGATGCTGGAGATCTGGAACCTGGTCTTCATGCAGTTCGACCGCTCGGCCGATGGAACCCTGACGCCGCTGCCCAAGCCGTCGGTGGATACCGGTGCGGGCCTCGAGCGGATCGCGTCGGTGCTGCAAGGAGTCGATTCGAATTTCCATACCGACCTCTTCATGCCGCTGATCGAGAGGGTGGCGGAGCTGGTGGGAAAGCCGTATGACCGCGGACCGGGTGGAGGATCGTTCCGGGTGCTGGCGGATCATGCGCGGGCGGTGACGTTCCTGCTTACTGACGGGATCTACCCCAGTAACGAAGGACGAGGTTACGTGTTACGCCGGATTCTCCGGCGGGCGGTGCGGCATGCCTGGTTGCTGGGCCGCAAGCAGCCGACCCTCACACCGCTGACTGAAGTGGTGGTGCGGGAGATGGGTGAGGCCTATCCCGAACTGGTGGCAAAGGCGAAATACGTCGCCGACGTTACCCGGCAGGAAGAGGAGCGCTTCCTCGAGACTATCGACGGCGGTCTCAAGCGGCTGGAAGAAATCTTCGCGTCCGGGGCAAAGTCCATCAGTGGAGTCGAGGCATTCAAGCTCTATGATACCTTCGGCTTCCCGATCGATCTGACCCAGATCATCGCGGGGGAACGTGGTGTCACCGTCGACCAGGCGGGATTCGAGAAAGCACTGGAGGAGCAGCGCAATCGATCGCGGGAGGTGCACCGGGCCGCGAAGAAGACGGGCGGGGCGGGCGAGATGGGCGAGACGGGCGATTGGACGGAACACTCCAGTGACCGCCCCCGGTTTGTCGGCTATGAGCAGACCGATGCCGAGACGGAGATTGTGGCGCACCGCAGCGCCGGCGATAAGGTCGAGGTTCTGCTGGCCGACAACCCGTTCTATGCCGAGTCGGGCGGGCAGGTGGGCGATACCGGCACCATCAAGGGCGATGGCTGGTCGCTGGCGGTGGAGCACGTTCGCAAGGACCCCCGCGGCCAGGTGATCTCCGGGAAGCTGACTGGGGCAATCACTCCGGGGCATGTCAGCGCGACGGTCGACCGGAATCGGCGGCGGGACATCGAGCGGAATCACAGTGCCACCCATCTGTTGCACTGGGCTCTCCGGAAGCATCTGGGCACCCATGTGCGGCAGCAGGGCTCATTGGTTGAGCCCAACCGGCTCCGATTCGACTTCTCGCATCATGGCCCGATCGATCCCAAGGAGTTCGCCGGCATCGAGCGGGATGTGTACGACCAGGTACTGGAGAACTATCCGGTCGACACCCGGGAGATGGCCTACAATGACGCGCTCAAGCTGGGCGCGATGGCATTCTTCTCGGAGAAATACGGCGACAAGGTGCGGGTCGTCACTATGGGCCCGTCGATCGAGTTGTGCGGTGGAACTCACGTCCGCACGACCGGGCAGCTGGGGCTCTTCCGCCTGGAAGGCCAGGGTGGCGTGGCGGCGGGTGTTCGCCGAGTCGAGGCGATTACCGGACCGGAGGCGTTCACCAGTGTGGTGAACGAAGAAAAGTTGCTGGAGCAGGCGGCGGAGTCGTTGAAGACCAAACCCGATCAGCTGCTCCGACGACTGGACCAGATTCGCCAGGAGAAGGAGAAGCTGGAGTCCCGGATTGAACAGCTGATGCGCTCGGGCCCCCTGCCTGGGCCGGCCGAGGGAGCCACCACCGATATCAAGGGCGTGGCCGTGACCATTGGGGACACCGAACTGGAGAATCGGGACGAAGTGACTTCGCTGGCCGACCGGTTCCGGGAAGGGAAGAGCAAGTCGGTTCTGGTATTGCTCTCGCCCGCCGGACGGGGGGCGGTGCACGTCGCACTCACCGACGATCTGGTGAAGTCGGGCAGGAAGGCCGGCGATCTGGTGAACCGGCTGGCCCAGGTGAGTGGCGGCAAGGGCGGAGGGCGCCCGGGGTTCGCCTCCGCCGGCGCAGGGGATCCGACCAAGCTTGAGGCGGTGCGGGCGGCCGCTCCGGCCTTGATCGAGGAGTGGTTGTCGGCGTGAGCGCCGACTCCGGTAATGCCCAGACCCTGGATCGCTGGCTGGCCGGAAAGACTTCCGGCGGCCCGGCAGCTCTACGCGACCGGGTGCTCGAGCATGCGGCGGCAGTGGGTGACGCCGCTTCTCCGCCCGAGCGGATCGCGCTGGCGGCCGAGCGGGTCCTGGCGATCGTGGAAGAGCATGTGGGCGACCGCACCATCGCGCTCGATCTGCTCTCCGCCGATGCCCTGATCACGCTGGCCCTGCTGGCTCAAGCCGAGATCGCGCCCGAGAAGCTGGGCGAGTTCGCCGAGAGCCTGCTGGCCGCCGAGCGAGTGGGCTGAGTGATCGATCTCCACTGCCACCTGCTTCCCGGAGTGGACGACGGCTCCCGTAGCCTCGCTCAAACGGCGGCGGTGCTCAACAAGCTCGCCGAGTTGGGCGTGGAAGGGATCTGCCTCACCCCGCACCTGCTGGCTAGCGAAGCAACCTCCGGCACTCCCGCTGGTCACGACAAGATCTTCGCCGAGTTGCAACCGGTGACGCCTCAGGGCGTGACGCTGTATCGGGGGGCCGAAGTCATGATGGACCGGCCGCTCGACCCCAAGGTAGGGCAGGACCGCGCCGTTACCCTCAATCGCACCAGATACCTGCTGATCGAATTTCCCCGCATGGTCACGGCCCATGCGGTAGAGCAGGCATTGATGGGCGTGATGGCAGCGGGACTGGTGCCGCTGATCGCCCACCCGGAGCGTTACCAGTGTGTCAGCGTCAACCTGGCCAAGCGCTGGAAAGAACTCGGTGCGCTGCTTCAGGTCGATGGGCCGACCCTGCTGACATCTCGATCCCGGGGGGAGCGGGCCCGCCAGCTGGTGCAGAACGGCTTGGCCGACATTGCCGCCGCGGACAACCACGGGGACGACCGGAGTCTCCGGCCGGTGCAGGACGCCCTGGTCGAAATGGCCGGCGGCACTCAGGCGGAGCTGCTGCTCTCGGCCAATCCCCGGGCCATTATTGAAGACCGCAACACCGAACCGGTCCCGCCGCTCTCCTGGCGGCTCTCGTTAGTGGCCCGGCTCCGCACCCTGATCGATCGCTCTACCACGGACCGTCCATGATTTCGCTGTCAGGCAAGACTGCACTGGTGACCGGTGGCTCGCGGGGCATCGGCAAGGCCACTGCCTTGCTGCTGGCGAAGGCGGGGGCGGATGTTGCGCTGACCTGCCACTCCCGCCGGCAGGAGGCGGAGCAAGTGGCCCAGGAGATTCGTCGGCTGGGTCGCAGGGCTCATGTGGGAGTGGGCGATCTGGGTGATGCCACCGTAGTCACCCAGATTTTCGACCAGGCGCAGAAAGCACTGGGCCCGCTGGACCTCTTCGTGGGCAACGCCGGGATCTGGCCGGTGGAGGATGTTTCGCTCAGGGAGATGAGCGGAGAACGGTGGGCCGAGACGATGCGGGCCAACGTCGACGCGATTTTCCTTTCGACCAGGGCGGCACTGCAACGAATGCGGGCGCCGGGAAGAATCGTGCTGGTTGGCAGCACGGCGGGGCAGCGAGGGGAGGCGTTTCACGCCGATTACGCCGCCAGCAAAGGCGCGATGATCTCGCTGGTGAAATCACTCTGCGTCGAGTGCGCCCCCGGGATCACAGTCAATTGCGTAGCACCGGGCTGGGTAGATACCGAGATGGCCGCGCCGGCGTTTGGGGATGGGGCCAGGGAACGGATCGAAGCTGGAATTCCCCTGAGGCGGATCGCCAGTGCCGATGATATCGCGGGGCCGATCCTGTTTCTGTGCAGTGAGCTGGGGCGGCACATTACGGGCGAGATTTTGAATGTGAATGGGGGGTCAGTTCTGTGCGGATAGTACCGAGTACCGAGTACCGAGGTCTCGGTCTACAAACTCGGTACTCGGTACTCGGTACTCATCTGTGATTCACTTGCTGTTTACCGGCGGCACCATCTCCATGACCCGCGACGAGAGCGCGGGTGGGAATATTCCGACTCATGGCGGTGCTGCGCTGGTGAGCTTCGCGCCGGAGCTGGAAACGGTCTCGGCCTTTCGAATCGACGACTGGGGACGCTACCCGGCGTGTCACATGGGGCCGGCCAAGCTGTGGGAACTGCGGAACCGAGTCCGGTCGGCGATGAAGGGGGAGTTCGGCGAAGTACCGACGGGAATCGTGATCACCCACGGCACCGACACCATTGAAGAGACGGCCTACCTGCTTTCTCGCACTCTGGATCCGCTGATTCCGGTAGTGATTACCGGCGCGATGCGAACATCGAGCGACGAGGGCTGGGATGGGCCCGGCAACCTTACGGACGCGGTGAGAGTCGCAGCCAGCGACGCCAGTCGTGGGCGAGGCACCATGGTGGTATTCGCTGGAAAGATTCTGGCAGGAAGTCAGGCGTCGAAAGTTGAGGCCACTGCGCTCAGCGCGTTCGATGCGCCGCACGGCGAAGCCCTCGGGCGGGTTGCGAACGGGGCGGTTGACTGGTTTGACCCAGAGCGACCACGACCGGCCTCGGCGGCACCGCTAAACTCGCCACCTTCCGATCTCAGCGCCAAGGTTGTCCAGATCCCGGTAATTGTGGGCGACATGGGAGAGCTCATCGAGCTGGCGCGCAAGCACTACGATGGGCTGGTCGTCGAAGCGTATGGCAGCGGCAATGTTCCTCCGGGTGCAGTCGGCGCCATCCGAAAGTGGATCGCAGAGGGGAAGCCGGTGGTGCTGGCCAGCCGGTGTCCTCGCGGTGAGGTTCATCCGATCTATGCATTTCCCGGCGGAGGGGCAGGGCTGGTGCGGGATGGGGTGATTCCGGCGGGGCCGAGGACGCCGAGTCAGGCAAGGATGGAACTGACGATTTGTCTTTCAGCGGGCGTGGATTACGGAACTAGGTGAAAAGTGAAAAGTGAAACGGGGGTGTGACGATGAGCTGCACCAGCAATGCAGGCACTTTTCACGTTTCACTTTTCACGTGGTAGGCGCATGACGTTCCCGGCAACCTTGGCCATCCCCGGCGACGTTCTCGAAATCGCACGGACTCTCAGAGAGGCCGGGCATGAGGCGTGGTGCGTCGGCGGGGCGGTGCGGGACACGCTGCTGGGTGTGCCCAACACTGACTACGACGTTGCCACCTCGGCGACGCCCGAGGTAGTGAAGGGTCTCTTCAAGAAGGTGATCCCGGTGGGTGAGCGGTTCGGCACCGTGGCGGTAAAGATCCGGCGCCGGATGCACGAGGTCACCACCTTCCGACGGGATGTCCAGACCGACGGACGCCACGCAGTGGTCGAGTATGGCGCCTCGCTGGATGACGATCTGGCCCGGCGCGACTTTACGATCAACGCGATCGCTTATGACCCGCTGTCCCATGCCTGGCGCGACCCTTTCAATGGTTCGAGCGACCTGGATCAGCGGCTGATCCGCGCGGTGGGAGACCCGGCGCAACGGTTCCGGGAGGATTATCTCCGGATCCTCCGGGCCCTGCGATTCGCGGCCCGATTCGACTTCCAGATCGATCCGTCGACCTGGACCGCGGTGCAGCAGCAAGCTCCCGGGCTGACCCAGCTCTCGGCCGAGCGAGTGCGGGAGGAGTGGTTCAAGGGGCTCCGGACCGCTCGCTCGATCAAGCGGCTGCTCGATCTCTGGGCTACCAGCGGAGCGGCCAAGCTCTGGCTGCCTGAGCTGGTCGGCGATCCATCCAGCTCCGGTCCGGTCCAGCGGATGGGCGGGCCACCCACGGCCCAGCATCCCTACGTCGGTCGACTGGCCGATCGGGATGCCATGCTTCCGGTGCTGGAACGAATGGTGGGCGCCGGAGCTCCGCGCGACCCGGTGTTGCTCACCATTCTGCTCTGCCTCGATCCGGTGGCGGTACTGGTCCGGCTCAAGGCTTCCAACGCTGAAGTGGCTCGCGCCGCGGCGGTGCTTACGGGATCGCCGGAGCCGGAGGGGAATTCCCCGCTTGAGGTCAGACGCTGGATGGCGGCAGTGGGAGATGCGGCGGACGATCTGATAGCGCTCTGGCATTTGCGCAACGGAGCGCCGCCGATGTGGGATGCGGTGGTCCGGGGTATTCGAGAACGGGGCGAGCCACTTAATCGCAAGCAACTCGCCATCACCGGCGATGACCTGGTGGCAATCGGAATTCCACCCGGTCCTCGGATTGGCGCGATCCTGGATCAACTCCTTGCGATGGTGGTGGACGATCCTTCGCTGAACACCAGAGAAGTGCTGCTGGCTCTGGCCCGGAGATCAGGGTGAACGCCTGGGTCTTTGCGCTGGTGGCGGCCGCGGCAAACCTGCTGGGTGGTTACGCGGTGATTCATCGCCGGAGTCTGGCGGTGATCGACCTGTTTCTCGGGTTCGGTGCCGGGTTCATGCTCTCGGTAGCGCTCTTGGAAGTGGCGCCCGAGGCGATCCGGCTTCGGGGAGACGCGCCGATCTATATCCTGGGCGGGTATCTGATACTGCACCTGGTCCAGCACGTTCTGGTGCCCCACTTCCATTTCGGCGAAGAAACCCACCAGGTCAGTGCCGCACAGGGCATGTCGGCGCTGATCGGGCTTTCGCTGCATACGTTCTTCGACGGGGTGGCGATAGCCTCGGGCTTCCTGGTGTCGGGGCAAGTGGGGTTGCTGCTTTTTCTGGCGGTGTTCCTTCACAAGCTGCCCGAGGGCGTGGCGATGTCCAGCGTGATGCTCGCCGGGGGACAAACCCGCGCCCGCGCCCTCGGTGCGGCGGCCTTGCTGGGCCTCGCGACGCTGCTGGGGGTCCTGCTGACCGAGATGAGTCAGCCGCTGATCGACCATGGACTGGCGATCGCCGCGGGTGTGACCATCTATGTGGCCGCCAGCAACCTGGTCCCCGAGATCCAGAAGCGAAAAGGCTGGAAGATGCCGCTGGCCTTTTTCATCGGGGCCGCGGCGTTCTTCGCCACACGAGCATTGGTCGAGGCAGCCGGATTGAAGTAGAAAAGCGTGAAACGTGAAACGTGAAAAGGTGTTCTGGCGCTAAGGCACTTCACTTTTCACCTTTCACGCCTTTAGGGACGCTCTATCCGTTGAACCCCGTTTACCTTCAAGTATGTCCGCTCCCTCCCTCTTCGCACTCCCCGAACCACTGGCCGCCCGTATGCGCCCTCGCACCCTCGAAGAGTGCGTCGGGCAGGAGCATCTGCTGGCCCAGGGGAAGCCGCTGGGAGACGCGATCCGCCGAGGTGATGTGGGAAGTTGTGTCTTCTGGGGACCACCAGGGACCGGGAAGACCACCATCGCCAGGTTGATCGCCCACTACACGGACAAGGAGTTCGTCGAACTCTCCGCGGTGCTCGATGGGGTACCCCGGGTCAAGGAGATCGTACGGGAGGCCGAGCAGCGCCGAGTTCTGGGCCGGGCCACCATTCTCTTTTGCGACGAGATCCACCGGTTCAATCGGGCCCAGCAGGACGCCTTCCTGCCCCACGTCGAACGGGGCACCGTGACCCTGATCGGTGCAACCACCGAGAATCCCAGCTTCGAGCTCAACGGGGCGCTGCTATCCCGCTGCCAGGTTTGGGTGCTCAAGGCACTCAATGCCGAAACAGTGGTCGCTCTGCTCAACCGGGCCCTCACCGAACCGGAGCGTGGGTTGGGCCATCTCGAACTCGAGGTTGAGCCCGGTGCCATGGAACTGCTGGCCGAACAGGTCGATGGCGATGCTCGCAGGGCCCTCACCGTATTGGAGAATGCTTCCCGTCAAGTTGGCCCCAGGGGGAGGCTCACCCGTGAGGGTGTGGTGCAGGCCCTGGCCCGCCGGGTCCCGGTCTACGACAAGAGCAGTGAAGAGCATTTCAACATGCTCTCGGCCTATCACAAGTCGCTCCGGGGCAGCGATCCGCAGGGTGCGCTCTACTGGATGGCCCGGATGATTGAAGGGGGAGAGGATCCGATGACCATGTTCCGCCGGGCCATCGCCATGGCGGCGGAGGACGTGGGGCTGGCGGATCCGGAGGCACTCAAACTCGCGGTGGCCGCCCGGGACGCGTACCACATGCTGGGTCCGCCGGAGGGATATCTCCCGCTGGCCGAGATGACGATCTACCTCGCAACCGCGCCCAAATCGAATCGGTCGGCGGCGGCCCTTTGGGCGGCCCTGGAAGCGGCCCGGAACAATCCCGCCGAGCCGGTGCCCCTCCACATCCGCAATGCACCAACCGGCTTGATGAAGGAGTTGGGCTACGGCAAGGGCTATCAGTATGCCCACAACTCGCCCACTGGTTACATCCCCCAGGAGTATCTCCCGGAGAAACTGCGGGACCAAAAATTTTACCAGCCGGGGGAGCTGGGGTTCGAGAAGAGGATTCGGGAACGCCTGGAGTGGTGGGCCAAACAGCGCAAGGGTGAGTGACAGTGATTCGTTCCCGGTTCCACGTTCCTCGTTCCTCGTTGCTTCTGTGGGCAGGATGGCTCCTCTCCAGTTCTCCAGTTCTGGCTCAATCACAACCCCAGGTTGCCGGGACGATCGAATTCTTCGGCATCGAGAAGGTTTCGCGAGCGGCGCTGGTGGCCGCGCTGGGGATGACGCCGGGTGATACCATCCCGCGACCAGCGGCGGATCGTGCCAGGGTGATCCAGCGGCTGACGGCCGTCAACGGAGTGGAGAGCGCCGAGTTGTACCCGGTCTGTTGCGAGAACAATAGGGAGATTCTATACGTCGGTATCGTGGAGCGAGGCGCCCCGCAGCTCAAGTTTCACCGGGCGCCGACCGGCCGGGCCAAAGTGGCGGACACCCTCCGGGCACTGAGCGACAGCTTTTTCAACCGGATGATAGAAGGAATCCGGGCGGGCCAGAGCGAAGACGACATGTCCCAGGGTCATTCATTGCTGGCCTACGCCCCGGCCCGGGCCGTTCAGGAAGAGGTGCTCCGCTACACCGCAGCACATGAAGGAGAGCTCCGCAAGGTGCTGCGGCAGTCGGCCGATGAAGAAAGCAGGGCCATCGCCGCCTGGGCGCTCGGGTATGCACCGGATAAGCACAGTGTGATCCCTGACCTCGTCGCCGCGGCGCGGGATCCTTACGATGAGGTACGCAACAATGCCATCCGGGCATTGTCGGCGATCGGACGACTGGCCCAGCTCAAACCGGAGCTGGGACTCGCGGTGCCGGCTCAACCGCTGCTGCAGCTGATGCATTCACCGATCTGGACTGACCGCAACAAAACCAGTCTTGCGCTCATGATGCTGACGGACAGGCGAGACCCTGCGTTGCTGAATGCCATCCGGGCTCAGGCCACCGTTCCCCTGGTCGAAATGGCCCGCTGGAAGACCGGCCATGCGATGGCGCCGTACTTCGTGGTCACCCGCATGCTCGGTGTCAGTGACTCGGCCGCCTTCACCGCCTATCAGCGGGGCGACCGGGAGTCGATCCTGCAGCACGCCCTCCACTAATCCAACCTTACTCTGTCCACCCGGGTATATTCACATATGAAGAAGCTCCTGCTCCTCGCGGCGTTTGCGGCTGTCGGCTGTGGTCCCGGCGGCATCAATCCGGCCGACATACTGCAGCCCGATGTCCGGGTGCATCACCTCGCGATTCGTAACCTGGGTTTGTCAGGCGGAACCCTGGACGTGGTACTGGCCTTTCACAATCCCAACGGGGTGACCTTGAAGGGTGTTGGTCTCACCGCAGGGCTGGACATCGAAGGGTCTCGCTTCGGCGACATCAACATGACCAACCCGTTCTCGCTGGCGGGGAAGGACACCACCCTGATCACCGTGCCGCTGACCTTCCGCTACGCCAATGTGGCCAGTGCAGCCCGCTCGGCCCTGGAGCTGGGAGCGGTCAATTATTCGGTCGACGGCAAGTTCACGGTCAACACTCCGATCAACACTTCGTTCGACGTACCCTTTACGGGGCAGGGCAATGTTCCCCTGCTGCGGCCCTGAGCCGCGGAGCACGCCATCCGACAGCTGATCTCCATCGAGCCGCCGGTCGAACGCGCCATTCTGGTGGGCGCGCCCCGCAAGGGCTCGGACGACGCCCAGCATCTCACTGAACATCTCGACGAGCTCGCGCGCCTGGCCGATACGGCCGGCGCGCAGGTCATTGGCCGACTCTCCCAGCAGGTGGTGTCGCCCAATCCGGCGACACTCATCGGCGAGGGAAAGGTCGAGGAGCTGCGGGCGCTGACGGAGAACGAGCGGGGCACCCTGGTGGTGTTCGACGAGGAGCTCACCCCCAACCCGGGTGCCAACCTCGAGCACGAACT
>CAZOES010000139.1:0-11877 GCA_964578865.1 uncultured Gemmatimonadaceae bacterium | reverse complement strand
TTGATGCCGCCGCCAGAAGAACACGATCACCACCGCCAGCAGCAGGCAGACCAGCCCGCCCGCGACCAGCCCGATCCGGCGGCCCCAGTAGCCGGCCAGACCAAGCAGAACGCCGTCGAGGGCGAAACACCCGACGGCGACCCAGGTCATCGTGCGGCCCCGAATCGGGGGCGGAGCGGCCGGCGGCGTCAACGCACCGGGCGGCGACTGCGCGGCATGACGATCAGCGCGGCATTGGCGATCACCCCGGAGTCGGCCAGGGAGCGGCCGTCTTCGATCGACGCCCCGCGGAACTTCACCAGATACTCCTCCGGCTTGCCCGGCTGGTGGGTCAGCGCCAGCGCCTTCTGCTTGAGTTCCTGCACCGTGGCGGCGGGGCTGAGCTCCAGGTTCACCTGGTCCCAGGCATCCTGCACCATGACCCGGAGCGGGAGGGTATTCATGCGGCCCCCCGCGGCAGAGTGGTGAAGAACCGGCCTACCGCCTGATCGAACAGCAGGGTGCCGGCCCGGACCCGGGTTCCTTCGGGGACACCCACCACGGCAATGGCGATCTCCTCACCCCCCTGCCCCCGCAGACTCAGATAGTTAGGGCCTTCCTTCTCAGGAAAGGCGGCGTTACCCGGGACCCGCTCCTGGAAGAAGCGCTTGGCCCGGGCAATTACTTCGGCGGCGGGGAGGCTAGTTACGGTCTCGTGAGTCATGAATTGGCTAAGGGCTAAGAGCTAAGGGCTATCGAAGCTGTGGGTGAAGGGCAAGATAGCCCTTAGCCCCCAGCTCATAGCCTCACTTGGACCGCCAAATAGCAACGCCAGTAGGCTGGGCCGGGATCGCTACGGTCGACACCACTTTCTTCGTCGCCAGATCCAGCACATCGATGGCGCCGGGATCGGCCCCGATGGATTCCTGGCTGATGTAGGCGTACTTCCCGTCGGGCGACCAGGCCACCCCATGCACGATCTTCTTGGTGGTAGGGATTCGGGCCACTTCGGTCAGAGTCGTCGCGTCGATCAGGCTGAAACTCTTGTCCTTCTTGTTGGTCACAATCACCCACTTGCCATCGAGTGAGGGCTCGACGTTGTAGGCACCCTGACCGACCGGAATATCCTTGGTCTTGGTGAAGGAGGCCGCGTCGTAGACCTGCACCGTGTTGCCGTGGTTGCAGGCGGCGTAGAGGGTCTTGTCGTCGGGAGAGACCGAGACAAACGTCGGGGCGCAGCCGCCGTCGCTCATGCCTGCGGGCGGCGTGGCGCTGGCAGCAGCGGCCGGAGTAGTGCCGCCGCCGTGATTCATCTGCCCGTGATCCATTCCAGCCATCGCGTTCATGTCATGGCCGGTCCCGGTCTTCACCCGCCGCACGATCCGGAGGGTCGCCACTTCGATCTCCAGCAGCTCATCGCTGTTCATGCAGGAGACGTAGACGAAGGTTCCCGCGTGATTCGACTTGACCCCGTGGGGCATGTCACAGGCGGGAAGATGGGTAATGGTGGTCATCGAGGGGGTGTGCACCACCGAGACCACATTCATCCGGGGATGGTCGCCGTGGAAATCCGAGTTGGCCACAAAGGCCAGCTCGCCATCCGGTGTCAGGCCGATGGTGGTAGGAAACATTTCCAGCGGCGCGCGCCCGACCAGGGAATCGCCTTTGGCGTCCATCTTCCACAGCGAACCGAACGGGGTGCCGTGGGCGATAGAGATGTAGTAGTACTTGTTGTCGGGGGAGACGGCGAGGTTGTGCGGTCCGTCGATATCGGCGGGCATGATGCCCACCGGAACAACCCGGTCCTGGGTCAGGGTACCGGGGCCGGGCTTGAACCAGGTGACGATATCACCTGACTCGCTGACGATGCCTACACGGTATCCGGGATCGGCCTGGGCTGAGAGGGCGGCGGGCACCAGCAGTCCCGCGACCAGAAGCATCCGCTGCATTGCGAACTCCTGTGGGGTAAGGCTTGGAACGAGCCCCGGAAAGATACCCCCCAGCCCGCTTTCCGTTAAGCCACCCTCTCCCTGATATAAGCCTCCAGCTGGTCCTGATGGATCCGCACCTGAGTCATGGCGTCGCGATCCCGTACCGTCAGCGTTCCATCCTTGACCGTGTCCCCATCCACGGTGCAGCAGAACGGGGTACCGGCCTCATCCATCCGGCGGTAGCGCCGGCCAATGGCACCGCTGTCATCGTAAAAACAGGGGAACTGCTTCTTGAGATCGTGATAGATCTTCTCGGCCAGCTCCGGCATGCCGTCCTTCTTCACCAGCGGGAGCACCGCCGCCTTGATCGGCGCGACCGATGGATGGAACGCCAGCACCACCCGGGTCTCGCCTTCCACTTCCTCCTCCCGATAGGAGTTGACCAGAATCGTGAGCGTGACCCGGTCGGCCCCGGCGGAAGTCTCTACGATGAAGGGGACGTAGCGTTCGTTGGAGGCCTGGTCGAAGTACTCCAGCTTCTTGCCGGAATACTCCTGGTGCCGGCCCAGGTCGAAGTCACTCCGATTGTGGATCCCTTCGATCTCGTTCCAGCCGAAGGGAAATTCGTACTCGATGTCGAAGGCCGCCTTGGCGTAATGGGCCAGTTCCCCGGGGCCGTGCTGGTGCCAGCGGAGCTTCTTGGGATCGAGACCGATCGAGTGGTGCCAGCTCATCCGCCACTCGCGCCACTTCTCGAACCAGTCTTCGTCGGTTCCCGGCTTCACGAAGAACTGCATTTCCATCTGCTCGAACTCGCGGGTCCGGAAGATGAAGTTCCCCGGGGTAATCTCGTTGCGGAACGCCTTCCCGATCTGGGCAATACCGAAGGGAATTCGCTGACGCGACGAGTTCAGCACATTCTGGTAGTTGACGTAGATCCCCTGGGCCGTCTCCGGACGCAGATAGACCACCGAGGCCTGTTCTTCCACCGGGCCCATAAAGGTCTTGAACATCAGGTTGAACATCCGCGGTTCGGTGAGCTGACAGGTGCTGTGCTCGCCGGGATGCTTACTGGGCTTCTGGGGACAGGCGGCGTCCTGCAGCTTGTCGGCCCGGAAGCGGGCCTTACAGGTCTTGCAGTCGACCAGCGGATCGGTAAATCCAGCCACGTGGCCGCTGGCTTCCCAGATCCGGGGATGCATCAGGATGGCGGAGTCGAGGCCTTCGATATCGTCCCGGGCATGGACCATCGCTCGCCACCAGCGATCTTTCACATTCTTCTTGAGCTCGACCCCCAGCGGGCCGTAATCCCAGATCGAGCCCAGGCCACCGTAAATCTCGGACGACTGAAACACGAAGCCGCGGCGCTTGCACAGCGACACGAGCTTCTCCATCAAGGTGGTCTCGGCCATAACCTGAACTGGGTGCGGGAGGGGTTCCGTGAGGGGGCGAAACCTATGGCCGACAAGGACCATGGGCAAGCGACGCCAGTCTGCGGCACCCCCGCCACATGTGGCACCCCGGACGCGATTTCACCCATTGGGGTATGTGCCTGTCCTGCAGAGGGTTAGTATCACTCGATGGGATGCAGGTCACAGGGTCGGTGGCAAGGATCTTAACGGCCAGAATTCTGCTCTATTGACCGGGTAGTCCACGGTCCTATCATCACCCGTGGGAGAGAGGGTCTAATTCGTGTTGGGCATTCCGTCCAACCCGAGCGGGACCGTTCCGGGAGGGGCACGTATGCGAGTGGTATCAGACCGTCGCGGCTTTGCGCTGGAAGCCACCCTGATCCTGCTGGTGCTGATGGCCGCACTGGCCGCGGCCGCGGTCATGGGCGCCGCCATGGTGCAGCGCAATGCCGGTGTGGATTACCGGGGCACCCGGGTGAACTATGCCGCCGAAGCCGGCGCCGACAACGTCATGGCCCAGCTGGAAAATGCCATGGTGGACGGCCTGATCACCGATCCCGAGCTGGCGGCGCTCACCCCGCCGACTCTCACCGGGTTCACGATCACGACCCAAGCGGTACGCAACGGCGCGACCGCTCCCCGCACCATTTCCAACGGCCCCTATGCCGGACTGGTGGGGCTCAATCAGCGCATCGACATCACGGTGAGCGCGGTGGACGCCACCCGCAACCGGGCCGACGCCGTGGTGTCGGTGAACGCCCAGTCGATTCCGCTCTTTCAGTTTGGCGTGTTCTACGAGGACGACCTCGAAATCCATAACGGTCCCCGGATGGACTTTGCCGGCTGGGTTCATACCAACGGCAACCTGTATCTCTGTTCGGCCAACACCTATTTCCAGGACATCGTCACCACGCCGAAGAGCGTCTTCCTGGATCGTAAGCCGGTCCACGACAACTGCACCGGTGTCTATATCAACCGGGCCGACACGACAGCCGTGCGCCTGACTTTCGATAGCCGGACCCAGCCGACCCAAGCCGGCTTTACTGCCGCCAGCAACGCCAGCTTTAACGGCCGGCTGATGACCAGCGTCAGCGGGGTAACTCCCCTGCGGCTTCCGCTGCCCACCACCATGTTGCCTATCGAGCTGATCAATCCCCGGGTCGGGGGCGATCCGGTGTCGGTACAGAACGTCAAAATGTCGTGGAAGAGCGACTTCCACCTCACCATCGACCTGGCCCAGATCACCACCGCGGATCCCTGTGCGGTGCCGGCGATGGCGATTCTGCCGGCCGCTCGTACGTTTCCCGACCGCCCGACCACATGCCGCCTGATCTTTCAATGGCTGCCCGATCGCTTCGTGGAAGGCCGTGAGGATATTGCGCCCGATCTCCTGCAGATCAACATCGGAGAGCTGATGGCATGGATTGACGCCGCCGCCGGTCGCGGGGTGTCCATCATGTACATCACCTTTATCAACACCGCGGTTGCCAGCGGCCGGGATTATCCGGCCATCCGCATCGTCAATGGCCGGACGCTGACCCATCCGCTTACCATTGCGACCGACCGCCCGCTCTACATTCAGGGCAATTTCAACGATATCGGCTGGCAGCCGGCCTCGTTCCTGGCCGACGCGATCACGTTCCTCTCAAACGGCTGGAACGACGCCGGACACGGTACCGTGGGCGGCAGTTACACCAAGACCAACTCAAGTGGCGAGATGTGGGTCTACGCCGCCATCGCCGCGGGACACTCTTCCACCCCCTGCGACTGGACCGTGGCCGGATGCACCATTCCGGGGACCCCTCCTCCGACCGGCGGGTCCTATCCGAACTACGGAGGGGGTCTGGAAAACTTCCCCCGCTTCCTGGAGAACTGGAGCGGCGTCCAGATGCATTACCGCGGCTCACTGGTGTCGTTGTTCGACTCGCGCTACGCCGCCCTCAGGCGCTGGGCCTGGCGAGGATATTACGATCCGCCGGTTCGTGACTGGCAGTTCGAGCAGCGCTTCCGCGATCCGTCGCAGCTGCCTCCGGGCACCCCCACCGCCGGCAGCGTGACCCAGATCGCCTACCGGCCGGTATATTAGGCTGATGCGACTCTCCCGCCGCGTCAGGGGCGTGACCCTGATCGAGATGCTGGTGGTGATCGTGATGATCGGGATCCTGCTCGCGATCCTGATCCCCCGGTTCCGGCTGTCCGGCCGAACCAAGGTCCGCCAGGTGGCCGATCAGATGGTCCGCGATCTCGAGCTGGCGCGGGGCCGGGCGCTCTCCACCCGCAGCTGGGCCAGGGTGGTGTTCGACCCGGCCACCCAGAGCTACACCGGCTATCTCGATTTCAATCGGGATTCGGCCTTCAGCCTGAACCAGGCCGAGATCGACTCGCTGCGCGGGTTCCGTCGGCGCACCATGGCCGACAATGTCATCTTCGGTCGAGGGGCTGCGCCGGACGTGACTGGTTACCCCGGTGTCGGCAATATCACTTTCGCCAGCTCCCGCATCGATTTCGATGCCCGGGGCCTGACCAATCCCTTCGGAACCAAGGGAGCGATCTACCTCACCCTGGCCAGCGATCCGACTGCAATCGCCGCCGTGACGATTTCAGGTGGTGCCGGCATTCGTAGCTGGGTCTACAACGGAACGGTCTGGCAATGAGCCCAACCCGGCGCCGCGAAGGCGGCTTCACTCTGGTCTCGGTAATGGTGGCGCTCGCCATCCTCGCCATCGGTCTGCTGGCACTGGCCCGGGCTCAGGCCGCCATCGTCCAGAGCCAGGGCAATGTGGCCAACCGCACGGTGGCACTGACCATCGCGCGGGATTACGCCGAGATACTCCGTTCCCGGAACCCCTGGACCCTGGTTTCCGAACCGGCGATGGCCGTCGATGCCCGGGGCGTGTCCGCACCAGGAGGGGCCTACTCACGGACCACGACGGTGACCGTGCTGGCCAACAATCTTCTGCAAGTTCAGGTATCGGTGATCTATCCCCGGTCAGTGGTACCGGTCGACATCGTCACCCTCATTTACCGGAGCAGCTGAGATGACCCCGAGAGTGGCTCGCTCGCGTGAGGGCTTTACGCTGATCGAACTGTTGATCGCCGTGGTCATCGGTGTGCTGGTGCTTTCCTCCGCGACTTCGCTGGCGCTCACCACCTTCCGCAGCATGTCAGGATTGCAGATGCGGGACGCCATCGACCGGAACGCCCGGTTCATCGGCCTGACCCTCCAACGGGACCTGGCCGAGACCGGAGTCGACATCGAATCGATGGCCGACTTCGGGACTCTGGCAGTGTGGAACGACAGCGTGTCGATTCTGCGGATCGCCTACCGCCCTAATCCGGATTCGTCCTACTCGCTGAGCAATGCCGTCGCGCCGAACAACGGCACCTGCGGGTTGACCTGCGTGGTGATCGCCGCGACGGCCGCCCCCAATCTGGCGGTGAACGACGTGGCCCGGCTGCAACTCAACCAGCAGCGCCGGCTGGTCCAGATTACCGGCATCCAGGCCGGTGCCAGCAATACCTACCGCATCTCGTTCAGCAACGCCCCGATCGTAATTCATCACACCTCCGGTATGCTGACCGGGCTCTCTAACGCCAACGCCAATTCCGCGGTGCTGCAGCGGGTTCAGCCGGTGATCTACTACCGGGCCGGCACCCAGCTGATGCGGGCCACTTCCCTGAACGCCGGTGGCAGCTTCGCCGGTGAGGTGATCGCCGACGGGGTTCAGTCGTTCACCGCCACTCTGGTTTTCACCGACGGGGATGAGGCCGCTGCAGCCAACCCGACCGACGCAGACGGAACCAACGACTACAACGACATCGCGGCCATCCGGGTCCGGGCGGTGATCCAGTCGGACCGGGTCGACCCCCGGATTAATGGTGGGTTGCCTCTCAGCCGATCCTATGAGTGGTACGTGGCCCCTCGCAATCTCATTTACGAGCGTAACCGGGTAACCGGACCGTAATAAATTCGTACACCCGGTCCGCCGCCTGGCGGGCCGGGGTTGCCGCATCCACCCGGGAGTGCGGACTGCGGTAGCGCCAGATTACCCCCCGCCGGATCAATCGCAGTAAATCATTGCAAATAAATAACTTAAACAGCAAGAGTGACACGGCATGGCTCTCGCTGATAGGGCCCAGATCGTAATAGGCCCATGGGTCTTGGCTCACAGCCTCCAGCCGATAATACAGAGAAGCTGTCCTCTGTTTAGTCGCCCGGAACCCAGAGAAAGAGACGCTGGAGTGTCACCATGAAGCAGCAACGGCGGGTCAATGGCTTCACCCTGATCGAGTTGATGATCTCCATGGTCATCGTGGGGATCCTGGCGGCGTTAGCCCTTCCTCGGCTGGATGTCGAGTCCTACAAGGTGAACTCGGCAGTGCGGACCATGACCAGCACCCTCACCTACGCTCAACGCCTCGCCATCACGCTGCAGCACGACGTGCGGGTAGCCTTCGATTCCACCAACCGACGGCTGCGGATTCACGAAGACGAGAACAACAACGGACTGATGGACGGCGCCGAGCGAATCATCTCCATTCCGCTGGAGGACGGGGTGACACTGGGCAGGGCTTCTGCCCCGGCCAGCAGCTTCGGATCCGCCACGGTCAACTTGACCCAGACTCAGAGTGGACTGCCGGTCCTGGTGTTTCGACGGGATGGCACCGCCAGCGAAAACGGCGGCTTCTACATCACTACGAAAAAGAGCGCGGTCCAGAACAATCCTTACCGCAGCCGGGCGGGACAGATCATCCGGGGCAGCGGCCGAGTCATTTGGCAGCGATACACTCCCTCCGGCTGGCAGAGAGGCAACTGATGAAACGTTCTCGCGGCTTCACCCTGATCGAAGTCATGATCGCCATGGTGATCCTGTCCTTCGTGGCCTTGGGACTCGGCCGATTCGTAAGTTCGTTTCTGCACGTGGTCGGCACCTCCAGCGCCAGAACGGTGGCCTCGGCGGTCGCTCGCCAGCAGCTGGAAGTGATTCTCTCCGACCCCGGCTATCCGTTGCCCAACACCTACGTGGGTACGGTCACCGGCTTCCCCGGCTACAGCCAGATGCGGCGAACGACGTCGGTTACCCGGGTGACCGGGACCTCGCCGGCCCGCGATTACACCATCATCACCGTGAAGGTGACCGAGCCAAGCATGATCCGCTTCGGTGCAACCGCCGCGGATACCGTGAACCTGACTGCAGCGGTGGCCAAGCCATGAAGACCCCATTGTTCAGCCGCGCTCCCCGAGCCGGCTTCTCGCTCGTGGAACTCATGATCGCCATGCTGGTGATGTCCCTGATCATGGGCTCGACCATTGCCGTTTTCCGGTCCCAGAGCCAGAACTTCCGCTTCGGCGGCCAGCGACTCGAGCTGTCGCAGAACGGCCGCTACGTTCTGGCCACGGTCGACCGGATGCTCCGGACCGCAGGCGCCGGGGTTGCCTCGCAACAGCCGATGTTTATTTACGGGGGGAACGATGTCGTCGCGTTCAACGCGAACTACGCCTCCCGGGTCGTGGATAACTGCGCGGTCAACACCAATCCTGATGCGCCGGCCCTGGCCGTTGACCTGATGACAACCGCCGCCGCCGCGGCCATCCCCAATTCAGCGCCGGCCTTCACGTACCCATCGGTGAACTACAGTACCGGCGGCTGCCGAGCTGAGACCATCGTCTTCTACTTCCGGCCGGACTCGACTACCCCAGTGGCCGGCGACTACCTGCTGTTGATGAAGCTCAACGGCACCGCCCCGGAGATGGTGGCCAGTAACATCGAGGCCTACCCCGGGCGTCCCTTCTTCGAGTACTACGTCCATCCCCGAAGTCTGACCGCCCCTACCCAGGATTCGCTGGTCCTGGCCAACGCGGCCGGAAGCGGAATCACCCTTCCGATTGTCCACACCCTGTCGATCCACGGCAGCTTGGGGGACACGGCCGGGAGTACTACCGCCCTGGCGGACAGCGTGAAGGCGGTACGGATCAACATTCGGGTGACCAATGGGCTGACCGGAACCGATAAGCGCACCTCCGACCTGTCCACCAGCGTCAAGCTGCCGAACAACGGTCTGGTGCGGTTGCAGAGCTGTGGTGATGCCCCGCTGTTCGTGGGTGGTGGCGGCCTGGTGGTCGTGCCTAATCTGGCGCTCACTCCGCCGACGGTGACCCTTACCTGGCCTGCCTCAGTGGATGAGACCAGCGGCCAGACCGACGTGACCCAGTACAACGTCTACCGCCGGCTTCAGACCGATCCCGCCTTTGGTTCCGCCCTTACGGCTGTCCCGGCCGGCGGGGTCGCCAGCTACACGTTTGTGGACGGTGGCGTTGTCGCGGGTACCGACTACGTGTACGCGATAACTGCCCAGGACTGTAATCCGACCGAGTCGAGTATGCTGACCAGCGCCGTAGTTCGGCCCAACTGAAGTTTACCATCTGGAGGAATGACGGTATGGCACGCAAGCGTCAGAGCGACCAACGGGGCTTTGCTCTGCTGATGGCCCTGCTCCTGGCTTTCGCGGTGACCGCGATGGCCATCGGTGCCATTCTCATGTCGTCCAATGCCACCCTGATCTCACGCTATCATGCCAAGGAACTGGAAATGCAGTCCGCGGCGGATATGGGGCTCGAGATCGCCCGGGATACCCTGAATGGTGGGCTGGCGCTGCCCCAAACTTCCGGAAGCTATCTGACCCTGCAGAACAATGCGGTGGTTCGGGACGCCACCGGCGCGGCGATTCCCGGCTTTACCCGCTCGGTCTACGTCGGCGAAACCGGCTCGACCAGCGGGCAGTTCGGAGTCTACGCCAGCGTCCTTTCGGTCATCAGCGACGTCCGTGGTGCCGTAGTGGTGCGCCGGGCGGAACTGAGTCAGGAGTCCTTTGCAAAGTTCGCCCGCTTTGACGATCGAACCACCTCCAGCATTGTTTTCGCCAACGGCATTCAGGTGTTTGGTCCGCTCCATACCAACGGTACGCTCTACGTCTCCGCCACCGGTGCCGACCCGACCTTCTGGGGCCCGGTGACCACCGCGTCGACGATCAATTCTCCGGCCAACGGCATCTTCCGCCAGGGGTACAAGGAAAACCAAGCCGTCATTCCGATGCCGACTCCGGCCGCGCTCGCGGATCTGGCCACCTATGCAGCCGCCGGGAATACCAACGTTCCGGGCGGCGCGGTCGGCACTTCGGTGTACGATCCCAGCGTCCGGATTGAATTCATTCCGGTCGATATCAACGGTGACGGCCAGTTTACCGGTGCGGACGAAGGCTTCATGCGGGTGTACCAGGCTGTGGGTGCGACGCCGACTGCCGCGGCCAAGGCCTACGTGACGGCGCGGGAATGGAACAGCGGCAGTAGCACCGACCCCAATGGCCAGTCTCCCAACTGCGGGTTCACCTCGCCCGCCAACGGCGCGTTCCGCACCGCGATGGACACCAACGCGGCCGGGACCCGGCTGGCGGCGGCTCAGGCGATGTTGACCAGCGCCAGTCGTCGCTGCTACCTCGGCGGAGACCCCCGACTGACCGTTACGCCCGCGAACCCTGGCGGCTTCGTGGCCGTGACGCCGGCGCCGGCCAATTATGGCCAGTGGCTCCCCTGGCCTGGGTATGGCGCAGGCGCGGCCCCGGTGGCGATTGCCAACGGGCGGCTGCCCGACGGCAACCTGGTAGGTGCGACCCAGGCCCGCTTTCTCTGGCCGGTTAACCGCCCGTTCAACCCCAACTTCAAGGGCGTGGTCTACGCCAACGGAAGCGTGGCCGTCAGCGGCCTGGTTCGGGGCCAGATAACGGTCGCGAGCTCCGGCAACATGATGCTGGCTGACGACATCACCTACGTGACGGCCCCCGGCAGCAGCGTAGATTGCTCGGCCGACATCCTGGGCTTGCTCAGCGCCCAGTTCTTTATGCTGGAAGACAATGCCGTCAACTCTCCATTCCGGGTCAATAACGTCTACCGCACCGGATACGATGATACTGCGGACGAGTTCCTCCACGCCGCAGTCCTGACACTCAATTCGATCCAGACCGAGGATGTCTCGGGCGGTTCGACCAACTCGGAAGTCTGCGTAGGCACTTCAGTGGGACGGGGCTGCTTCAACATGGTGGGCGCCGCGATCCAAGGTATCAACGGTTCCCGAATGACGAGTTCCGGCACCGGCTGGAACCCCCAGTGGAGCTATGACCGATGCGACGGGATCCGTCCGCCGCCGTATTTCCCGACCACTGGCCGCTATTACAAGAACCGATACTATGAAATTGATCCGGTCGGATTCGACGTGGCGGCCTGGTTCGCAGCCAACGCCTCGTAAGTCGCAGGGCGGCCCGGCGGGATAGAAATAGCGAGAAGGGTGAGCTCCGCGAGGAACTCACCCTTCTTGCCGTTACTAGCCGCCTGGCCGTCTAGCCGCCTAGCCGCTTCACCACATCCGCCACAATCAGCGCCCCGTGCCCCCGCGCGTTTTCAATGAACAATCGATTCTCGTATTACCCGCTGGCGATAACCCCCGCCATATAGCACCCTCGCATCGGGGTCAACATGGACGACACGTCGTGCAGGGGAATGC
>CAZOES010000138.1:0-11906 GCA_964578865.1 uncultured Gemmatimonadaceae bacterium | reverse complement strand
TCTCGAAGTCGCCCACTTCCCGGGCAAAGGAATCGTCCAGCGGCGGGAGCTCCTGCCGTTTCACTTCATGCAGGGTGATCCGCACCCGGCGGGTCTGACCCCGCTTGCTCTCATCGGGGTGATCATCGGGGAAGCGCACTTCGGCGTCCACCGTTTCACCGGGGAGCAGGGTCATCACCCGCTCCTCGACATCGGGGATCGCCCGGCCCTCACCCAGGACCATGGTGTACGGCTGGGAAGACCCGGCTACGTCGCCTTCCAGCGGGGCAACTTCCATCCGCACCATCTGGCCGGGAGACGGCTTTTGGCCTTCCACCGGCAGCCAGGAGGCCTTCCGTTCCTGCAGGTCGCGCAGCCGCTCCTCTACCTGTTCGGCGCTCACCGCCGGGACCTTCCGCTCCACCTTGAAGCCGCCGCTCTTCTTGAGCGCGACATCAGGCCGCACGTCGACGTGGAACTCGAACTCGAGATCCTGGCCGTCTTCGAACTTCAGGTTGTGGATATGGGGTTCTGCGATCGGCTTGAGCCCCTCGGTCTTGAGGGCTGCGTCCCAGCTCTCCCGGATCAACTCCTCCAGCATGGTCTGGCGGATAGCATCACCGAACCGCTTCCGAACCACGGCCTCAGGGGCCTTGCCTGGCCGAAAACCGGGCAGTCTGGCGTTGGCTCCGTAGTACTTGACGGCCTTTTTCTCGGCCTGGCGGACTTTGTCCACCGGGACCGAAACCTGCAGAGACTTGGAGGCGGCGTCTTCTTTTGTCTTGGTAATTAAGATGTCCGGCATGGGCGGAATGATAGCCCAGCCTGTAGGCAGGGGTCAAATGAACTTGAGGTCCCACCGATACTTGTGGGTTCAGAGCGAAGCTCAGAACCCACAATCCCGAGCCGCAGCGGAGCGAAGGCGAGGGGTCCCTTAGGGAGAGCGGCTAAACCATTGCAACACAACAACCTGTGAAGACTGTCCTGATCGTCGATGACGAACCATCCATGCGCCGGGCACTGCGCGCCTTCTTCGAACGGGCCGGGTTTGGCGTCGAGGAGGCCGCATCAGCCAAGGCGGCGCTCGAGCACCTCGCCAACGGGGGTGCGGCGGATGGCGTGGTGAGCGACGTGCTCATGCCGGAGATCAACGGACTGGCATTCTACGACCGTTTGCTGGAAGTGAACCCCGACCTGGCTAACCGGGTGGTCTTCCTTACCGGTGCCTCTGGCGATCCCCGAATCCATGGTCCAATCGAGCAGCGCGGGGTGCCCCTGTTGTCCAAAACCGACGACCTGCGTTTAGTGGTGGACGCGGTGCGGGTGGCCCTGTTGCGCCGGAGCGGTTCCGCGTCAGCTATGAAGTAACTTCCGTCCCGTCTCCCGTCTCCCGTCTCCCGTCTCACCCAATCATCATCTCACCGCTCTCCTGACCGAACTCGTCTTTGACAATCCGGGTGACCGGTGGTGCCCGCCAGGCTCCGCCATCGTATCGTACATTCACTCGATGGAGACCCGGCGTCGCCGGCAGCCGGACTCGCCAGACGTCGCCTTCCTTTTCCATTGATATGGGAGACCAGTCAGTAAAGTCGCCCATGATTTCCACCTGCTGAGCCTGGGGCGCGATCAGAGTGAACTCGACCAGTTCACCTCTCTGTCGCTGAGCCCGGAACGCCGCGGCAATCCCATTCACCGGAGGGGGCTTGGGCTCCGATCGCCTCCGTTGGAGCGCTGCCCGGAATCCAACCCGGAGAAAAGCCTCGCCGGTCGAGGCCAGCGATGGATCGGTCGGTTGCCGGCCCACACTTCCGACCACCCCGATCCGGTCCATCGCCCACCAGGTTCCCTCCAGCATCCACCAGGTCGAGCTCAGCATGGTTCTGCTGTTGGCGGTCTGGCTGGTCCGAGGATCCGCGCCGGGAGACAAGGGCCGAAGCGCCGGCTCAGTCAGACCGAATCGAAGTCCCGAGGCCACGGCCAGCTCGGTTCGGCCGCCGCCCCAGCGGATCCAGAGACCCAAGTCGGTGGTGGTGCGGATGCGCTGGTCGGAGCCCTGCGGTGAGAGTGTGTCGGGGAGGGTGGAAGTGGTGTCAACGCTCTGAGCCAGACTAGTGGCGGTCTGCCATCCCTGCACCTGTATCGAGAAGGGACCGACGGTCTTCCACGCGGCAGCTTCCCAGCGACGAATGGTGCCGAGATAGTCGCGGCCGGCCTGCAATCCCATCCAGAGACCCTGGTCCCGGCCGGCCAGATGCACTCGCGCACCGCCCCACCCGGCCCCGGCGTCGTCGATACCGGTGCCATGCTGAGCCTGGGCCGTGCCCGTCAGCTCAAATAATACAGGCGGGGCGACCAGTGGCTTGAACCACGACGCGGTCATCCACCCGCTGGACTGCGTGCCTGGACCACCGAGCCCCGCGTCGATTCTGGCGGTGAACTGGGCCTCGGCTGGAAGCGCGAACGCGACCAGTCCTATCAGGAGACCGGTCGCTCTCATAGGGGACGCTCCGTGCCGGGGAGTGGCGCGGGTGGCGGATGCTCCGCCGGCGGAGGAATACCGGGAGCCCGCCGGGCTTCGGGGCTGGTCAGGCGATCCCGTAATTGGAGGAACGCCTCGTCCTTGGCGCCTCGAGTGGCCATGTCGTAAACGCTGTTCCATGCCTGATCGCCGGGAATCCCCGAAGCCAGCAGATCGGCGAGGACACTCAGTGGTACCGTGAGCTGCTCGTTATGCCTGACCGTGGCGAGCCGGGCCAGATTCGCGTTGGTTGCGCCGGCCCGGAGCGCGGCGGCCCCGGCCACCAGTTCCGATTCCTTTGCCTCCGGCCCGAACAGCTGGCGCGCGGTGGTCAGATGATTGAGCAGCGACTGTACTGCGCTGACAATCCGGGCCGAGTCGGCGCCTTTGCTCACCCCTTCCAGCGCCTTCTTGATGAGAGGCTCGGTCGGGAGACCGGTGGCAGTCGCGCTATCGACCAGCCGCTGCACCGCACTCCGCGGTCCTGGGCTCAACCGGGCCGTGAGTCGTGGGTCCTGAGCCGACAGGCTCGACACCTCGAGCAGAACGGTCAGGGCCACTAGAGTGACCCACGCTCCACGCCCCACCACCCTCGGCCCGTGTCTCAATTCGCCACCGTAATCACCGACGTCGGCGTCCCGAAGTCGTCCTCGGCCACTGGAGTGCGAGGATCCGCCTGCCAGCTGGACCCGTTCACCACAAACGAATAGCGATAGCGCCCAGGCTTGAGTTTCAGCGTCACTGACCACTGACTGCTGCCCCTGGCCAGGGGATTCGCCTCCGGATTCCAGTCGTTGAAATCACCAATCAGCGCGACTCGATCGGCGGCAGGTGCGTTGAGCGCAAAGGTCACCCCATCACTCCGCGAATGACCCAGCTCTCGAACGCCAAAGACGGCTATCAGCAGGCTCGCGGCCAGCGCCGCGGCCCATCCAGGATGGGAGAGCCAGCCTCGCCTGCGCGATTCGTTCTTGAGCTGGGCCAGGGCCCGCTCTACCGCCCGGTCTCCCAACTGAACCGGCTGGCGGAGTGAACCGACTACCTCGCGGAGTACCGGGTCGGAGGACAGTTCGTTGTCGTCATCCACGGTACACCTCCCGCAGTTCAGAGCGTAACCGCTCGCAGGCCCGACTTACCCGCATCTTCAAGGCTGGTACCGACACTCCGGTCAGCTCGGCCATCTCTTCATAACTGAATTCTTCCACGTGCCGCAGCAGAAACGCCTCTCGTTGATCGACCGCCAGGGCGCCAAGCGCTCGCTGGATTTCCTCGCCCCAGGCGCTGCGATCCACCATCGGCTGCACCGCCGCGGCGTCGAGCGCGCGATCCCGTTCGCTATCCCGGACCGGCGCAGGGGACCGGGTCAATCGGGTTCGACAGCGATTCACCAGGATCCGGGTGAGCCAGGCCCGGAATTTCTCCGGCTGCTCGCACCGGCCGATTGAGCGGTACGCCCTCAGGAGGCTGTCTTGCAGCGCCTCCTCGGCCTCTTCCCGGTTCGCCAGCAGGTGCAGAGCGTAACGTTCCAGCCCCGCCCGGTACCGGTGCACCAATTCAGCGTAGGCGTCGAGATCGCCATGTTGCGCCTGGTGGACCAGTGCGGCATCGGGCACGCTCATCGTTGAAAGACCTCACCAGACTCGAACTGGTCACTGTGTCACGGGAGGGTGCCCGGCGTCCCGGGTAGTGCTTCGGGGGACGACCCGGATCAGGAGAACTGCACTAGAAGGGTGTCGACAGCAGAGGGGACCCGTCGCTGACTGGTCCCCTTTGAGAGGAAGGACTGCGCTCGCAGATGCTCACTATTCGCCGTCAGTGAGTTTCCCATCCCGAATGACATTCCGGCCGGGCAGACCCGGGGTATTGAGTTGAGCCGGAGCCGAGGAGGCTGACCGGGCCCGCACGCTCGGATCTCGATTGTCGGGCCCGTTGGGGTCGTCCGAACAAGCTGCCGCCAGCACCAGCAACAGAGTCATCGCCACCACCCGACGCATACCAGCCTCCTTGAATGAAGTTGTGACCGCTCACAGGTAGTGGCGCCGGGGAGCTCCGGGATTGGACACGGGGTGGCAAGACCCTACCAGACTCGAACTCGCCACACTGTGACGGCGGGGAGGGGCGCGGGGTCTTCTCGGTGTATCCCGCAGGTGCTTTCGGGGACGAGCAGGGGCCGAACAACCGCACTTACGAATAGGGGGAGGCAGCAATGCGAAGGTGGCAACTACTGGGGCTCGGTCTTGTCGCTCTGGCCGCCTGCAAGGATGGAGGAAGTTCCGAGAATTCTGCCAATAGCCAGGGCGGCGGCAATGCCTCCGCCGGCGGCACGGTCTACGGCATGACTGCGGCTCCTGACAGTCAGCGAGTCGAGATTGCCGGCGCCACGATCACCTTGATCCGGGTAGGGGATTTTCCGGCACCTGTCCCGGGTCCCGATACCACCCTCACGCCACCTGGTGGAGACACCCTGCTGACCATCCGCCATGGGCTGCGATCCCTGCTGGATACGGTGATCAGTCCCCCTGACACCACCGAGCCCCCACCTCCACCGCCGGGAGTCTGCGAGGCGGGTACTCCAGTGGCCACGGCGGTAAGTGCGAGTGACGGGCGCTGGAGTGCCAGTGGCCTGGAGGAGGGTGTGTACAACGTGATCATTGATGGGCCGGCCGGCGGAAAATGGTCCGGGATCGAGTACTGCGGCTATCAGATCATGGAGATCGGTACCAACGATATCGACCTGTATCTTCAGGCGAGCCCGGGGCCGGATCCGGTTCCGTAGGAAGGGCAACGTCATCCCGAGATCGCGAAGCGAGCGAGGGATCTACTCATCTTGAGTAGATCCCTCCTCCTCGCTTCGCTCGTTTTCGGGATGACGGGCGTTCCCAGTCACTCCGCCCTCATACTCCTAAGCGGATCCACCTTCGTAGCCCGAAGGGCCGGTATTGCACAAGCTGCAACCACCACCAGGAGCAGGCCGAGCGCGACGACGAGATAGGTCACCCCGTCGGCCGCACTCACCCCGTAAAGCATGCCGGCGAGCAACCGCCCACCTGCCAGGGCCGCGGCGATTCCGATGGCGAGTCCCAGCAGTGACCAGCCGAGCCCTTCCCGCAGTACCAGCGTAAGCACGCTGCGGGGAGAGGCTCCCAGGGCCAGACGAACCCCGAACTCTCTGGTCCGCGAAGTGACGGAGTAGGCCAGCACACCGTAGATCCCAACTGCCGCCAGAGTCAGTGCCAGGGCGGCGAATGCTGTTGCCAAGGCCAGGGCGAATCGCCGAGCGGCCAGACTGACCCCGATCACATTCTCCATGCTTTCGAAGTTGCGGACCGCCAGCAACGGGTCGCCATTTCTCACAGCCTTCCGAATCAGCGGGATGGCCCCCTCCGGATTCCCCGAAGTGCGCACCACCAGATCCAATGAACCCCACCAGGTGTTCCGGCGGGCGTTGTCGTAGTAGCGCGGCTCCGGGGGAGTGTCGAGCGAGAGATCCCTGGTGTCCGCAACCACCCCGATGATGGTTACAAAGGCGGCCTTGGGGTTGGGCCCGATCCTTACTCTGCGCCCCACCGCTTCCTGGTTGGGGAAAAAGGCCCGCTCAGCCGCCTCATTGATGAGGGCAGTCGGCGGTGCCTCAGGTGTGTCGGTTCCGTCGAAGGTTCGGCCTTTGACGATCGGGATCCGCATCGCCTTGAAGTAATCTCCCCGTACCATGGTGTACCCGATTCCCGGCGGGTGCTCCGGGTCCATGGTCGACCCTTCCACGAAGATTCCGCTGTTCTCCCCTCCCTCCATCGGCACGTGCATCGTGGCGCCAACCGCCTCGATTCCCGGAGTGGACGCGAGTTCACCAAGCACGCCGTCGTAGAAGCGATTCACCGCTGCAGCCGAGTCGTAGCGGGTGCCGTCGACCCGCACTTGAGCGGTCATCAGATGGTCGGGATCGAAGCCCAGGTCGACTCGGGTGAGATCGCGGAAACTCCGGATCAGGAGACCAGCGCCGACCAGAAGCACCACCGCCATTCCCACCTGGGCAATCACCAGTCCCCTGCGGGCCCGCTCACTTCCTCGGGCAGTTCCACCGCGGCCCTGGCTCCGAAGCGAGGTCTGGAGATCGGCCTTGCCGGCATCGATGGCGGGCAGGAGGCCGAACAGCAATCCGGTCGCCAGTGAGAGCACGATGCTGAATGCGAGGACCTGGCTGTCGATATGAACCGAGAAGAGCGGCGGCAGTGTGTCGGGGTTGAGAGCGAGAATCGTTCGAGTCGCCACTTCAGCGATGGCCAGGCCGATGGCCCCGCCCAGCACTGACAGCAGGACCGACTCCGTGAGCAGCTGCCGGGCGATCCGGGCCCGACCTGCGCCCAGCGCCGCCCGCACCGCGATCTCGGTGCGCCGACCGACGGTCCGCGAGAGGGTGAGATTGGCCAGGTTGGCGCAGGCGATCAGCAGCACTGCGATCGCAGCAGCCAGGAGCAGCAGGACCGGCCTCTCCAGTCCCCGGGCCAATCGTTCATGCATCGGCTCGAGCGTCGCGGTGAACTGGCCGTCGGCTTCGGGATACTCCGATTGAAGCTGACGGGAGACCGAGAGAACATCGGCTCGCCCGGCCGCCAGGCTGATACCGGGCTTGAGTCTGCCGATCGCGACGTAGACGTGCTGCTTACGGGTTACCGAGGGATTGGCCAGATCGCCGCTGATATCGAGCGGGACGTAGAGATCTTCCTTGCCCCGGATAGCAAAACCCCGAGGCATGATCCCGATGATCTCGTACTGCTGATCGTAAAGCGAAAGTGATTTGCCAATGACGGGATCTCCACCCAGCTCCCGCTGCCAGAAGCCGTAGCCGAGTACCGCGGTCTGATGGGCGGAAGGGAGGTCGTCTCCCTGAGCGAAAGTCCGGCCCTGGAGTGCCTTGGCCTGCAGGACCTCGAAGATGTTAGCCGACACCGGCAACCCGTTGACGATCTGGGGGTCGCCGTTGCTGGGCCGCCAGGTCGCGGCCATGCGGTAGGACCAGAGCGCGATCCCGCTCAGCGATTTCTGCCGAGCCCGATAGTCGATGAAGTCAGGAGCGGAGAGCTCGTAGCGGTCGGCCGGACGGCTGTCGGGAACGGTGAAGAACCCAACCAGCCGATCGGGCTCGCCGAAGGGCAGGGGACGGAGCAGCACGCCCCGAGCGACGCTGAAGATTGCGGTGTTGACTCCAATGGCGAGCGCGAGGGTCAGAATCGATACCAACGTGAAGCCGGGACTCCGCCACAGGGTCCGCCAGGCGTAGCGCAAATCCTGTTGCCAGGCTGCCAGTCGATCGGTCATACGAAGGCCTCGTTCGGTGCGCTCATCCATCTCTTGGCAGTACTGCCGGGTGAACTCGATGTCGCCGAACTCCGCCTGAGCTCTGGCTCGGGCCGAGCCGGTGGTCATCCCCGCTTCTTTGAAATCCGCGGTGCGGGCATCCACGTGGAACTGGATTTCGGCATCGACATCCTCCGCAATGGACTCACGGGAACGCCACGGGAAGCGGAACAACCTTCGTTTGGGAGACATATCAGGCGGGGCTCAGCACTTTGGTTACCGCCTCGGCGTACTTCCGCCACACGGCCGTTTCGGTTTTGAGGGTAGCTTTGCCGCTGGTAGTAAGCTGGTAGTACTTGGCCCGGCGATTGTTCTCCGACACACCCCAGCTCGATTCGATCAGTTTTTTCTGCTCCAGCCGGTGCAGCGCCTGATAGAGTCCCGCGCCGTCGACGGCCAGTTGACCGTCACTTCGCTGATCCAGCCAGCGGGAGATGGCGTAGCCGTGCATCGATTCCCAGGCCAGGGCCCGGAGGATCAGGATATCGACGGTGCCCTGCAGCAGTTCGGACGGGGTCTTGGCCAAGCGGCCCTCCACTCATCAGGTGAGTGGAAGGTAACTATCTGGCCAAGATCTGGGAACCCGGGGGCAGCCGGGACGATTTCTGTCGGATGATCAGGAATGTGATGGCGGCCGTTGCTCTGGTACTCGGCCTGGTCGGCTCGGTTCAGGGTCAAGAGGAGGACCTTGCGGCACTGCGACGGCGGATCAAGTCGGAGGAACTTTCGCTCACCCTGCTGCTGCAGAGCACTGGAGAAGCTGATCCTGCATCAGGAAGCGGATATCGATCCGGATTCCGGGTTCCCAACGCCAGGGTTGCCCTGAGCGGGGAACTTTTTCGCCGCCGGTTCAGCTACCTCCTGCAGGGCAACTTCGCCGTCTCGCCCGGTCTGCTCGATCTTCGGCTGGGCTATCACCCAATACCCGAACTCGGAATCGAGCTGGGTCAGTTCAAGGCGCCGTTCAGCCAGGAGGCGCTGACCGGTGCCGGTGCTCTCGAGTTCACCGAGCGGTCCGCTGTCGTTACCGCACTTGCCCCCGGCCGTCAGGTTGGGGCTCAGCTTCTAGCCTCCACCACCAACGGCTCGGCCGATCTCGCGGTGGGCGGGTTCAATGGCAATGGGCAGGGACGCGCCAGCAATGACGACGATCGGCTTCTCCTGGCAGGCCGGCTCGGGCTGCATCCCTTCCGCACCGCCCGATTCAAGCTCGATCTGGCGGTGCAGGCTGGGATCAGCACCGACTCCATGGCTCCGATCGGAACTCTGGTCCCGTCCTTCGCCGGCAGGCGGCGACTATTGGGGGCCGACTTGAGAATGGAATCGAATGGCTGGCTGGTCGCTGCCGAGGCTATTCACGCTCGGCTCGATTTCAACAGCGGTGCCACCAAGGACCCGATGGGCTGGTACCTCACGGTCGGCCGAGCGATCAGCGGCGCGGTTCAGGTACTGACCCGGTGGGAGCGATTCGATACCGATGGGATGGGAAGTGACCAGAATCTGCTGGTGCTGGGCGGGCAATTTCGCCCCAACTCGGCGATGCGATTCCGGGTTCACTACGGGTTGCCGCTCACCGCGGACCCGCTGGGAGCGCATCGGATTGTAGGTGGAGCCCAACTCTCGCTGTGAGGGCTAATGCCGGCGTCGCTCGGCCAGCTGCGCCGTCTCCCGATCGAACTGCTGGAACAGCAACTGATCCGGCCCCGAGGCATTGCCGATGGCGGAAGTGATTCGGGGCATCTCATCAACGCCGAGCAGCCGTTCGAGTACCAGCAGCTGGAGCGGTCCGAACTGATAGAAGGTTTCCGGCTGCGGGCTCGCGAAAGTGCCTTTGAGCTTTTCCAGTTTGACCAGACCGGCCCTGATGGTGGTGATCTGGGCCAGCCACTGCACACTTCCTTCCTCGAGTTCCATGATGTCTTCGGCCAGGCCGCAGGAGATCCGGCGTCCTTCCTGGTCGACGGTCATGGTGTCCTGCAGCCGCCTCCGATCCGCCCGCAGGGCGACGAACTGCCGCGCATTCGCCAAGGCTCCATCAATGCGTTCGGACGTAACCGCGTCAGCGAGGGAGTCGAAGGCGGCGCTCAACGCTGCCAGCTCCGCCGCGAGTGCATTCGATAGCGCCTCCGATCCGGCGTAGCATCGCTGGCGGAGTTCGGCCCGGTCGGGTTGACGCTCCCAGGTCGGCCAGGCGTACGCCTTGGACTGGTCGAGCCAGGTAGGAAACTGGGAGTGGAGGTGGAAACTCTCGTGCACCGCCAGGTCGGCCTGCATCCGAGCCGGATCCGCTTTGATCTGGGCCAGGGCTTTCCCGAATGCGCCGAGGTTACTGAAATTGAGCGGGACCGGGAGGATGACTGCCCGGCGAAGGTCAAGAGCCGCGAACTTCGCGGTGTCCGCTGGATTCACTCGGCGGCGCCAGGACTCGAGCAGGTCGGCTCCACCGCTGACCGCGCCGGGGCCAGCGGGGTCGAGATTGAGCATACCGTACAACGGGGTGGAGAGCCCCGGGCGGACCTGCAGCTCGATGACCTTCAGAGGCTGGCGGGCGCGCCATATCGCTGCGCACGCCGGCGTCACCGGACTCCCGTGAAAGCTCGTGTCCGCGAGCAGGAGCAGCGGGTGCCGGGCCAGGGAGTAGTTGCCCCAGATCGGTGGAACCGCTGCCACCCGCTCGAACGCCGCGAGGGTCCTCACCGAAATGGAATCCTTGAAGGCGGCCTGACAGTTACCCTGAGCCGCTGCGGTGGAACTGACTAAGACGGAAGCCAGCCCGAGCGCGAGGCGGACCTGGCGTAACTGAAGAGTGGGCATTGAATCGCCTTGGCGGAGTGGTGCTCAAACCCAGTCACGCCGAGACGCAATTTCGTTCCAGAAGTTTCTCGAGATGTCTTCCCGAGGCTTACTGCGCCGCGGCCGCCTGTTTGATGCTGGCCCGCAGCGAATCGAGCGCGGTTCCGGCGAAGTAGCGTCCATCGGCAATAACCCCGGCGATGGTCCGGGTATTCCTGATGTCTTCCAGTGGATTGGCCTTCAACAGAACCAGATCGGCGATCCGCCCCACCTGGACGCTCCCGAAATCCCCCTCTTTCCGGTAGAACCTGGCTGGGTTGAGAGTGGCCGTCTGCAGCGCTTCCAGTGGAGTGAATCCCGCTGCCACGAAACGCTGCAACTCGAGGTGAAGCGAGATCCCGGGAGTGACGTCGACACCTGCAGGAGTGTCGGTTCCGGCCAGGAACCCAACTCCCGCGGCCTGCAGTCGATTCACGATGCCCAGTTCGTGCTCAACGAATCGGGCCCGTACCGAGAGCGAGTCGGTCCCCAGACTCTGCAGAATTCCCTTCTGCATCGCCGGGAATCTCTTGTCGATCCATGATTTTGGTGTGAGTGCCAGGTCGGGATCGGCCTGGTAGTTCACGGTGTCGACCAGCCATTGGCCCCGCTCCCAGAAGAGGGTGGGGCACTGCCACACCCGCTGGTAGACCAACTGCTTGGTGAGTTCCCTTTCGCGGGCGGGATCGAAACCCTGCAGCAGGGCTGCCAGACTCTTGTTGGCTGCGGAGTCTCCACCGGCGCCCCATTTTCGCAGCAGGTATACGGACTCATCCGGCGTGCTGGCCTCGAAGACCCCGATCAGGTGCTCGAAGCTTCGCTGTCCCGCCGAGATTGCCTCGGAGGCACGAATGGCATCGGGGACGTGACCTACGAACTCGATGCCCAGCTGGTTGGCTTCGCTGGCGGCGGCGAAGTAAGCCTCCCTCGGCACACCCGACTGAATCTTGATGAAGTCGACTCCCATCTTCTTGAGCGAGTCGACCGCATGCCGCCCATCCGCCGCTGTAGTCAGGGAGATGGAGGCTTTGTAGGTCGCGGTGGGGCCGTCCAGCATCGGACCGGAGACCACCATCCGGGGACCTAGCAGGCGGTGCGCCGCTACTTGGTCTCGGGCTTGTAGCACCGCTTCGAGGTCACTCCCCATGTCGCGCACCCCGGTGACTCCGTTGGCAATGAATAGCGGCAGGACCAGACGATCGCCGAACTCTTTGGGCCATCC